>JAGCNO010000033.1 GCA_017645905.1 Prevotella sp. | reverse complement strand
GACTTTGCCCGGCTGTATGGTCTCACCGTGAAGCAATATCGTGAGCTGGAACCCTATATCCGTATTTCACAAGACTATCAGCCCGCCTCCACCCTCTTTAGCAAGCGCAAAGAGACGAACGATAGCCTGCCTGTTGAGCTTAAATACCCCTTCAAGCTCCGTGAGGGTGAGACCGTAGATCTCAACCTTTCTGACACAACAGCCCTGAAGACTATCCCCGGCATTGGCAGCTACCGTGCCCGTCGTATTGTGGACTATGGTCATCGGTTAGGTGGATACGTCAGCGTGGACCAGCTCGACGAGGTGGAGGACGTGCCACCTGAGACCAAAGCATATACAATCGTGTCGCAGCCTCACCCGCGACAGTTGTACATCAACCGCCTCACGCTCAATGAGCTGAAGCGTCATCCCTACATTAACTTCTATCAGGCTAAGGCCATTGTCGAGTACCGCCGTCTGCATGGACCTATCGGCAGTCTTGCCGACCTCCGTCTGCTCCCGGAGTTCTCGCCAGAGGCAATCGCCCGTTTAGAGCCATACGTCAGCTATGAATAATCGTTTAAGCAATCACCAACCCCCAAAACCACCAACTCCCCAAACCACCAAAATGTCAGAAGTAATAAGCAGCACGCAGAACCCTCGGGTGAAGCGTTTATTAGTGCTTGAGCAGAAATCGTCAGAGCGGCGTCGTTCTGGATTATTCGTCGTGGAGGGACATCGTGAGCTTAGCCAATGCATCGCGTCAGGTATGAAGGTAGAAGAGGTGTTCTGCTGTCCCCAGCTCTGTCAGGAGCCGTTGCCTGCTCATGGTGGCCAGACGGTAGAGGTTACTCCTGCCGTTTATGAGCGCATTGCCTATCGCGGCAGCACAGAGGGCGTCGTAGCCGTAGTAAGGCAGCACAACCGCCTGCTAAGCGACATTATCCTTGGTGAGAATCCTCTTTTGGTGGTGCTCGAGAGCGTGGAGAAGCCCGGAAACTTAGGCGCGGTGCTTCGTTCGGCAGATGCTGCCGGGGCAACGGCAGTTATTGTCTGCGACCCGCTCACTGACCTTTATAATCCCAATCTTATACGTGCCAGCTTAGGAGCCTTTTTTTGTGTTCCCGTCGTGGCATGCACCTCTGAGGAGTGCATCCGTTTTCTGAAAGACAATAGTATCGCCATTCTTACCGCACAGCTACAGGACTCCAACCTATATTATGATACCGACATGCGTGGCCCTGTGGCCATCGTCATGGGTACTGAGGCTGATGGCCTCACCCAACAATGGCGTGATGCCGCCACCAAGCATATCCGCATTCCCATGCTCGGACGTGTCGACTCCCTCAATGTCTCAGTCAGCGCCGCCATCTTGCTCTTCGAAGCAGTAAGGCAGCGGCAGGGATAACCATCCAAGGCAAAAGTTTCTTGGATTATTTCTCCAAAAAGTTTTGCCGTTCCGTTTTTTCTTTGTACTTTTGCACGCGGTTCGGGGAGAAATCCGAACTGCTAACGAAGCATTTGCTATTATTTCGCGTTAAGCCAAAATGCCCAGGAAACAGTTTGGAATAAGTAACGCTCAGAAGTAATAGAGATTGCGGGGTGTCAGGTTATGGCATCCCCTCTCCACCCTAATATAGCAATGTATTCGCGCCAATAGGCGTGATGCATTCTTATAAAGGGTGGATGGGGTTCCAATTCCTGGGCATGCCCCAGCTTAACGCATAAGGATTGTGTCACGCTTTCTTTGTGCGGAAAGGCGATTGATAGTCAGATGCCGACCTAAAACTATCAATCGCACTATGGCAAACAAGAATCTTAATGCGGCCAAGGAGGCTAAGAAGGATGAGTTCTACACCCAGCTTACGGACATCGAGAACGAACTGAAGCACTACCGCCAGCACTTTCGCGGCAAGGTGATCCTCTGTAACTGCGATGACCCTTACGAGAGCAACTTCTTCAAGTATTTCGCCAACAACTTCAATGCCTTCGGGCTGAAGAAGCTCATCGCTACCTGCTACAACGGCTCGCCAATAACGGGGCAGGAACTGCCGCTCTTTGCTATTGACGAGGAGGGTAACGAGAAGAAGGTGGCCTACAAGGTAGAGATAACGGAGGTGACTGATGTCAATGGTGACGGTCGTATTGACTTAGCCGATGTGCGCTACCTGTTACAAAACGACAAGAACATGCTTTCAACGCTTCGTGAGAATGGTGACTTCCGTAGTCGCGAATGCATAGAGCTGCTCAAAGAGGCCGACATCGTAGTTACTAACCCTCCCTTCTCGCTGTTCCGAGAATATGTGGCGCAGCTGATGAAGTATGAGAAGAAGTTCTTGATTCTTGGTAGAATGAGTGCTTTGCACTATTCTGAAATATTTCCTTTCATTAAGAACAATAAAATATGGTTGGGTTTCGGTTTTAATCTCTCAATGGTTTATAAAACTCCGTATGAAAACACCAATGAGGCTAATCAAAAGTTTGTAAAGGCAAAAGGGCTTGACCCTAATGACAATTATATTAAAGTACCCGCAATAACATGGTACACTAACTTGGATCACAAGAAGCGCCATGAACATTTAATTACATTCAGAGTATACTCTCCTGATGATTATCCTTCTTACGATAATTATGATGCCATTGATGTAGATGAAGTTGTTAATATTCCCAAAGACTACAAGGGAATAATGGGAGTTCCTGATACTTATCTTGGACAGCATAATCCCGATGAATATGAACTTATTGGAATTGGTAGTGGAAAATTAGCGAGTTCAATAGGCGTCAAAAGGAATTATAGAGGTAGGACAGATCTAGCCTTTACCGTTAACGGCCAACACAAATGTCCTTACTCAAGAATATTAATCAAAAAGAAATAAACTATGAAAATCGAACTACAGAAGGTTACCGTCCGCGAGCTGACCGAAGGCTATGAGGACAATGAGGAGCAAGGCGTGCGTGGCTTTGGTGGCCGCTTAGACATCCGTCCGCCTTACCAGCGTGAGTTTATCTATGACGCAAAGAAGCGTAATGCCGTCATCACTACCATCAAGCAAGGCTTTCCGCTTAATGTGATGTACTGGGCAACTCGTGACGGAAACCAGGCTGTGCCCTTTGAGGTGATGGACGGCCAGCAACGCACTATCAGCATCTGCCAGTATGTGAATGGCGACTTCGCCTACGACTTCCAGTATTTCGACAACCTCTCAGCCAAGGAACAACAGCAGATAATGGACTATGAGCTGATGGTGTATGTATGTTCTGGTGACGACGAGGAGAAACTGAAATGGTTCGAGACCATTAACATTGCCGGTGAGCGACTGACCCAGCAGGAGTTGCGAAATGCCGTCTATGCCGGCACCTTCGTGAGCGATGCAAAGAGGTACTTCTCAAAGACCAACTGTGCTGCCTACAACATGGGTAAGTATTTGTTGAACGGCTCGCCTATCCGCCAGGATTATTTAGAGACGGCGCTGAAATGGATTGCCAACAGTCAGAGCAAACCAGGATACAAGCTGACAGTAGAAGGCTATATGAAGCAACACTGGAAAGACCCTAACGCCTCGCAATTGTGGCAATACTTTTCGGCTGTCATCACTTGGGTTACTTCTACGTTCGATTTGAAGAAGCGCAAACTGATTATGAAGGGCGTGGATTGGGGCCGGCTTTACGACAAATATGGCAGTATGATTATAGACAAAGCCGTGCTGGATAAGGAAATAGAACGGCTTATTATCGACAGCGACGTGCAGAACAAGAAGGGCATCTGCTCTTACGTCCTAACCCGCGACGAGCACGACCTTGGCCTGCGGGCTTTCCCTGATGACATCAAGCTCGAAGTATACGAACGTCAGCATCATCATTGTGCAAACCCTGAATGTCAAAACAAGGATGTAGAATTTGAATTCTCTGAAATGGAGGGCGACCACATCACCCCGTGGCGTGACGGTGGCCGTACCGTCATCGAGAACTGCCAAATGCTTTGCAGGGAATGTAACAGAAGGAAGGGGGCGAAATAAAAAAGTCGCTCAAATATTTGGAGGTTTCAACAGAATCTGCTATCTTTGCACCAAAATATCAGAACGATGAATCAAGAAGTTTCACGCACTATCAGCAATTATTTTAAAACCCAGCCAGTAGAAAAAGCATGGGTTTTCGGTTCGTTCTCTCGTGGAGAGGAGCGGGCTGATAGTGATGTCGACATTATCATCACCCTGATTCCGGGTACTCGTATGGGGTTAAAGTTCTTCGCAATGAATCTGGAACTGGAACAGTTGCTTCACCGCCCTGTGGACCTTGTCATCGAGGGCGACCTTCTGCCTTTTGCAGAGAAAACAGCAAACCGCGATAAAGTGTTAGTATATGCGAGAGCCTGAAAGAGACCTGTCACGTTTGGAGGATATCCTCTCTGCCATCAAAAGTGTAGAAGAGTATACCAAGGACCTCAGTGAGCTTCAATTGAAAGAGGACAAGTTGCGCCTTCATGCAACCATTTACAATGTTCAGATTATAGGTGAAGCCATTTACAAACTAACAAAAGATTTCAAACAGGAACACCCTGACACCCCTTGGCAGTTGATAGAAAAGATGAGGCATATCCTCGTTCACGACTATTTCAGAATTAATTTTGAAATACTATGGATGGTCATAAAGGAAGATATACCTTTGCTGAAAGAACAGGTTACGAAATATTTGGGCGATATTGACTGAAGCTTTAATAGATTCTGGACACTGTTAGAGAGATTGGTCAAGAATTGATAGCAGTATAAAATATAGGAGCTTCAGATTAGTGTGGCGTACTCCGTGCTGTAGCGGAGCATCTGGTGGTCGTAGCTCTCGGAGTAGTTTATCTGAAGGTCAATGATGTCGCCGTTCTCATCGTAGACGGGAAGCAGCCAGGGGTTGATGAAACCTTTGTAGGGGGCGAGGTTGAGCTTGCGGTAGCGGGCGAGCACCTCTTCGTGGAGAACGGGGTCTACCTTTACGGCATAGCGTTCTACTAACTGACGGGCGGCTTCATAGTCGCCCTCGCTTTTTATGCGCTGGATTTCGGCCAGGAGCTTGGCAATGAGCTGGCGAAGACGGGGGTAGTCGTTAATCTGGAGATAAGTGGAACCCACCCCCGACCCCTCCCCAGGGGAGGGGAGTGTGATGAGAGTCATGGCGTCGCCGGCATGCTCTAAGCACCAGTGGGCTATGAGCGAGCGGTTGCGCATGTGTGCCTCCTCTATCTGATGGCCGGGCTCAATGCGGACGAGCTGCGTCATCAGACCGTTCATCATGTAGGTGTAGTATTGCGACTTATAGGCCTCGTTGTCGGGCAGAAGGCTCAATTCCACGAGCTTCGGGTCGGCGATGTAGTAGAGAGCAAAGAGGTCGGCACGGGCTTCTTCGATGGTGTTGCCGTAGGCTTTCAGGGCATCAGGGTCTGTGCCGGGTAGCAGTTGCCCGCTACCGTGGCCGAGACACTCGTGAAGGTCGGTGTGCAGGTCGTCGCAGAGGTCGCCGTAACGGTCAATAAGTTCAAGCGTTTTCTGGTCGATGACAAACTCCTCCTTGAAACCGCTACCGTGTGCGGCCTTGTTGTAGGCATCGGTGATGTTGCTGATGGTGATGCTCTTCGAACCGTACTGGGCACGAATCCAGTCGGCATTGGGCAGGTTGATGCCTATGGCGGTAGCGGGATATTCGTCGCCGCCAAGCATGGCAGCACAGATGACATTAGCGGTAACACCCTTGACGACAGGCTTGCGGAAGCGAGGGTCAACGGGCGAATGGTCCTCAAACCATTGGGCATTGCGGCTGATGGTCTGTGTGCGGTGGGTAGCCTCCTCGTCGATGTACTCCACAAGTCCCTCCCACGAGCCTTTCAGCCCTAAGGGGTCGCCGTAGACCTCGATAAAGCCATTGATGAAGTCTACCTTGCCGTCGAGGCATTGCAACCAGGCGATGCTGTAGTCGTCAAAGAGTTTCAGATCGCCGGTCTCGTAGTAGCTGATGAGGAGTTCTATGACATGGCGCTGTTGCTCATTCTCGGCTACTGAGGAAGCCTTGCGGAGCCAGTAGACGATGTGGCGGATGGCGTTGCCGTAAAGTCCGTCGGCCTTCCAAACATGTTCCTCTATATGGCCGTCGTCAGCTTTCACGAGTGTTGAGTTCAACGGGTTCTTTGTGGTCACTCCTTTATAGTACTCCTCCGCCTCCTTTTGCGTCACTCCCTGATAGAAGTTGCAGGCCGATGTAGCGACAAGGTCCTCTCCGTCGGCCTTGTTCACCCTTTTGGGCAGCACCGTGGGGTCGAAGATGACTGGTAGGAGCACTTCGCAAAGGTCGTCAACGGTTTGTCCTTCGGCCAGGGGTAATCGGCGGGAATCGACGGTGTGCAGGGCATCCCTCAAAAACTTCTTGCTGAACTCTGGCTTGAACTTCTCACAGCCATAGTGATGGTGAATGCCGCTGGAGAACCACAGGCGCTTCAGGTAGACGGCGAGGGCGCGAAAGTCGTCGGTGTCGTGGTCTATGCGCAGGTCTGTATAGACGGCTTCCAGCGTCTTTCGTATGACAAGGTTATAACGTCCGAACTGGTCGAAGGTGATGTCCCTGCCGTAGAGCGTGGCTTGGGACAAAAAGTAAACGAGCCGCTTCTGCTGTAACGTCAGCCCCTCGAAGCCATTCAGGCGGTAGCGGAGCATCTGTATGTCGGCGAAGCGCTCGTCGCGGTATTGAAAGTCAATCATTTCTTTTTCTTCTGGGTCTTTGGGGGCTGGGGTATCGTATGCTGAAGACGGTAGTCTCTGGGCGTCACGCCCATGATTTTGTAGAACGAGGCATAGAACGACTGGCGGTTGGAATAGCCCACCATGTCGCTGACCTCCTCAATACTGAGGTCCTGATAGCGCTTGTCCACAAGGATAGACATCGCCTCCTCGATGCGGTATTTGTTGACGAACGAGGTGTAGTTCATGTGGAACCGCACGTTCATCACGGCCGAGATGTAGCGCGTGTTCGTGCCAAGGTCTAAGGCAAGCTGCTTTGCAGAATAGTCATGGTCCCTGTACTTCTTCTGCATCACAATGATGTCAAGAATCCTGTCCCTCAGCTCGTCCATCAACTGGGGACTGACCAGCGAGCGGTAGTTGGACTCCTTTTCCTTCTTCTCGGTGATGTTGTACTTCGTCATGGTGGTACACCCTCCTAAAACGGTTTAATAGCATATATTCATTGCAAAATTAGAAAATAATTCCCTTATTCGGAACATTTTTAGACATTATTTAACAAAAAAGCCGATATCGCCATCCTCATAGACGGGAGGGCGGAGGAGTAATCTCCGTCTTTGCTTGGGGTTTCAACGGACTATAGTGACGTAAGGGACGTAGTACCCTATTAGTTTCCAGTAAGGAAACTGGCAGTTCCCTCCGGGGAAACTCGTAGTTCCCTTACTGGAAACTGGTAGAGAGGTCGTAGCAGGCTTTGAGGAAGGTCGGATTATTCGGAATCAGACAAGTAAGATTTCCCTGAGGCGGTGGCGTCATCCTGTTGGACTTAACAGGTGAAGAGCCTCGTCAAAGCAATTCAAACTGGTGGAGGAATACCAGCACGATGAGCACGGGGACAATAAATCTGACGGCCAGCTGATAGACGGGGAAGAGGCCTCGGGCAACGGTTCCACGGTTGGTAAACTCCTCACGCACGTCGCGCTGGTTGGCAAACCATCCTATGAAGATGCTCGTAAGCAATCCGCCCAACGGTAGCATGAACTTAGCCGTGAGGTTGTCGCAGAAGTCGAGCAACGACTGGCCCAAGACGCTGATGCTCTCAACGGCTCCCACGCTTAGTGAGCACAGGATGGCCAGTACGGAGCATACCGTGGTGAGAATCCAGGCAGAGCGGCTACGCGGCAGGTGAAGTTCCTCGGTAAAGTAGGCGGTGCCTATCTCGTGCATGGAGATGGTCGAGGTGAGGGCGGCAAAGACCAGGAGGGCATAGAAGAGGATGGCAATGATGCGGCCCAGTAGTGGCACGGTGGAGAAGGCCTGCTGGAAGACATTGGGCAGGGTGACGAAGATGAGCGATGGCCCCTGCGACGGCTCTACGCCGACAGCAAACACGGCGGGGAAAATCATCAGGCCCGAGAGGATGGCGATGCCAAGGTCGATAAAGGCTATTTGCGACGCGGCCCGAAGCAAGTGGGTGTCGCGTGAGAAATAGGAGGCGTAGGTGCAGAGACAGGCGGTGCCCAATGATAGCGAGAAGAAGGCCTGACCAAGAGCGTCGAGCATCACGTGATGGTTAAGGTGCGAGAAGTCGGGCTTGAAAAGGAACGTCACGCCCTGCCAAGCTCCTGGAAGCGAACAGGAGGCCACGACGATGACCAGCATGAGCAGGATGAGCAGGGGCATGAGTATCTTGGATGTGCGCTCAATGCCCCGTTGAACGCCTCGGACAATAACGAAATGTGTCAAAAGCACGAAGGCTACACCCCATAAGCATGGTTTCCACGGATTGGTAGAGAAGCTGGTGAAATAGTCGGCCACGTATTGTGCGTCGCCACTAAGGGAACCTACGATAGAGGCAAAGAGATATTGCAGGCACCAGCCTGCCACTACGGCATAGAATCCGAGAATAATGGTGGAGGTGAGGATGCCGAGATGACCGACCAGCCGCCACAACCGGCTACCAGAGAAGTTATGGTAGGCCCGGGCGGCATTGCTCTGCCCGCGACGCCCGATGATGAACTCGCTAAGCATGCCCGGTACGCCGAGCAGAAGCAAACAACCAATATAAATCAGTATGAAAGTGGCACCGCCGTTCTGTCCTGTCACGTATGGAAAACGCCATACATTCCCAAGCCCTACGGCAGAACCTGCCGTAGCCAGAATCACGCCAATACGTGTTGCGAAACCTCTCCGCTCGGTCATTGACCTTAGACCTTTGACTTTAGATTTCAGACTTCAGACTTCAGGCTTCAGAGGTTGCGGAGTTGCCGGATGACCTCCTCAGGCTCCTTAGCCTTGAAGACATAGCTGCCGCTGACGAGCACGTCTACACCGGCGGCTACAAGACGTGGTGCCGTCTGTGCCTGAACGCCGCCGTCGACCTCAATCAAGGCGTGACTTCCGCTCTCGTCAATGAGCCGGCGAAGGCGTTTCACCTTGGCGATGGTGTTCTCGATGAACTTCTGTCCTCCGAAGCCCGGGTTGACACTCATGAGCAACACCATGTCCACGTCGCCGATAATATCCTCGAGCGTTGAGACGGGTGTCGAGGGATTGAGGGTCACACCAGCCTTCATGCCGGCGGCGTGTATCTCCTCTACGGTGCGGTGAAGGTGGAGCGTAGCCTCCTGATGTACGTTCATCATCATGGCTCCGAGGCGTGCCGTCTGGGCGATGTAACGCTCGGGCCGTTCAATCATGTAGTGAACATCGAGCGGCTTACGGCAAACGCTGGCCACGGCCTCCAACACGGGAAAGCCGAAAGAGATGTTGGGAACGAACGAACCGTCCATCACGTCAAGATGAAGCCAATCGGCCTCCGAGCGGTTTATCATCTCCATCTCGCGTTCCAGGTGGAGGAAGTCGGCGGCAAGCAATGAAGGGGAAACGAGGGTCATAATCTTAATTCAGACAATAGGCCTGAGAGTTTACAACGCGATAAGTGTAGGCGATTTGTTTAATCAAGCGGATAACCTTCTCGCTTGGGTTCATTTCTTCGTAAGTAAATATTTGCATAGGCGTTGTGATTAATGTTACATTATTCTAACGTATACACACGCCTATTTATTATGTTATCTTGCAGAATATTTTTCCAATTCTTTCATGCCGTTGAGGAAGGCCTGGGCGTCCATGCGTTTCTTGCCTGCCAGCTGGAGGGAGTCTATCTGGAGTAGGCTATCGGAGGAGGCTATGAAGAGGTGTTTTTTGTCGGTTACGAGGGTGCCGGGCGGGGATTGCAAATCCCCTTTAAGAGACGGGACAGGGTGGTGGGTCTTGGTGGTGGCGTAAATCTTCAGTACCGTTTCGTTTCCGTTCTCGTCAATGAGCGTGGTCCAGGCACCGGGGTAGGGTGAAAGCCCTCGGATGAAGTCGTAGACCTGCTTGGCGGTCTGGTTCCAGTCTATGCGGCAATTCTCCTTGAAGAGCTTGGGAGCTGGTTTCAGGGGAGAGGGTTGAGAGGTGAGGGGTGAGAGGTCACTTTGGCTGACTGTCTGTGGCTGCCCCTCGGCGGCGATAATCTTGTCGATGGTGCTCAGGGCGATGTCTGCACCGAGATGCATCAGTCCGTCGTAGACATACTCGGCATCGGCATCATCGGGAATTGGGAAGGTGCGTTGCTCAATGATGCGCCCCGTGTCGATGTCGTGGTCGAGGAAGAAGGTGGTGACACCGGTGAGCGTCTCGCCATTGATGATAGCCCAGTTGATGGGAGCGGCACCACGATATTGTGGCAATAGGGCGGCATGGACGTTGAAGGTGCCGAAGCGAGGCATGGCCCATACCACCTCGGGCAACATACGGAAGGCCACCACCACCTGAAGGTTGGCATTGTAAGAGCGCAGCTGCTCTACGAACGCGGGGTCTTTCATCTTCTCCGGTTGAAGCACGGGTAGCCCCTGGGAGAGAGCATATTGCTTTACCGCCGAGGGTTGTAGCACCGAGCCGTGACGTCCAACAGGCTTGTCGGGCTGGGTGACCACCGCCACCACGTTATAACCATTCTCTACCAATCGCTGAAGGGTCTCCACCGCAAACTCCGGCGTGCCCATAAACACTATCCTAAGATCGTCTTTCGTCATGTTTATAATAATGTGTAATAATGTTGTCTCCGTAGATTTCCTTATCGATGACCTCTGCCTCTTGTGGTATGGGTGGTGCTGGTGTTCCTTTTTGGACGTTAAGCGAGAGGTTTGTCTCTACGCGAAGTTCGTCCCACAAGCCATCGTTCATGAATGATGTTAGCGTCCTTGCACCGCCTTCCACGATAAGCATCTGAACGTTGTCTTTATAAAGATCTTCGAGGTCGAGGGGATGGTCATGGCTCAGGACAATGCGCTTGGGCTGATTGGTCATACTCCAGTGCCTCACGTTCAGTTGTGGGTGCTCTCGCTCGTCGGTGATGCGACCTACGGCGATAGCATCAGCCTCGGAGCGAAGTTTGTGGCATAGCATTTGGGTGAAATCCGACGATATCTTCAATACATGACCGTCATCGTCGATGAAACCATTAGCCGTCTGTGCCCATTTCAGGATGATATAGGGGCGGTGCTCGCGGTGAAAGGTAAAGAACCGTCGGTTGAGCCATCGACATTCCTGCTCCAACACGCCCACGGTGACGCTGATGCCTGCCTCACGTAACTTCTGTATACCTCGTCCCTGCACCTTGGAAAAATCATCCTGACAACCCACTACCACGCGTCGAACGCCTTTCTTGATGATAAGGTCGGCACAGGGTGGCGTCTTGCCATAGTGGGAACAAGGCTCCAGGCTAACATACATTGTGGCCTCGGGGAGCAGGTGTTCGTCGTCAGGACTAACGGAGGCGAAGGCATTCACCTCGGCATGGCCCTCACCACAACGCACATGATAGCCCTCGCCAATAATGCGAGCCTCCCCTTGACCCTCTCCGAGTGGAGGAGGAGCCACTATCACCGCCCCCACCATCGGGTTGGGCCGTGCTCCGTTGCGTCCGTTTTGTGCCAGCTGGAGGCAACGACGCATGAATACTTCGTCACTTATCATTTCTCACTCTTCACTTTTCACTCCATCAGGTCGGCCTCTACAATACGCAACTCGGTCTTTCCTTTTTCACTCTTCATGCGGTCCATCTCGTTGGCAACTCCTCCTGCCAGTTCTTTCGTGTTACCGAATTTCGAGCTATCTTGTGCCGGCCCCACCATTTTGATGGTCAGTTCCTTGGCGGCGACAGGTTGTGTGATGCTGATGTGGACGTAGCCCAGCGTGGCAGGGGTGATACCTTCCCACACCTTCTTCTTTCCGGCATAGACCTCCAAAGGATAGCACTTCTGTCGCCAGCCCGTGAGCTTCAACGTTATCTCGCTAATGGAGGCCTTGCGTTCCAAGAGGTAAGTTATCCAGGCGTTCTGCCGTTCGCCGTCGCTCTTCCACTCCGTCAGTTCGTTGTCGTCAATGCTATTCTTGACGTCGGCGGTATTGCTACCGGCTTTGGCGTCGGAGATACCGACGCTTACGCGACAATCACGATAGCTGGGTGTGGAGGGTGTTTCGCCTCGTACGAGGCTTGGTTTGAGCGTGAGGTAGGGTAGGGGATTGTCTTTCGGCTTCTGGGTGTTGAGCGTCAGGTAGGCGGGCCTTACACCATCAGCCTGAACTGCAATATCGATAACGCCCGGCGTAGTAGTCGAGCGCAGGAGCACACGATTGACACCGCACTCTACGGGTAGCGATGCATGGCCTACGTAGTTATCGCTGAGGTTCTTCTTGTTGGCCGAGTCAAGGAGTTTCTTGTCGGGCTTAAGGTCGTCTATCTGGTACTGCTTGTTATCACGTGTTCCGATACCTCCAATCCAGCGCACCTCGCCATTTACATTGAAGTTCACCATGCGGTCGTCTAACGGACAACGACGCCCCTCTTTGTCAACCACCTCCACCTGTATGAGTGCCATGTCGGCACCGTCGGCCTTAAACCCTTCGGGGTTCTCTATGGCGGTGAGCTTCAACTGGTAAGGCTCTCCGGCGGTTTCTATCTTGTATGACGACCCGTCACTTCCCTTTGCCTCAATGACACCAGGCTCGAAGGCAATGTCCTTGAAAGTGAAGAGCCATTGGAACGAGCGTTCGCCTTTGCCCTGCGACTTGCCGTTGACGAAAAGCTCCACCTCGTCGGCGGTGCTCACCACATAGACGGGCTTCGTTGTTCCCTGCTTATAGTTCCAATGGCCTACGATATAGGTACGCTCATGCTCCGGCGATACCCATCCGTCCCACATTACCTGATGGGCGTAGAAGGCGTCCTTTGGTATACGCATAGCATCGACCACACCACTCGTACGGTAGTTTGACTCGCCTCGGTGGTGGGTATTCGTGTCAGAGAATACAATCTTCACGCCACCCGACGAGACCCTGCGGCCAGTGCCGGGACGCTCAAGCCAGTACTCATGCCAGCGCTCCACCATGCCGCATGCCAGACGGTCCATGTTGTGGTTATAGTCCAAGGCCGGAGCACCACGATAGAGCGGTCCGTCGCCCTCCTTATGGAAGGGGTAGGAATATTCGTCCCAGTACTTACGAAGTCCCTCGTCCCGACAATATTCCATCGACCACATGGGCTTCGTGGCACTCTTATTGATGTAGAGCATCTCGCCACCATACTCCGCCTCCGGTCGGTCGAGCATCTCACGGCTTCCAATGGCACGTCCGCCATGAGGGTCGTACTGGTCGCGTATTGTCTTCATCTCCTCCATGTGCTCCTTCGAGATGCGGAAGTTACCACACTCGTAGAAGATGATGCTGGGATTGTTACGGTTATAGATGATGGCGTCGCGCATCACCTGCGTACGTTGTTGCCAGCGGGCACCATCAACGTCCTTTTCGGCATCGCCGGCAGGCATGGCCTGGATGAGTCCTACACGGTCGCAACTTTCGATGTCCTGCTTCCAAGGACAGACGTGCATCCAGCGTACGAGATTGCCTCCGCTCTCTACAACCAGGCCGTTCGAGTAGTCGCTAAGCCAAGCGGGCACGCTGATACCTACAGCGGGCCACTCGTTCGAGGTGCGCTGGGCATAGCCGTGAACCATCAGTACTCGGTCGTTGAGGAAGAACTTTCCGTCCTTGAACTCGGTCTTGCGGAAGCCCGTTCGGGTAACGACCTTATCGCTTGCCACAGGCCATTCCTCTACGAGTGAGGTCTCGACGGTGTAAAGATAGCCATAGCCCCACGACCAGAAATGGAGACCATCCACTTCCTGTTCAACCGATACGATGCGCGTTTCGCCGGGCTGAAGCGTGACTGCCTTACCGGGAATAATGACCGTAATCTCATTTTTAGGTTTGACGATACGAGCATAGAGGTGGAAGGTGCGGGCTTTATCGTCTTCATTTTTCACCTGACTCTCCACATGGATGGTAGCCTTATGTGCCGGAATGTCGAAGTCGGTAGCATAGACATACGTGCCAGTGGTGCCGAGGCTCGAGTAGAGGGGCAGCGTCTGGTAGAGCTTGTCCGTCTTATGCAGATAGACGTTCTTGGGCAGGCCTCCGTAGTTGGCGTTGAAGTTCTTGTCGTTCCACTGGTAGCGGCTATCGAGTACTCGGTCGCGATACGTCCACGAGTTGTCGCAACGCACGGCCAGCACGTTCTCACCTTCTTTAATATATGGGGTGAGGTCAAAGCCGAAGGCCATCACGCCATTGTCGGAGAAGCCAACCATCTGGCCGTTGAGCCACACGTCGGCACCCTGCCTGGCACCCTCAAACTCGATGAACACTTTGCCCTGAACGTCTTGCTTAGTAAGCATAAAGTGCTTGCGATACCAGCAGACGGTGTCGGTCAAGTCTACGATGTCTTTCTTGAAAGCCTCGTGGCCATTGAAGGCAAAGGGCAGCGTCACCTGATGCCACCGCGAATCGTCGAAGTCAGCGTTCTTGGCTTCCGCATAGTCTCCCACCTGGAGCCGCCAGTCTCCGTTAAAGTTCAGTTTCTGCCGTTCGGTGGCGCTGGCGCTAAATGATGAATGACAAATGATAAATGATAAAACTATCAGTAGTGTCTGTTTCATAAAGTGACTTCCTCTCCGTTAATGATGACATTCTTCAGCTGGAGGTTCTCGATGGGTCGCTTGCTGAAGGCTTTCTCCTTGGCGAAGTCCTTGCAATCGATGTCCTCGAAGGTGAATTGCTTCAGGGCGTACTTGTCGCTTCCGGTGACGTTGAAGAACACGCCACACTCCATCTTGATATTCTTGAACGTGATGTCGTTGCATTGCGACAGGGGCATGTCCTCACGCTCCTTTTTCTCATAGAATTGTGTCCAAGGGCGCACCAGCAGGCAGTTGCGGCAGTTGCCCGTGAAGTCCTCCACCCGCACATACTCATAGTGTTGCGGAGTGTCGGGGCGCATCTTCAGCCAGAGCACGTTGTTGGTATTGTCGGCATGACAACGGCGCATGATGACGTTCCAGTCGTGTACGCTTTCGGAGCCGAGCGTCATGCAGCCGTGAACGGTGCCGTAGTGGCAATCCTCCACCAGAATGTTATAGCAGGGGCCGTTCTCGGGAGCCTGGTCGGCGAAGGTGCCCTTGCCGCCCTTGAGCACAACGGCATCGTCGTTGACGTTCATGTAGCACCCGCGCACCACCACGTCGTGACACACATCGATGTCTACGGCATCGGTCGAGGGTCCCTTGATGTCCTGCGTCGAGGAGTAGATATAGAGGTCGAGGTATCGCACATGGTCAGAGCGGTAGACGTGGTTGGTCCAAAAGGGCGAGTTGATGAGCCTGACGTCCTGGATAGTGACGTTCTTAGAGTTCGACACGTAGGTCAGCCTGGGTCTCATCTCGTCCTTGTTGGTGCATTGCGGGTTCCACTGGCGGCGAATCCAGAACTGCTCCCAGTACGACTCTCCGTTGCCGTCGATGGTGCCCTTGCCCGTGATGGTGAAGCCATCCAACCCGTCGGCGTTCACCAAGGCCACGAAGTACTTGCACGTCTGTCCCTCGATGCGCGTCTCGCGGATCTCGAAGTCGCGTATGCGGTCTGAGCCCTTCAGCACGGCTCCTTCTTGCAGGTGCAGATGTGTGCCCTGCTTGAAGAAGAGACTGCCTGAGTAGAATGTTCCCTTCGGCACTACGATGACGCCGCCGCCCTCGCTGGCCGCTTTGTCGATGACGGCCTGGATCTGTTTCGTCTGGATGTCGGTAGTCCCTTGGCGCACGCCGTAGCTCGTCAGCACGTACTGGCGGCCCAGGTCTTGCACCTTCACCTTCGTCGTGTCACGGAACCATTCGGCCATCGGCTCGCCGTTGGGCCATAGCTCCTGTTTCTCTACTTTCTTCTTTCCTTCGGCCATCGAGCAAGTCAGAAGCAGTGCCATGGCCATAATAACTCTTTGATTCATAGTGTGATATAAGTAACAGTTAGTAATTCTTCAAAAACTTGCTGGAGAAAAAGCCGTTCTTTCTCAAAGAAAAAGCCGTTCTTTCCATTTGAAAAAGCCGTTCTTTCGATGAGAAAGAGCCGTTCTTTCCCTGTTCCCTGTTTTTCAATGTGCCGACAAAGATACTGAGATTATCATAATTGACAAAATTTTCTTACCTTTTTTAATAAATGTTTGGCTATTACGCAAAAACTTTATACCTTTGCACACGTATGACTAAACGACTAAAACTATTGATGAAAAGCATGATGAGTTTAAAGATTTGGACGGCAGTCCTCCTTTCCGTGTTCAGTTTTATCACAATGACGGGCCAGCCACGCTATGATTTCTCGAAGCTCGTTACCGAGCGGCTTGACCGTGGGGTGGTCGCCGTGCGTCAGAACGACGGCAAGGTGTTCGTCAGCTGGCGCATCTTGAAGGGCGACCAGAAGGGCGAGGCGTTTGATGTATATCGCAACGGTGTTAAACTCAACGCTCAGCCGCTGGCACAGGGAGGCTCTTTCTTTGTTGACGAGCAGCCATTAGAGGGCGAGGATGCCGTCTACGAGGTGAAGGGCGGGAACCTCGACGGACGTTTCCTTCTCGGTAAGGATGCTCCTTCGGGCTATCTTTCCCTGCCTTTAGAGAAACCTGCCGACGGAACAACACCCGACGGACGACGATTCTTCTATTCGGCCAATGATGCCAGCGTGGCCGATGTCGACGGCGACGGGCAGTATGAAGTAATCCTGAAATGGGACCCGTCGAACTCTCATGACAATGCCCATGACGGCTTCACCGGCCCCACGCTCATCGATTGCTATAAGCTCCCGTCGGCAGTCAGCTATGCTGCGACAATGACGCAGCCCCGCCTCCTCTGGCGAATCAATCTCGGAAGGAACATCCGTAGCGGTGCCCACTACGTTCCCTTCATCGTCTATGACCTTGACGGCGATGGTCGTGCCGAGCTGATGGTGAAGACCGCCGACGGTACTCGCGACGGTATGGGAAACGTTTTAGGCGATAGCACCGCCGATTACCGTTATGGAGTAGCAGCAGCCTTGGAACGTCAGAAGAACGGTAGGGCAGCAGAGAACACCAGGCCCTGGGGACGCCGGCCGAACGTGCCTTCAATGGAAGGGCGCATACTGGAAGGGCCGGAGTATATCACCGTCTTTGACGGGCTGACTGGTCGTGCCCTCGATACCAAACCTTACGTCCCCGAGCGTGGTGAGCTTCGTCTCTGGGGCGACGAAAAGGGCAACCGCTCGGAACGCTACCTCGCCGCCGTGGGCTATCTCGACGGACAACATGCCAGTGCGCTCTTCTGCCGAGGATACTATACCCGTAGCGTCATTGCCGCATGGGACTGGGACGGCCATGAGTTGAAGAACCGCTGGACTTTCGACACCAACGACCCCGAGTGGCGGTCGTATGCCGGACAGGGTAACCACAATCTTCGCATGGCTGATGTGGACGGAGACGGATGCGACGAGCTGACCTATGGCGCTATGGCCGTCGATAACGACGGACGAGGACTCTACAACACCGGTATGGGGCATGGCGACGCCCTTCACCTCACGGCCTTCGACCCTATTACCGACGAGTTGCAGGTATGGGATTGTCATGAGAATCGACGTGACGGAAGCGAACTTCGCAATGCCCGTACCGGCGAAATTATCTTCCAGATAAAGAGCCGTGACGACGTGGGGCGTGCTTTGGCCGCTGACATCGACCCTACGAACCCAGGAGTGGAGATGTGGAGCACAGACAGCCACGGCATTAGAAACATAAAAGGTGAGGTGTTGGGCAAGGCCAAGGATGCCGAAGACCCGCAGCACAATAATTACTTAGTGATGAACGGACGCTGGCTCAGCGTGAACTTTGCTATCTGGTGGGACGGCGACCTGCTACGTGAATTGCTCGACCGGGAGACGGTCACGAAGTACGACTGGGAGAACCATCAGGTGGTAGACCTGCAACGCTTCGACGGACGTTTCAATAACGGCACGAAGTCTAACCCCTGCTTGCAGGCCGATATCCTGGGCGACTGGCGTGAGGAGGTCATCCTGCGCAACAACGAGAGCACCGAGCTACGAATCTACACCACCACTATTCCTACGGCTTATCGTGTTGATTGTCTCATGCAGGACATCCCTTATCGCCTCTCCGTAGCCACCGAGAACGTGGGCTACAACCAGCCGCCCGAGACAGGCTTCTATCTGGGTCCCGACCGTACGGACTATCTGAAATAAGTTTTTTTTTAGGGAATCTTCTTTCTCGTTCGTTATATAAATAAATGTGTATAATTTAAACGGGAAAAATATGTCAAAAAGACTTCTATTAGGTTTCGATGTCGGCAGCTCGTCTGTCAAGGCATCGTTGGTAAGTGCCGACAGCGGCCAGTGTGTAGCCTCAGCCTTCTTTCCTGAGAAAGAGGCTCCCATCAAGGCTGTGAAGGCAGGATGGGCCGAGCAGGAGCCCGACTCATGGTGGCAGTATGCCAAGCAGGCGCTGCAGAAGATTATGGCCGAGGCCGGCGCCACCGGCGATGATGTGCTGGCTATAGGCATCTCTTACCAGATGCACGGTCTGGTGTGTGTAGACAAAGACCTCAAGCCCCTTCGCCCCGCCATCATCTGGTGCGACTCTCGGGCCGTGCCCTACGGTGAGAAAGCGTTCAATGAGCTGGGCAGCGAGATGTGCCTCAGCCACCTGCTCAACTCTCCCGGAAACTTCACCGCCTCCAAGCTTGCCTGGGTAAAGGAGAACGAGCCCGATACCTACAGCAAAATCTATAAGGTGATGCTCCCCGGCGATTATCTGGCCCTGCGTCTCTCAGGCGTCGCCAGCACCACGGTGAGCGGACTTTCAGAGGGCATGTTCTGGGACTTCAAGGAGAACCGTGTGGCGCAGTTCCTTATGGACTACTACGGACTTGACACGTCGTTCATCTGTGACATCGTCCCCACCTTCGGCGTGCAGGGAGAGGTGAGCGCAGAGGCTGCTGCAGAACTTGGACTGAAGGCAGGAACACCTATCACCTATCGTGGAGGCGACCAGCCGAATAACGCTCTGTCTCTGAATGTTATGAATCCCGGAGAGGTTGCTGCTACAGGTGGAACCAGCGGCGTGGTCTATGGTGTATTGGGCGAGACGAACTATGACCCCAAGAGCCGTGTGAATACTTTCGCACACCTGAACCATGCAGAAGGTCAGACCCGTCTGGGCGTGCTTCTTTGCATCAATGGCACTGGTATCCTCAACTCCTGGATGCATCACAACGTCGTGCCTAATGTCGATTATCCCGACATGGACCGCATGGCCACACAGGTCCCCATCGGCTGCGATGGCGTCAGCGTGATGCCCTTCGGCAACGGTGCCGAGCGTGTGCTCCAGAACAAAGAGGTGGGATGCTCTATCCATGGGCTTAACTTCAACCGTCACACCGTGTCGCACCTCATCCGTGCTTCCCAGGAGGGCATCGCCTTCTCGTTCTGCTACGGCATTGAAATCATGCAGCAGATGGGCATGAACATCCAGACCATCCACGCCGGACGCGCAAACATGTTCAAGTCGGCCCTTTTCCGCGACACGCTGTCGACCATCAGCGGTGCTGCCATCGATGTTTACAAGACCGACGGTGCCGACGGAGCCGCTAAGGGTGCCGGTATGGGTGTCGGCATCTACCGCGACAGCAACGAGGCATTCGCATCGCTCGACCTCTTCGCCCACGTAGAGCCCGACACGGCCCACCGCGACGAGTATCTCGCTGCCTACATCCGCTGGAAGGAAATCCTGAGCAAAATGTAAACCAAACCACCAAACGACAAAACCATCAAACAACATTATTTATTAACTTCTAAAAAACAATTATGGCAAAAGAGTATTTCGCCTTTACAGGCAAGATTCCTTTCGAGGGAAAAGAGAGTAAGAACGTGATGGCATTCCACTACTACGAGCCCGAGCGCTTGGTGATGGGTAAGAAGATGAAAGACTGGCTCAAGTTCGCCATGGCATGGTGGCACACTCTGGGCCAGGCCAGCGGCGACCCCTTTGGTGGACAGACCCGCAGCTACGAGTGGGACAAGGCCGATGATGCTGTGCAGCGCGCCAAGGACAAGATGGACGCCGGCTTCGAGATCATGGATAAGCTGGGCGTCGAGTACTTCTGCTTCCACGATGTAGACCTCGTTGAGGAGGGTGCTACTGTCGAGGAGTACGAGGCTCGCATGAAGGCCATCACCGACTACGCCCTGGAGAAGATGAAGCAGTACCCCAACATCAAGAACCTTTGGGGCACAGCTAACGTGTTCAGCAACAAGCGCTATATGAACGGTGCCTCGACCAATCCCGACTTCGACGTTGTGGCCCGTGCTATCGTGCAGATTAAGAACGCCATCGATGCCACCATCAAGCTCGGCGGTCAGAACTACGTGTTCTGGGGCGGACGTGAGGGCTATATGAGCCTGCTCAACACCGACCAGAAGCGCGAGAAGGAGCACATGGCCACCATGCTCACCATGGCCCGCGACTATGCCCGCAGCAAGGGATTCAAGGGCACATTCCTCATCGAGCCGAAGCCCATGGAGCCCTCGAAGCACCAGTACGACGTCGACACAGAGACCGTTTGCGGATTCCTCCGTGCCCATGGTCTCGACAAGGACTTCAAGGTGAACATCGAGGTGAACCACGCTACACTGGCCGGCCACACCTTCGAGCACGAGCTGGCTTGCGCCGTAGACGCCGGTATGCTGGGCAGCATCGATGCCAACCGTGGCGACGTGCAGAACGGCTGGGACACCGACCAGTTCCCCATCGACAACTATGAGCTCACACAGGCCATGCTCGAGATTATCCGCAATGGCGGCCTCGGCAACGGCGGCACCAACTTCGACGCCAAGATTCGTCGTAACTCCACCGACCTCGAGGACCTCTTCATTGCCCACATCAGCGGTATGGACGCTATGGCCCGCGCCCTGCTCAACGCTGCCGACATCCTGGAGAACAGCGAGCTGCCCGCTATGAAGAAGGCCCGCTATGCCAGCTTCGACGCCGGCGTCGGCAAGGACTTCGAGGACGGCAAGCTCACTCTCGAGCAGGCCTACGAGTATGGCAAGAAGGTTGGCGAGCCCAAGCAGACCAGCGGCAAGCAGGAGAAGTACGAGACCATCGTCGCCCTCTACGCCAAGTAAGGCATAGTCTCCTTGACTAAAAGTTTCCGGGTAAATCATGTTCTCATGGTTTGCCCGGTTTCTTGTTGGAGAAAAGATAGTTTTTTCTATGAGAAAAGATAGTTATTTCTATGAGAAAAGATAGTCTTTTCTATGAGAATTATCCGTTCTTTCTCCTGATAAAGAAAAATTAAAAATTCCTAAAGAATGTAAATATTCATTATTATTGTTTTCTTTTTTAGGTCACAAAGAGGTAAATCCGAAAAATTTTTTTACTTTTGCAAATTAATATGCCTTATTGTGTTCTGAAACAAAAGACAACGATATAATGAATTTTAAATGGAATTACGAACAACCCACACCCGAGCGGCGGCAGCAGGCCAATGAGCTGGCGGAAAAGATAGGGATGAGTCCTGTCTTGGCCGAACTGCTACTTCAACGAGGAATCCGCACGGAGTCGGCGGCGAAACGTTTCTTTCGACCTATGCTGAGCGAGCTCATCGACCCATTCCTGATGAACGATATGGACGTGGCTGTTGACCGGTTGAACGATGCAATGGGTCGTAAAGAACGCATTATGGTCTATGGAGACTACGATGTAGACGGATGTACTGCTGTGGCGCTGGTATTCAAGTTCCTCCAGCAGTTCTACTCCAACATCGAGTACTACATCCCCGACCGCTATGAGGAGGGCTATGGTATCAGTAAAAAAGGTCTGGACTATGCGGCCAGCCATGAGGTGAAGCTGATTATCGTGCTGGATTGTGGTATCAAAGCTATTGAAGAGATTGCCTACGCGAAGAGCCTGGGCATAGACTTCATCGTTTGTGACCACCATGTGCCCGACGATGAGCTACCTGATGCAGTCGCCATTCTCAACCCTAAGCGCCATGACTCGACCTATCCCTTTAAGGAGCTTTGTGGTTGTGGCGTGGGCTTTAAGTTCATGCAGGCTTTTGCGAAGAACAACGGCATACCCTTCTCGCAACTCATCCCGTTGTTAGATTTCTGTGCGGTGAGTATCGCGGCGGACATCGTTTCCATCATGGGCGAGAACCGCATTTTAGCCTTCCACGGGTTGAAGCAGCTGAACCAGAATCCCTCCATTGGCATGAAAGCTATCATCGAGACATGCGGGCTGACAG
>JAGCNO010000032.1 GCA_017645905.1 Prevotella sp. | reverse complement strand
CCAGGATATGGTGCTGCTATGTTCGTGCGTGGTCTTAACTCGCTGACGGCCAATGCCCAGCCACTTATCGTCATTGACGGCGTGATACAGGACATGCAGCAGACGCGTATCGCCCTGCACTATGGCGACTACACCAACCTGTTGCTCAACATCAACCCCGAGGACATCGAGAAGGTCACTGTGCTGAAAAACGCTACAGCTCTCTACGGTGCCAAGGGCGGTAACGGCGTCATCCTCATTGAAACGAAGAGAGGCCGCTCTATGGCCACTCGCATCGATGCCAACATAGGTGTCGGTGTGTCACTCAAGCCGGAACTGCCTTCGGTGATGGATGCAGCACAGTACCGGCTGTATGCTTCAGAGATGCTTGGTTCCTATCCCGGTATTAAGGACTACACCGACCCGCAGACATTCAAGTTCCTGGTGGATGACCCTCAGAAATACTATTACACGAAGTTCCACAATGAGACAGACTGGAGCAAGGAGGTCTATCACACCGCTATGACGCAAAACTACAATATTAATGTGCAGGGCGGCGACAATGTGGGCATGTATAACCTCTCTTTGGGCTACACCGACGGCCAGAGTACGGCTCGTAAGAATGGCTTCGACCGTCTGAACGTGCGCTTCAACACCGACATCAACGTCATCAACCGCCTCACCACACGCTTTGATATGAGTTATACAAAGGTGAACCGCGACGTGTTTGATAACGGCACGCCAGAGAACTTTACCTCGGCCCCTGTATCTTCCCCAACCCTGCTTGCCCTCATCAAAGCACCGTTCCTCAATCCCTATACATATAATAATGTAACGCATCAGCTGTCATCAACCCTCTCCGAGGCTGACGATTTCCTGACGGTCCTCAACGAGGATCTTACCTTGGGCAATCCTACGGCACTCTTGGCCAACGGCTCTGCCATCAACAAGAATCGTTCGGAGATGACCCACTTCAATGCTGTCATCGCTCCGCGCTATGAGTTCAACGACAAGCTGTCGCTCACCGAGACCTTCAGCTATACGCTTGACCGTATCTCCCAGCGCTATTACCGTCCTACGGGTGGCATGCCCACCTTCCTCATCGACGGCATAGGCCGTGTGCAGAACCTTGCTATGTCAATGTTCTCCAAGGAGACAAGCATCTCCAGCGACACACGTCTCAACTGGTCCCTGAAGAAAGAACGCTCCACGCTCGAACTCTTCGGAGGCTTGCGTTTTACCTCCTTCGCCTACGATGACAATGAGCCGCAAGGACAATATGCCACAGCTGCCAACGACAAGACACCTAACATCTCGGCCAATATGGACTTCATCGAGGCCACAGGTGCCGACGACTCCTGGCGCAGCATGGCTTGGTATGCCAATGCCGACTACAACTACTGCAACCGCTATTTCATCCAGGCATCACTTGCCTTGGAGACCAGCAGCCGCTTTGGTAAGGAGGCCAAGGGGGGAATGAAGATTGCCGGAGTGCAATGGGGACTCTTCCCCAGCGTGCAGGTGGGCTGGGTGCTTACCAACGAGCCTTGGTTCCAGAAACTCATCTCTAAGAGCTCGACTGTCAACTACTTGCTGGTCAGGGGCGGCTGGGACCTCAGTGGCAACGATGACATCAACAACTATGCCGCACGCACTTCTTTCGGTGTGTCGAAATACCTTTACAAATCGACTGCAGCACAGCTCAATAACATTGGTAATGAGGAGATTACCTGGGAACAAACCAATAAGTTCAACGTCGGTTTCAAGAGTTACCTGCTCCACAATCGTCTGGGACTCGACTTCAATTTCTTCTGGCACCACACTTCCAACCTGCTTACTTTGAAGAACTTCGACAATCCTGTGGCAGGTATCAATAACTATTGGAGCAACGGCGGTTCACTTTCCAACACGGGCTTTGAGCTGACCATTACAGGCAAGCCTATCGTCAGCCGTAACGTCACACTCGAAGTTGGAGCTTCCATAGGCCATTACAAGAACAAGGTAAAGTCGCTGCCCAATGACAGCCGTATCTGGCTCGACGGACAGCAGACGGCACAGGGCTATACCTCATCCATCTATGGCACGGAAAACATTGCTACCATCGTCGGCCAGCCCGTAGGCGTGTTCTATGGCTACAAGACCAAGGGCGTCTTCGCCTCCGATGCTGAGGCTGCCAAAGCCGGAAAATCTGTTCAAGGGGATTTGCAATCCCCGTACCTCTACCTCGTAGATGAGACCGGTGCAAAACAGTATTTCCACGCCGGAGATGTGCAGTTTGACGACATCAACGGCGATGGAGAGATAGGTGTTGCCGACCGTACCATTATCGGTGACCCCAATCCCGACCTCTACGGAAACATCTTCGCAACCCTTACCTACAAGCGGCTTAGCCTGTACATCGGCTTCAACTATTCCTTGGGCAACGATGTGTTCAACTACCAGCGTAGCATCCTCGAAGGAGGCAGCAACTTCTACAACCAGACAACGGCCATGACCAACCGCTGGCGCACAGAAGGCCAGCAGACCGACATGCCTCGTATCAGCTACGGCGACCCGATGGGTAACTCGCGTTTCAGCGACCGATGGATAGAGGATGGTTCCTACCTGCGCCTCAAGACCCTGCGTCTGTACTACGATTTGCCTGTCAACTTCTCCTGGCTGCCCGGTCTTGCCGTGTGGGCCGAGGCCAACAACCTTTTCACAGTGACTCGCTATCTCGGCTCCGACCCCGAGTTCTCCGTAGCCAACAACGTGCTCTACCAGGGCATCGATGCCGGCAACGTGGCACAAGGTCGCGCCTTCACGCTTGGCATGAAGATCAACCTCTAAGCGCTTCGCTAATGAAAAAACTAATAAATTAAAAAGTATAAACTATGATACACAAAATAAACAAAACAGGTAAAGAACTGATAGGTTTATTATTTGTTATTTGTTCTTTATTATTTAGCGTAGCGTGCAGCGATTTCTTCGAGACCGACAGCGACCGTCAGATATTCGACCCGTCACTCAACGAGAAGACCGACTCCATGTTCTATACCCTTGGCATACTAAAGGGCTTGCAGCAGGTAGCCGACCAGTATGTGCTGCAAGGAGAGATGCGGGGCGACCTCACCGCTACTAACGAATATACAGAGACCGACCTGCGCCGTCTGGCTGACTTCACCGCCGATGCCACGTGCAAGTACGACTCGGCCTATAAGTACTACCGCATCATCAACAACTGCAACTACTATCTGGCCCACCGCGACACCACCCTGCTCACCGGTAGCCGAAAGGTGGCCCTGCCCGAATATGCCGAGGCTCTTGCCGTGCGTGCCTGGGCCTACCTCCAGCTCTGCAAGAACTATGGCACCGTGCCGTTCTACACCGACCCACTTGTCTCCATCGGCGATGCCAACAGCGTCACTGAGCAGAAAGACCTGCAGGGTGTCTGCGATGCCCTCGTGCCAGAGATGATAAAGTTCAGCGGAACGCCCGTGCCCACCTACGGCAACATCTCGGCCGGCGTGCTCAATAGCAGCGAGAGCGATAATCCCGTAGAGAAGACCATCGCCTCACGCTATGCCATGATTCCCATCGATGTAGTCATCGGCGACCTCTTCCTGGAGACCAATCAGTATGAGCAGGCCGCCAGGTACTACTTCAATTTCCTGCGCACCAACCAGTGGCAGGTGCGACAGGCCTACATCCTCCCGATGAATTACACCGAGCTGCTGGGCGACAGGCTTCCCACATCCTTGAGCATCACTGTCAGCAGCAACGGATTCTCCTGGCCTACCATCTTCAGCACCACCTCTACCAGCGACATTGTCACCTATATTCCCCTGGCCGCCAACCGTCTGCGTGGTGTCGTCACCGACCTGCCACGCATCTTCGGATACGACTTCTACAGCACTATCAGTGGCGGAGCCTCGTCGGATGCACGTTATCTGCTGGAGCGACAGGTCGACGCCTCGCCCTCCTATATCGCTCTCTCTGACCGACAGGACTATTATTACGCCCCCACCGGGCAGACAGGAGCAGAGACCGAAGTTCGAGTCGCCGAGATTGGTGACATGCGCCGTCTGGCCTCCATGCGCCAGGTGACCACCGCTGCCACCGCCGCACAGGCAGCGCAGACTTACGCCGTGCTCACCAAGTTCAGTTCGGCCAACATTCCCATCTACCGCACCGCCACCGTCTATCTGCGTCTGGCCGAAGCCATTAACCGCATGGGCTATCCTGATGCTGCCTTTGCCATCCTGAAGGACGGCATCAACGAAGACCTCACCACTTACGTCATGCAGGGCGACTCCACCGATCTGCTCGTGCCGGGACGCTATATCAAGCCCGCCACATACCAGATGCTGCGTACCACCATCCCCTTCCTCAGCGACGAGAACAAGGAGAACTTCGCCATGAACTGGGGCATCCACTCGCGTGGCACATACTACACACAGGGTGCCTTCTCGCCTTACCAGATGGACAGCATCGTCGCAAAGAAGTTCGATGAGCTGACCACCCTTTTCCCCACCATTAACTCTCAACTCTCACCTCTCAACTCTCAACTCTCATTGGCCGACACCATCCCTGCCGTCGAGGACATTATCTGCGACGAGATGGCACTGGAGCTGGCCTTTGAAGGCAACCGCTTCGGCGACCTCACCCGCATTGCACGCCACAAGAACGCCACCAGTACCTACGGGGCCAACTTCGGCTCTCAGTGGCTCGCTGCCAAATTGGCCTACAAGAATCCTCAAGTTAGTCTGCTTGACGAGAAGAACTGGTATCTACCTATGAAATAGCCCCCTCCCTCCCGCGAGGGTGCGGCTTCGTCTGAACCCTGTTGGGAATCGCACCATCATTATGATGAGATTATTTGTTTTAATCGTGTTGATGTCCATTTTATGGCCGCCCAACCTTACGGCAGAGGAATGGACGCTGGTTTGGAGCGAAGAATTCAATAGCGATGGTCAACCCGACAGTGCCGTTTGGGACTATGAACAGGGCTTTGTGCGTAACCATGAGGCACAGTGGTATCAGGCAGAGAACGCCTTTCAGCGCGACGGGTTGCTCGTCATAGAGGCACGCCGCGAGCAAAAACCTAATCCCACCTACCGAGAGGGTAGTCGCCACTGGGGACAGCAGCGGCCTACCATTGACTACACCTCGGCTTGCATGACCACGCAAGGTAAGTACTCCTTCCTCTATGGCCGTATGGAGGTCTGTGCCCGCATCCCTACTGCTGGCGGTGCCTGGCCGGCCATCTGGACATTGGGCAGCGGAATGGAGTGGCCGTCGTGTGGAGAGATTGACGTGATGGAGTTTTACCGCATCAATGGTGTGCCCCATATTCTGGCTAACGTGGCGTGGGGTGATGACCAGCGCTATCATGCCGTGTGGAACAGCCGCCGTGTTCCCTTTATTCATTTCACACAGCGCGATGCCGATTGGGCGCAGCGTTTCCACGTTTGGCGCATGGACTGGGATGAGACCGCCATCCGCCTCTATTTGGACGACGAGCAGCTTAACGAAGTGTCGCTCAGCACTACCATCAACGGACGTATAGGCCGCCACACCAACCCCTTCACCCGTCCGCAATACATTCTGCTAAACTTAGCATTGGGCGGTGACAACGGCGGCACCATCGACGACACGGCGTTCCCCATGCGCTACGAAATAGACTATGTCCGCGTTTATCAGCAACATCTTAATGAATAATATATTATGAAACGACTACTCATCATCCTTGTGGCAGCGGCCTCGTTCCTTCTGCCTGCCTCTGCTGCCAACACCAAGACCACCGTTAGCCAGGTCACGGAGAGCATAACCCTCACCGACGACGTGGACTATATAGTGAATACCGACACGCCCTTTGATGGCGACGGACAGGTGGACATCGTCAACACCGAGCACGCCGTGCTCATCCTGGAGCGCATCAAACCCTCGGTGGCCATCGCCTCGATGCTGCCCACCCGCGTGAAAATCAACGGCGCCGTGGCACGCAACAACGTGAACTGCCAGGTGCGCCTCTACGGCTCCCACGGATGTATCATCCTCCCTTATTCCTCCTCCGATAAGCCCCTCACTGTCTATAGCGAGCAGAACTTCGAAGGCGAGCAGTGTAGCGACTTCGGACTGGAGAACGACGGCGGCTACATGGTTACTCTCACTGCCGAGAAGTTCAATAACCGCATACGTTCCTTCCGCCTGAAGCGCGGCTATATGGTAACCTTCGCCACACAAAAAAGTGGCTACGGCTACCAGCGCTGCTTCATTGCCAATAATGCCGACCTCGAGATGGCCACCCTGCCCCAGCTGCTCGACGGCAAGATATCGTCATACCGCATCTTCAAATGGAATACCGCCGGCAAGGCCGGACTTGCCAGCAGTACCAATGCCGACGCGCTGAAGGCCCTCGGTGTCATCAGCTGCTATGGCTGGGACGAGGGTCTCGACGTTGGTCCCGACGCAGAGTGCGTAGTCCACCATCTCTATGAGGACTATCCCTCGTCGGCCAAATGCGGAGAGGCCACCTGGACCTGCCACATGAAGACCAACAACGAGCCACGCAACTCAGCCGACGACAAACCGCAGACGCTGGCCACCATCCTCGGCAACTGGCAGAACCTCATGCGCACCGGCATGCGCCTCTGCTCACCATCGTCATGGGACGGCAGCGACAATACTGACGGTACAGGTTTCATCAAGACTTTCCTCGACAGTATCGACGCCCGCGGATGGCGTTGCGACATCGTCGACCTGCATTGCTATTGGACAACCGACCTGTTCGACAAAATTGGCACCATGCAGTCCAAATACAAACGCCCCATCTGGATATCAGAGTGGATTTGGGGTGCCTCATGGAACAAAAACGGCATCTTCGAGAGCGGCAAGACGAAGTGGGACAACGAGTGGGCCGTGAAGACCATCTGCACCAAATTCAACAGCTGGGGCTACATAGAGCGCTATTTCTACTGGAACAGCGAGGGCAGCGCAGCGTCGAAGCTCTACGTCAATGACGAGTTGACCCCTGCCGGAGAATGGTATTCCAAGCAGCTCACCGGCATGGGCTACAACGCCAGCTATGCCAAGGTGCCCAACACACCGCCCATGCGCGGTGGTTTCCGTGATTTCCGCGTGACTGCCGACGGCAGCACGGCCACTATCACCTGGCACGACTACGACGGCGAGTACGACCAGCTCATGGAGGTGCTGCGCAAGGAGCCCGGCGGTGGCTGGGAGACATGGCAGATTGTAGCTCCTGAGGACACCGAGGCCGACTACACCCTCACCGACGATACCTACACCGAGGGCACCCGCTATCGTCTGCACATACGCAGCTTCAGCGGGCGCGACTACTACAGCAGCGAGGATCTTGAGGCCGGCGAGGCCGTTGTCACCGATGCCGGCACGCGTTACGTCGGTGGCAACATCATCGCCAACGGCAACTTCGAGATGGGCCTCTACGGATGGACCAACGGACAGGGCAACCCCCTCTCACAGCCTTGGTTCGAGGTGTTCCCCAAGCAGCTCACCGACGGCTATTTCCTCCAGGCCTTTGCCAACCAAGGAAAGGACAATGTCGGGTCACTGAAGACCGCCTTCGACATCGAGCCGGGACAGGACTACCTCTTCCAGGTGGCCGGACAAAACTTCGGCGACTATGTCAAGGTCGATGTGCGCACCAAGGGCAACACCACCGACGAGAACCGCCTCACAATGAAAAACAGCACCTACTGGACTACCCGACAGGGCATCTTCAACAGCGGCAACAATAACGAGGCGCTGCTGGCCTTCCGCTGGTTCGCCGCTACAGGTCAGATAAGTAACATCGAGCTGCACCGCCTCTTCGACACCCGCGAGGAAGCCATTGCCGACGGTGTTGCTCAGGCCCGTCGCCGTGCTCAGACATTCACCGAATACAACACCACCCTGCCTGCTCTCAACACCGAGCTGCTACAGATCCTAAACGAACAAACCACCATCCCCCTAAACGACCAGCTAAACGCCATCGAGCAAGCCACCAATGCCGCCCTTACGGCCCTGCGCCAAAAGGCCGTCATCGACTCGCTGCTCACTGTGGCTGCAGCCATCGACGACATGCTCTTCGAAGGTCGGGAAGAACTGCTCGCTGCCGAACAGCAGGCCACTGCTGCTGTTGCTGGGGATTTGCATGCTGCCGGGGATTTGCAATCCCCGGCCGCCGACATCAGCGCTGCCCTGACCCGGCTGCAGCAGGCTCTCGACGCCTTCCTGCCTATGGCCGAGGCTGCACAACAGCCCCTCTCGCCTGCCTTCGAGGACGAGACCAACTGGCAGACGAAGGTCGGCACCTATACCGGCGGCGACCAGCGCACGGCAATACAGGAGGACCTCACATGCTGGAACGCCTGGTGGGACGGCCTGAACAGCAGCGAAGGCACGGCTAAGACCATGACTGTCACCCAAGAAGTAACAGGTCTTACCGAAGGTCTCTACTCCTTGGAGTGCAAAGGCTCCACACAGCACTATTGCCTGAGCGACCAGCACGGATTCATCACCACTCTCAACGACCAAGCCCCCGTTGGAGGGGATTTGCAATCCCCGACAGACCAAGCCACCGCCGTCACCCCCTGCCTGACCCGCGACTATCTCGACATCCCCAATACCCCTTCCGCCTGGCAGACCCTTACTACCACTCCCCTCTACGTTCCCGAGGGAGGCTCCCTGACTATAGGCTTCACCAGCTCAAAGGAAGGAGCCACCGACTACGCCTGGCGCCGCTATGGTAACAGCGACACCTCCAACAACAAGGGCGACAGGCGAGAGGGCTGGTGGTGTGCCACTGACTTCCGACTGCTCTATCACCCCCTGTTCAAGAAAGCGCCCACACCGTCAGGCTGGACCACCATCTGCCTGCCCTACGCTTTCCAAGTACCCGAGGGCGTCACCCTCTACCGCATAGCAGGCCTTACGAGCGACTACAGCCTCGTTTGCCTTGAAGAGGTTAGTGAGACAGAACCTGGCCATCCCTACATCGTGTTCACCTCCCTGCCTCAGGCCACCTTCTACACCGCCGGCGAAACTGCCATGATGCCCTCACGCGACGAGGGCAACCTGCGCGGGTACTTCAAGTACATTGGATGGGCCTCCTCAGGCACCTACCAGCTGTTCGACGACGGTGAGTGGCACCGCATAGCTTCCAGCGACGAGCACTACAAGCCCGGCAACTACTGCGCTTACATTCTCAAGGCCGAGGGCATGACGCTCTACGACTCATGGGACGGCCCCACGATGGTCATCCACGGAGTGGAAGACGAGCTGCGTACGCCTGCCCTTCTTGGCGACGTGAACGGCGACGGCACAGTTGACGTGGCCGACATTGCAGCCATCATCGACGTCATGGCCGGCACTCTCAACCCTCAACTCTCAACGCTCAACTCCTCTGCTGACGTCAACGGCGACGGTAGCGTCGATGTGGCCGACATTGCAATGGTTATCGACATCATGGCCGGAAACACTTTTTCCTTTTAAGTAGCTAAACAAAAATAGTTTATATAAATATTATTGATTAATTCGTGGACATTTATGGACATTATATGTAAAAGATAAAACTGCGATGATGTTTTTTATAGCATTAATTACCATGTAATGACCACGAATTATTCATATTATTATCTAAGGAATAGATGGGTCAAGGAGCGGCACGAAGTGCCAAACTCCTCAACTCCTTGACTTCTTAGAGTAGTAATCGGCAGTTGGCACTGTCTTCATTCGTAAGAAAACATTCAGGGCGCAGCCCGCTATTATGGCGGCTGCGCCCTGAAAGCATTTGTCAGCACAAGGCTGATAGCTATGGAGCTACGGGATTATTCCTCATCGTCCCAGATAGAGCGGCGGGAGGCAGCATCGCTGCCGTCGCCTGTGCCCATGTTATCTGGGTCAATAATAGCACTGGGGGATTCGCCCACAATTTTATTGGGTGATCCTTCAAGCAGCTGAGCGTTTGTCTTTATCATCACCACTTCGGTCTGTGGCTGGAAATATTGCATCTTTTTCATAATTCCAATTATTTTATGCGGGTTATTACTTCACGACTTTCTTTCCATTCACGATGTACAGGCCCTTCTTCATGGCCTCCACACGGCGGCCCTGCAGGTCGTAGACACTTTTCTCAACCTTCTGGACTTCGCTTGCCATGCTCTCAATGCCAGTTGTGGTGCCGCCATCGTCGATGAAGGCGATACGGGCTCCTTCTGGGGTGCTTGTGGGAAGTACGAAGTAAGCACGCAGACCCTTCAGACCACCAGAGGTAAGCTTCTTAATAGTGCCGTCGGTAGCCAGATAAGCAATACTGCCATCGGTAGCCAGACTCTTGTTGTAGATCTGGGCAGCGAACTTGTAGTCGGTCTCGCCAACGGTCTCGCCCTCGGTAGCCTAACAACGCCCTTGAAGGTGGGATTCTCATAGTCTTCGCCGTCGGTCTTTACCAGGTAGGGCTTGCCAGCCACGATTTCGGTTGCTGCCTTAAAGTTCAGCGTGCTGCCGTCAGCAGTGTCAAACTCCTTCACCGTCCATCCCCCAGGAATCTCCATGTCGAAGGGTACGGAGAACGTGTTCCAGATGTTAGCCTTCAGCGTGCGGGTCAGAGCCACTGTCTCATAGTATGCCATTTCTGCAGGAGCGGCTTCGGCCTCCTCGCTCAGAGCGTACTCAGTGGATTCAGCCTTGACAAGGCTCACGTCGGTAAGGTGTACATTGCCGTTCTGCTCAAGGCTCAGTATATAGTTGCCGGCTTCGCCAGTGGTGAAATATGCGGATGCGCTCTGGTACACTGTGTTATCACTTGCACCGGGATACTGGACAACATCCAGGCCCTCATTGCTCTCATTGAGCACACTGGCCTTCATCCAATTGTTGGTGTCACCGCCATGCTTGCTATACTTAAACTTAAGGACATCTTTAGTACTTGCTGCAAGAGGCATAGTGTAAACGCCGTCATTGCCATACTGCCAAGCGCCATTGTTGTTATAGTACCAGGCAGTCGTAGTTCCTTCAGCAACACCATTGGCTTCTGCGGTAAGGCCTGTTATCTGCTGTCCCCATCCGTTGTTGCTACGGGTCCATCCCTTCGGGTTGTTGCCAGTGCCTATCTCAGCAAATGTACCATTGTAGATAGCATCCACATCGTTAGCATTTTTAACCCATTCAGTATTAAGGGCATTAGTTATGGCATTGACTTCAACCTGAGTGGAGGGAACCACCGTGCCTTCAACGATAGCCTTGGCCTGATTGTAAGCCTCAATCCGGGTAACGTTGTTGTAAGGTGCATACTCGTCTTTCTGGAAACCAAGAGTCGGAGTAAAGCTGTTGTAAGCAGTCTCTAATTCATCAGTATTGACGTTTGAGACAACGGCAACGTCACCAAAGCTACACCACTGGTTAATACTATTTGCTTCAGCATCAATCTGTAGTGTTACTTCACCCTTATTATCAAGTGTGAAGGCCAGATAACGCCACTGCCAACCATATCCCTTGCCATCTTTGGCAAATTCACCATCATCGAAGGAAGCAACACCAGCGGTTGTGATACCTTTACCCTCAGCAGAGAAGTTAGGCAGAGCCTCGGTGACAGTAGTCTCGCCAATAGTGGCTTTCAATGTAGCCGTTGTACCATTTGAAGCACGGGCAGCTACCTTAAGCACGTATGTACCTGCTGGCAGTGTCACTGTCTTGCTGTAGTTAAGTGTCCATGCTTTGCTACCCCATCCATTTATACCCTGTTCATAGTAGGTAGTAGCAGATTCGCCCCACTTCTCATTACTATTGGCTGTGTTGTAGTATATGACTGATTTTTGGCCTATTTTGGCAGAGGTGGCCTGTCAGCGACATCCTCAAATCTCTCTGAGAGGGTTGCCGTCAGCACATAGTTCAAGAACAGAGCGGCTTTTTCTTGATATGTCACTTT
>JAGCNO010000031.1 GCA_017645905.1 Prevotella sp. | reverse complement strand
GTGGGGACAGCCGCCTATGATTATCCGCACGTTCCTCGAAGCCCATCCTGAGTTGAAGGACAAGACGCTGATTCCCTTCGGCACCCACGGGGGCAGCGGCGTCGGCAGTTACACCTCGCTACTGAAAGAGTATTATCCCGCTGCGACCGTCCTTGAAGCACTCGGCATCAGCGGAGCCAGCATCCGCGACGCAGCGTCCAAGACTACCGTCGGGAACTGGCTGAAGCGTCTCGGTGTTGACAAGCAATCGACGGCCATCAGCGAAGCAAGGGCCAACGCAACTCGCAGCGGACAGAAGTACTCCCTCAGCGGCCAACCCACCAACGGCCAGCGCGGCATCTACATCCAGAACCACAAGAAATATATCAAATAGCGCAATGAACAAACTCAGCAAACATCTTTTCCTTCTCGTTCTGCTGCTGACGGCTAGCATGAACGTGCAGTGCCAGAAGGCAGAGATCCACAAGACCGACGGCACCACCGTGGAGATTCCTGTGGACGAGATAGACAGCATCACATTCAGTATGACAAACCCATTCAATTTCGAGAAAAAAACCGTGCTGCTCAACAGCGGCTACGAGATGCCCATCATCGGCATCGGCACCTATCTGCTCTCCACAGCGCAGGCCGAGGAGTCTGTCTATAACGCCCTGAAGGTGGGCATGCGGCTCATCGACACCGCCGACATCTACGGCAACGAGGTGGGCGTGGGCCGTGGCATCCGTCGTGCCATGCAGGACTTCGGCATCCGTCGCGAGGACATCTTCGTCACGTCTAAGCTCTGGACATCGTCGTTCAACAATGCCGACTATGAGGTGGACGAGCGGCTGGAGCGCCTCGGACTCGACTACATCGACTTGCTGCTGCTTCACCATACGGCAGCCTACGACGAGGAGGCTTATCAGGCTATGGAGCGTGGCGTGAAGGCGGGCAAGATACGCAGCATCGGCCTGTCGAACTTCTACGAGGACGATGTTGACCGCATGATGAAGATTGCAACCATAAAGCCCGCCGTGCTGCAGAACGAGACGCATCCCTACCACCAGAGCCGTAGCGTCAAGGCACATATAGCCCGTCTCGGCACCATCCTCGAAGCCTGGTTCCCCTTGGGTGGTCGCGGCACCGGCATCAAGACCCTCTCTCAGCACGAGGTCATCACCTCCATTGCTCAGGCTCACCAGAAGTCGCCCTATCAGGTCATCCTACGCTGGCACATGCAATGTGGCACCATCGCCATCCCCGGTTCCACCAACGCCGCCCACATCGCCGAGGACTACGACATCTTCGACTTCGAACTCACCCCCGACGAGATGCAGCGCATCGATGCCCTCGACCAGAACTACCGCTTCGCGTCGTAGTGAGAAAAGTGGGGAAAACAAAGTATCTTCTTCCATTTGTGAAAGTTCTACGGCAATCTGTGTAACAACAGGTTGCCGTTTTTGTACTAATTTTGCACCCAGATTACAATAACAATTAAAATATAGGAGAACAAGACTATGATTTTCGACAGAAACGAGAAGAAGCAGGTAGTGGCACTATTGGGTGCCGGGAGTATGGGAACGGCCATCGTGCGGCGCATTGCGGCAGGCAAGAAGGTGCTGTTGGGTGACATCAGCGAGCGGGCATTGGAACGTGTGAGCGACGAATTCCGCCGCAGTGGCTACGATGTGGAGACGCAGGTGGTGAACGCGCTGGAGAAGGAGAGCATCGAGGCGTTTGCAAAGAAGGCTGCGACGCTCGGCCCCGTGATGTACTTCATCGACACGGCGGGTGCATCTCCCAACCAAGCCGCGCCCGAACATATCGTCGCGCTCGACATGGTGGGTACGGGCTATGCCGTGGATGCCTTCGGACGGGTGATGGCCGAGGGCGGCGCAGGACTCATCATCTCGAGTCAGGCGGCCTATATGTACCCCATCCCCAACGAGGACGAACTGCAGATTGTGAATGCCTCGACGGAGCAACTGGCCGCGCTGCCCATCGTCAAGAACGTGGCCATGCAGAACAGCGGGCTGGCCTATATGATAGCCAAGCGCGTGAACCACCTGCAGGCGCAGCGAGCCGCAGCCACGACATGGCGCGAGCGCAGGGCACGCATCAACACCATCTCGCCAGGCATCATTGTCACCCCACTGGCATACGATGAGTTCAATGCCAACGGCGACGGCTATCAGGCAATGATTGATGCCAGTGCAGCCCGTCGTGTTGCCACGAGCGACGAGATTGCCGTTGCAGCATCATTCCTCTTAGGCGAACATGCCACCTTCATCAATGGCACCGATCTGCTCATCGACGGTGGTGTCATCCCCAGCATCCGCACGGGTATGTTTAAACTTCAAGGATAATCGGGCGTATGAAAAGGATTATATCAGTATTGTTCACCATTTTAAGTATGACTACAATGGCAGCACAGAATAATCAGACGTATCTCACGCTGAACAATGGCGTGAAGATGCCACAGTTCGGCCTCGGCGTGTATAGCATCCCCGCAGGCGACGAGACCTATAACTCGGTATTGACCGCCCTGAAGTGCGGCTACCGCCACATCGACACGGCTCATGCCTATCAGAACGAGGCGAGCGTGGGCAAGGCCATCAAGGACAGCCGCATCAGTCGCGACAGCATCTGGGTGACGAGCAAACTCTGGCCGAATGAGTACGGCGAGGGCAAGACGCTGAAAGCCATTGACCGCATGTTGGGACGGCTCGGCGTGGAGTACGTTGACCTGGTGTATTTCCACCAGTCCATCGGCGACTACGTGGGCGGCTGGAAGGAGATGGAGAAGGCTCTCGAAATGGGCAAGGTTCGCGCCATCGGCATCAGCAACTTCGACGTGAACGACTCCATCTGGAACTCGCTCGTAGAGACGGCGCGTATCAAGCCACAGATAGTGCAGATAGAGTGCCATCCCTACGCCCAGCGCCGCCACTGGCAAGAGATGGCCGCTAAGCACGACATCAAGATAGAGTGCTGGTTCCCGTTGGGAGGCCGCGATTCGAAGGGTGAGATACTGCGCGACAAGACGATTGGCGAGATAGCCAAGGCTCACGGCAAGACCGCTGCCCAGGTCATCATCCGTTGGCACATTCAGGAAGGTTTTTCGGTCATCCCAGGTTCGTCGAACCCCGCCCATATCCGCGAGAACATCGGGGTGTTCGACTTCGCCCTCACAGCCGAAGAGATGCAGCAGATTCACGCCCTCGACAAGGAAACCCGCTATTTCAATATGCCCTACGAGGATCAGAAGAAGTGGTTCGGACAGTGGAATCCGACGGACTGAAGCATAGAGTGATGTACTGACATGCACAAACTACTGATGATGATATGTCCGTTCCTGCTGGTCTGTGGTGCCAACGCCCAGACCATGCAGGTGTGGATGAAAGACGGAACGAGGCAGGACTATGCCGTGAGCAGTATTGAAAGCATCACATTCAGTGAACTGACAGATATGGACTTGGCAAGACAGGAGATAGAGCAGTTCCTCGATGATTGGAACGCGGCTATGATAGCGGCTGACACCGCGCGGCTCGGTGCGATGATGGACGATAGTATCATACTTCGCCATATCACAGGCATGACGCAGACCAAGCGCGAGTGGCTGGAAGAAGTGGCCAGCGGCTCGATGAAGTACCACAAGATAGTGAAGCGCGATGTCAGCATCAGCTTTGCCTCCGATGGTTCTGCCAGCGTATCGTTCACGTCGGTCATTACCGCCACCATCTGGGGCAGTTACGGCACGTGGACACTCAGTGGCAGCATGCGGCTGGTGAAGAGAAACGGCAGATGGATAAGAGTGGAATAAATAGGGTTAATACGCTGCAAAGTGACATTTTCGGCAATAAGTGAAAGTTTCAAGGCAATCTGTGTAACAATGGATTGCCTTTTTTGTCGTACCTTTGCACCCAGTTAAAGACAAATAAAAAGTAAGAGATATGGAAGGATTCGTAGTTGACCCGAGGAAATCGGGACCTGAAGAATTTGAGCGCGGAATGCGCGACGTGAAACTGGTGTTCGGCATCAATCATACGATGCCCTATACCGAAGAATATGACAACCTGGTGCAGGAACTCTTCAAGGGTAAGATAGGCGAAGGGAGCCGTGTGATGCCGCCCTTGAATCTGGTGTGCGCCAGCGAGGTGACGATTGGCAAGAACGTGCTCGTGATGGGCGGATGCCTGATGATGTCACGAGGTGGTATCACTATCGACGACGGGGCGATGATTGCCGCCAATGTGCAGCTCATATCGAATAACCACGATTTGCAAGACCATCAGTTGCTGGTGTGCAAGCCCGTACACATCTGTCGCAATGCGTGGATTGGTGCAGGAGCTACGATCCTGCCCGGTGTGACGGTGGGTGAGAACGCCGTGGTGGCTGCCAGTGCCGTAGTGACAAAAGACGTGGCACCGAATACCATCGTAGGCGGTAATCCAGCCAAGTTTATCAAGAGCGTAGAACCAAAAGAAGCATAGGGCAATATGGAACACGTAACATTGAACAACGGAGTGAAGATGCCGATGATAGGCTTCGGCGTTTTCCAAATGAATGATCAGAAAGTGTGCCAGCAGGCAGTGGAAACGGCCATCGAAGTGGGCTACCGCAGCATCGACACTGCGGCATCGTACATGAACGAGGAAGCCGTGGGAGCAGCCGTGAAGGCGAGCGGCGTGAAGCGCGAGGAGATGTTTGTGACCACCAAACTGTGGGTGCAGGATCATGAGTACGACGACACGCTCAGGGCATTCGACACTTCGATGGCGAAACTCGGACTCGACTACCTCGACCTGTGGCTCATCCAC
>JAGCNO010000002.1 GCA_017645905.1 Prevotella sp. | reverse complement strand
CTAACTCCTAACTCCTAACCGTCTGTGTCACCTAACTATTATTTTCTTTCCGTTGATGATGTACAGGCCTTTGGGCAGGTGCTTCTTGATGTCCTCTTCAGTGCCTTCTTGATGCTTTAACATCTGGCCTTTCAGGTTATAGACCTTTATCATCAGTTGCTCGGTGTTGGTCACGATGCCCATGCCGTCGCTGATGTCAAAAGCCCGGGTCTTTGCCGACGACTGCATGTAAGCCTCAAAGGGATGGATTTTTCTTAGGTTAAGCACGAAGCGGCTGCCGTCGTCCACACCACTGACGTTCGTCTCGTAGTCGTTCTTCACGTTCAGGGCGTATGCACCGTCGCCCTCACCAATCTCCGAGAAGGTTGGAATGAACGTACGGTCTTTATACTGCACCGTTTTCACGTCCTCAGTCTTTCTCACCGTTGCGTTTTCTGCCGAGAAGGTGACGTTGCCGTTAAGCAGGAACTCCTCTTTGTATTTCTCGTTGTTTGGCATACTGACGATATAGGGCATGTTCGCCATGATCCTGTCTGTCTCCCGCCATCCACTGCTGCTCAGCTCCATCAGCCAGAAAGGTTTCTCCTCATTGCCGCTCTTCCAGTTGGCAAAGGGAGTCAGTTCTCCCTTGTTCTCGTGCTTCACCTGCTGTACGTCGAAAGGCAGTGCTAACGTCTCCCAGCCACGGGCCTCACCTATACCTGTTGTCATCGTGTATCTATGGGAGTAGCTAATGCTTTCGGCCGTGAACTCTTGCGGACAATAGAAGTTGTTTCCACTTTTGGCATCTGTCAGGGTGATGCTTTCCGCCTTACCATTCACCACCACGTTATTCACCGTTGATGGAGCATAGTTGCCGTCAGTGACATAGAGCAGCAAGTTGGGATTGCTTGTCGTTGCAGTGAACTGAGCCTTAGCGTTCCAGATTACTGCTGCCAGCTCGTCATCATCTGCCAGCGCATCTTCTTCAATGCCCACGACTGTCCAGTCCTCGTCCTGATAGTTCACCGTTGCAGGCACTGTCAGCATCTTCCCGTAGTCACCCTTCGTTACAACTACGGTCCTGTTCTTAAACGTTTTCACTACATAGTTCACTCCCTCCGAGGTAAATGCTTTCAGCTCTTCAGCAAATTCTGCTTCAATAGCAGTTATCGCCGCAATGTTGCTAATGGCGTATTTATCGTCCACTATGCTTTCTGTCACATCTGTTCCGTTCACCTTCACGCTCTTTGTGTAAAAGCCGTCGTCGGGCGAGAACACGAGATTTGCTGTCGTTCCCTCGTTTACTGTGAAATTCTCCGACTTATTGCGGACAGTGTTCCCGTCAAAAGATACTACTCCATTTCCATTAGCCTTGATGGTCAGCGTATAGGTAACTGTCGGAATTGCCTCAAACTCTGCTTCCACTGTCGTGATGGCCTTTATGCTGCTTATGGTGTATCGGTTATCAGTTACGTTGGCAGTCACATCAGAGCCTCCAACCTTTACGCTCTTTATCCTGAAACCGTCATCAGGGCTGAACGTTATCGTTGCCGAAGAGCCTTCTACCACAGAGAATGTTCGATAACCATTGGTAATCGTCGTGCCGTCGAATGTTACCGAGCCGTTGCCTGTAGACATGACGACAAGGTCATAGAATGTTGGCGGGATTGCCTCAAACTCCACTTCAATAGTAGCGTTTTCCTCTATACTGTCAAACGTGTAAAAATATGATGAATAGTTATCATGCACTGTTCCGTTTACAGTTAGGCTCTTGATGCGATTCTCTGTGTCGGGCCAGAAATATATGGTTGCCGAAGTACCTTTATTGACCTTAAATGACTCTGTAGTGTTGCGAACCGTCGTACTATTATATGATGCATAGCCACTACCATTTGCCTTAATAGATAACGTATAGATTGTTGGCGGGATGGCCTCAAACTCCGCTTCCACTGTCGTGTTGGCCTTTATGCTGCTTATGGTGTATCGGTTATCAGTTACGTTGGCAGTGACATCAGAGCCTCCAACCTTTACACTCTTTATCCTGAAACCATCATCAGGGCTGAACGTTATCGTTGCCGAAGAGCCTTCTACCACAGAGAATGTTCGAGAGCCATTAGTAATTGTCGTGCCGTCGAATGTTACCGAGCCGTTGCCCGTGGATTTTATGAAAAGGTTGTAGTATGTTAGAGGGATGGCCTCAAACTCCACTTCCACAGTTGTGTCTCTGCTAATATTGCTAACGGTGTATCGATTGTTCGTGATTGTAACTGTGGAGTTGTTGACTTTTACGCTCTTTATTCTATGCCCCTCATTCGGACTAAACGTAATGGTGGCAGTAGAGCCTTCCTCTAAGGAGAAAGAACGCGAACCCTTGATAACCGTCGTTCCGTCGAACGAAGCCGAGCCATTGCCAGTTGACTTTATGGTGAGCGTGTAATAAGTCGGTAAGATGACATCAGGCTCCTCCACTGTCAGCACACCATACGTGTAATAGATATCATAGTTCTGTGCCTCAGCTCCAGACACTGTAATTTGGTATGTTCCTGGAGAACTGTCTGGAGTAGCCGTAGTGGAGCAAGTCGGTTTTCTGGTCAAGACAGACTCTGTCTCTCCGTTCTTGAATCCGCTATACGTGACCTCAAAGTTTGGGTTCGGCTCTCCCTGCTTGCGGGTGTACGACTTGGCGGTAATGGTCAGCGGCGCCCTGGTAATGGTCAGCGTCCCCTGTACGTATGTCACGTTATAGCTTGTCACGCTTCCCTGCTCTATTAGAATCGGATAGGTTCCGGCAGGCGATGTCCTTGTAGCAGTACACGTAATCTTAGGTGTGCCGTTCAATGTTCCCCCGCTCGACGTAAACGTGAATTCCGGATTGTCCTCTCCGTATTTGCGGGTGAAGCTGTTTGCCGTTACAGTGACGGCGACAGCCTGTGTTACAGTCAGCTCTCCTTTCACATAGCTGATGTCATAGTTGCTGGCAGAGGCACCGGACACGGTGATGTCGTATGTCCCTGGAGCACTGCTTTCCGTTGCCGTAGTGGAGCAGACGGGCATGCTGGTCAGCACCGAGGGTGTCTCATCATTCTTGAATCCGCTATACGTGACCTCAAAGTTTGGGTTCGGCTCTCCCTGCTTGCGGGTGTACGACTTGGCCGTAATAGTCAGCGGCGCCGCGGTGATGGTCAGCGTGCCATCTACGAAAGTCACGTTACTATTGGTTACAGTTCCCTTTTCTATCTTAATCGGATAGGTTCCCACAGGAGAAGTCTTTGTTGCTGAGCAAGTAATACTCGGCGTTCCATCCAGTGTGCCCCCACTTACAGTGAATGAAAACTCAGGATTGTCCTCACCATATTCACGAGAGTAACTGTTTGCACTTATAGTTATCTGCTGTTCTGCCTCTTTCTCAACTATCTCCTTGAACGCATTCCAATAATTTGTGGACAGGTATTTCTCTTTCGTGCCAGCTGGAACGGTTAAGGTAGCTTTAGAATAAGTGTCGGATGAGAAAACACTTTTATAAATTTCAAAAGGTTCAAGAATCCACGAAGTGACGGAGGTCAGGCCGCTGCAACCATAGAAAGCATAGCTTCCTATGCTCGTCACGCTGTTTGGAATCGTGACGGAGGTCAGGCCGCTGCAACCACGGAAAGCATAGCTTCCTATGCTCGTCACGCTGTTTGGAATCGTGACCGAGGTCAGGCCGCTGCAATTATAGAAAGCCTCGTATCCTATGCTCGTCACGCTGTTTGGAATGGTGACGGAGGTCAGGCCGCTGCAACCCCAGAAAGCCCAGTCTCCTATGCTCGTCACGCTGTTGCCAATCGTGACGGAGGTCAGGCTGCTGCAATTTTGGAAAGCAGAGCCTCCTATGCTCGTCACGCTGTTAGGAATCGTGACTGAGGTCAGGCCGAAACATTCAAAGAATGCAAGCCTTCCTATGCTCGTCACGCTGTTGGGAATCGTGACAGAGGTCAGGTCGAAGCATTCATAGAAAGCTTTGTATCCTATGCTCGTCACGCTGTAATTTTTACCGTTGTAGTAGGCAGATGGAAGGATGTTGACTGCACCGGAATACTTTTTGTTACCGCTAGTCACTGTTGCCGTTTTCGTGCTCTCGTCAATATCGTAATAGATACCATTGTAAATGGTATCATACGCACTGGCCACCAAGGGAAGGAGGCAGGAAAGGATTAATGCGCTAAGTAATCGTTTTGTCTTCATCTTTGATTTTGTTTTATAGTTAATAATAATTTGTTCACGGCGCAAAGATACGAACAAATTTTGGAATAGCAAAAAGTTTTTCCGTTTTTCTGCTTTTGACTTATGTTTCCCAAGTTTCTCAAGCTGTGAAAATACTGTGCCCCTACACCAGTAGTTTTGGAGCTTGCGAAAGTTGACTTACGTTTTATTTGGATTGGAGTGTCAAGTACAATAGGATGCGAACGTCCTGATTGTGAGGGAGAATAAGGGAATTGCAGGCTTTGGACGGCATATTGTAGGAGCTTGAGCCGTTCTCTCTCTCAGTTTCCTACGTGGAAACTCACAGTTTCCTCCGGGGGAACTGCCAGTTTCCTTACTGGAAACTCACAGCCTGCTACGTGCATTGTGTGCAGGAATGCCGTTGTAACACAATAATTAAACTATTTTGCAAAAAACTTGTCGGGTACAATTATATTTTGTACCTTTGTGCCCATGTTTAGACATCTCTCGCGTGTCGTGTTGCTCACGCTTATCACTTATCACTTGTCACTTATCACTTCTTTCGCCCAGTTCACGCTGCGTCAGGAGCACGACAGCCTGTACTGGTTGAACGACTGGCGGCTGCCCTATCCTGTGTACCGCTTTTGCACGGGCGATGTGGACGGCGACGGCAGCGAGGATGCGCTTGTGGGAGTGGTGAAGTCTACACGCTATCACAAGGAAATAGGTCGCCGCCTGTTCATCTTCCATTTGGTGAACGGCAAGGCCCGACCCTTGTGGATGGGGTCTAAGCTGGGCGGCATACTTCAGGATTTCAGGTTTGTCGACGGCTTCATCCGCAGCTTGGAGACGACTGCCGACGGGCGCTACGTTGTGGCTGAATACCGTTGGGACGACTTCGGCCTGGCTTTCGAGCGGTTCCTTGTGAAAAACGTTGACAAGGAAACAGCGCTCTCGACCTTTGACCTTTATCCTTAGACTTTAGATTTTAGACCTTAGAACTTTATCGGATGACCTTCACCTCGCCTCCGAGCCCTAACTTGATGATGGCTGATGGCTGGTGGGGCTTGTGCTCCTGTCGGCGGCTCCAGCAGACGTAGTCTACCTGCTCGATGATACGCGGGTCGATGTCGCGGTAGTTCTGTGCGGCAGGCTCTCCGCTGATGTTGGCAGAGGTGGAGACGATGGCCTTCTGGAAACGATAGCACAGCTCGTGGGAGAAAGGCTCCTGGGTGATGCGTATGCCGATGGAACCGTCGTCGGCTATAAGGTTGGGCGCCAGGTTGACGGCTCCGTCGAGGATGAGGGTGGTGGGCTTCACCACGCAGTCGATGAGCTGCCAGGCCACGTCGGGCACGTTGCGCACATAGCGCTGCAGGCGGGCGTCGCTGTCCACCAGGCAGATGAGGGCCTTGGAGTCGTCGCGCTGCTTGATTTCATACACTCGTCGTACTGCATCCTCGTTGGTGGCGTCGCAGCCGATGCCCCAGATGGTGTCCGTGGGATAGAGGATGACGCCGCCTCGGCGCAGCACCTCCACGGCATTCCTAATGTCCTGTTCTTGAGTCATAGCGGCGGCAAAGGTACGGCAAAATGCGCAGACAGCCAAGAAAACCATGCCTTTTGTAATGTGGCTTGTGGTTAAAAAACTAAAAATAGTCCCTGCTTCGGATGAAAATGAGTAATTTTGCAGCCGTTATTTCAAATTTCAATCTTCAATCATCAATGAAGAACAGAATTAAATATTTCCTGTTGCCGGCGTTGCTCTGTCTGTTAGGTATTGCGGCGATGGCTTATTACTGCTGCTGTACGGCGTTCAGTATTCAGGATGAGACGTATTATTTGTATATTGACACCGACGATAACGTGGACTCTGTGCTCACGAAGCTGCAGCCCGTCGGGCGGGAGTACTCGCTTGCAGGCCTCTCCACGATGATGCGCCACACGGAGTATAACGAGCATGTGCGCACCGGTCGCTACGCCATTGAGCCTGGCATGAGGACTTACGACGTGTTGCGGCAGCTGAAGAATGGCATTCAGACACCCGTCATGCTTACCATTCCCGAGGTGCGGACTATGGAGCAGCTGGCATGCCGGCTGGGAAACAAGCTGATGATAGACAGCGCTGACATTGCGCCGCTCATCGTCGGCGACACGCTGGCACCCTGCCTCTTCGTGCCCGACACTTACGAGGTCTACTGGAACATCTCTGCCGAGGCACTCATGGAGCGCATGAAGAAGGAACATGATAAGTTCTGGGACAGCAATAACCGCCGACAGCTGGCCGCCAATCACGGGCTGACACCCGACGAGGTGTGTACGCTGGCAAGCATCATCGACGAGGAAACGGCCAACAGCGGAGAGAAGCCCGACATTGCCGGCATGTACCTCAACCGCTTGCGTCGTGGTATGCTCCTGCAGGCCGACCCCACGGTGAAGTTTGCCCTGCAGGACTTTGCGCTGCGACGTGTCCTGAACAAACACTTGGAGGCTGAGAGTCCCTACAATACTTACCGCAACGCCGGACTGCCTCCCGGACCTATCAAGATTGCCAGTAAGGAGGCCATCGACGCCGTGCTGCACGCTTCACAGAATCCCTTCCTCTACATGTGCGCCAAGGAGGACTTTTCGGGAACGCATAACTTTGCAGTTTCTTTAGCCGAGCACCAGAAGAACGCGGCTCGCTATGCTAAGGCACTTAACGAACGGGGAATCAAGTGAGTTAGGAGTTAAGAGTTAGGAGTTAAGAGTTAGGAGTTAAGAGTTAGGAGTTGAGAGTTAGGAGTTGAGAGTTAAGAGTTGATGGATTATGGAAAAGACAAACATAGCAATCTTTGTTTCGGGCGGCGGTACTAATTGCGAGAACCTCATCCGCTATTTCTCTGGCCATGAGCGTATTTGCTGCGCCCTTGTGGTAAGCAACCGTGCCGATGCCTTTGCCCTCACAAGGGCAGAGCGGCTGGGCGTTCCCTCTGCCGTAGTAACAAAGAAAGAACTGCAGGAACCTGCCAACGTGCTCCCTCTTTTGGAAGAGTACGGCATCAGTTTTATTGTCTTGGCTGGTTTCTTGCCGCTTATCCCGGATTATCTCATCGAAGCCTTCCCCCGCCGCATCATCAACCTTCACCCGGCGCTGCTGCCTCGTCATGGTGGCAAGGGCATGTGGGGCCATCATGTGCACGAGGCCGTGAAGGCTGCTGGAGACACAGAGACGGGCATGACCGTACATTACGTCACGCCCGTCTGTGATGGTGGTGATATTATTGCCCAGTTCCGTGTGCCCCTTCTGCCTACCGACAGCGTTGACGACATTGCCGCCAAGGAGCACCAGTTAGAGATGGAACACTTCCCGCAGGTGGTGGAGCAACTGCTTAACTCTTAAGCTCTTCGGCTTCGCAATTCTCCGACTCTTCGTCCTTGAGGTAGTTGCAGAAGAGTTGCATGGCCTGATTCGTGGCGATGGCGAGGTTGATGTCTCGCCCGTGGTCTTCCTGAACCATCTTAGTGACAATTCTTTCAGGACTTCCGCAGGCCAGCCAGATGGTTCCCACGGGAATTTCCTTTGTGCCACCTGAAGGACCGGCGATGCCTGTTGAGGCAATGGCATAGTCGGTATGGAGCGCTTGGCAGGCACCTTTCACCATCTCTATGGCTACCTCCTCGCAGACGGCAGTTTTCTCCTCTAACAGCTGGTGGGAGACGCCCAGCAGGTTTTCCTTCACCTCGTTGACGTAGCAGATGATGCCACCCTTGAAATATTTCGACGCGCCAGGCACGGCAATAATAGCCTCGGCGATGCGGCCGCCGGTGCAGCTCTCGGCTGTGGCGACGGTCTTTTCCTTTTCCCAAAGCAGTGAGCTGATCTCACGGCTTATCATTTTTCCTTCAAAATCCATCGAATATATTTACGATTTACGTATTTACGATTTGCGAATTGTTACTATCGCGAAAGCAAATAAAACACTAATCACTTGTCACTCATCCCTCCAATGTTACTTTCGAGAATGCCGGCGCATCGATGTCGCAGAACTCCTTGTCGAGATACTTGTAGTAGCCGGTGACGGCAATCATGGCGGCGTTGTCGGTGGTGTAACTGAATTTCGGGATGTACACGGTCCATTTATATCGGCGGGCATGGTCGTAGAAAGCGTTACGCAGCCCCGTGTTGGCACTTACGCCTCCTGCTACGGCCACATGCTTGATGCCTGTGTCCTTTACGGCCTTGCGCAGCTTGCGCATAAGAATGTCAACGATGGTCCACTCTAACGATGCCGCCAGGTCTTCCTTATGGTGCTCAATGAACTGCGGGTCGTCCTCTATCCACTTCCTCAGGTTGTAGAGGAACGAGGTCTTGAGGCCTGAGAAACTGTAGTCGTAGCCCGGAATCTGCGGCTCGGCAAACTGCAGGGCGTGCGGGTCGCCCTGTCGTGCCAGCTTATCGATGATAGGGCCTCCGGGATAGCCCAGCCCCATCACCTTCGAGCACTTGTCGATGGCCTCGCCGGCAGCGTCGTCGATGGTTTGCCCCAGGATGGTCATCTTGTTGTAGGCTTCTACCTTTACTATCTGTGAGTTGCCGCCACTGACGAGCAGGCAGAGGAAGGGTAGGGGAGGGATGCCGGGAGCCTCCCCTTCGGGGGGAGGTTGGAGGGGGCTCTTAATAAAGTGTGCCATGACATGTCCCTGCAAATGGTTCACGTCGATAAGAGGTATACCTAACGAGCGCGCAAAACCCTTAGCGAAGTTCACGCCCACGAGCAGCGAGCCCATGAGACCTGGTCCTCGGGTGAAAGCCACGGCCGAGAGCTGCTCCTTGCTGATGCCTGCCCGCTTGATGGCCTCGCTCACCACAGGCACCACGTTCTGCTGATGGGCACGGCTGGCCAGCTCAGGCACTACACCGCCGTAAGCCTCGTGGACGGACTGTGAGGCCGTGACGTTCGAAAGCAACACGTCATTACGAAGAACAGCTGCCGACGTATCGTCGCAGCTGGACTCTATTCCTAATATGTAAACGTCATTGTTCATTTACAATTTGACAATTTACAATTTACAATTTTTGTTGGACGACTCGGATTCGAACCGGGAATGACAGAACCAAAACCTGTAGTGTTACCATTACACCATCGTCCAATCATTAAGAAAAACAAACGATTCCTTGAAATCGGCTGCAAAGGTACGGCTTTTTTGTGACATCACCAAACAATTATCGAAAAAAATTAGCCTGCCCTCGTTATGGGGGCAGGCCGTAATGATGGATAAGGCAGATTATTTAGCTGGAGCCTCTTTCTTCTTGCGTGGCGCACTCTTCTTCTTTGGAGCAGGCTTCTTTGGCGCGGGTGCCTCCTCGTCGGCCTTGAAGGTGGGGTCGAGCTTCTCTAAGCGGGCTTTCAGGCGCTCTATTTCCTTGTCCTTGATTTCAATCTCATCGCCTTGGTTACGGATGGTGGTGAGCAGGGAGTTCAGCTCCTCGTTCTCAATCTCTAATGGGTAGAGGGCGTTGACGCGGTTGATGAAGTCGCCCAGGATGTTCATGTAGTTAGTGAAGGCATCGAAGGGTCCGCTGTAGATGCCGCGGTCGAGACCAACGTTCGAGGGCTTGGTGGTCATGAAGCGGAAATTGTTCGAAGCCTGCAGATAGTCCCAGTCCTGCATGATGCGCGGGTCGTCGGCAATGAGCAGGCGGTCGGCCACGCTGTAGAGCTTCTGGAAGGCCTCGCGCTGCATGGCGTTGCCGAGCCAGCAGGAGCAGTCGCGCTCCTCGTCGACCCACGACAGGGTGTCGGGCACGTCGAGCTGACCCACGCTCTTTGTCTTCATGCAAATCTCGGTGGGCGTAGAGAAGGTGATTCCCTTCTCCTTGGCGCAGACGGGCAGGGCGCGGATGAAGTCGAGGATGTTTGACGATAGCGGCTGAGCTATGCCTAATGCTGAGAGCTCCATGAAGATGTTGATGAACTGCTCTTCTTCAGGCAGACGGGCTATGCGGTCGATGTAGGCATCGGCGAAGAGGGGATAGCCCTCCCACTCGGCGTTGTTGAAACGCAGGGAGATGTCGTCGGAGAGTTCCACGTCACGCAGCAGCAGCTTTAGGTTCGGAGCCATGTTGCAATGATAGATGTAGTGTGGCGACTTCCATCCGAGCACGTGTTTGGCACCCTCGGTGAGCATACCCTTGAAGCCCAGGGCGGCAATCTGTGCGCCGATGTCGTCGCTGTAGATGAGCGACGAGTTGCGGGCCACCTTTGGTGTCTGTCCGAAGTATTCTTCCATCTTCTGCACCTGCTTCTTCATGTCGCGGGCGAAGCTGTCGGGGTTGGCTAAAGAGGAGAGGCCGTGGCTGTAAGGCTCGGCGAGGAACTCCACGCAGCCCGTCTCGTTGAGCTCCTGCAGCTTGGTGAGCACCTGTGGGGCGTGCATCTCCAGCTGCTCGATGCCTGTGCCGGAGAGCGAGAAGGCCACCTTGAAATACTTGCCGTTGTCCTTGATCATCTGCAGCAGGGTGTTCAGGGCAGGCATGTAAGAGCGCTCGGCGATGTCGCTGATGCTGCGCTCGTTCTCGTAGTCGTCGTAGTAGTAATGGTCGGTACCGATGTCGAAGAAACGGTAGCGCTTCAGATGTATAATCTGATGTATCTCAAAATATAAGCAAATTGTTTTCATTGTTGTATTCCTTATTACGTTATTTCGTTATTACGTTATTTCGCTTAGGCGGTCTCCCACCCAAGGGTTCTTCTATACAGCGTTCGAATCCATGTGCCGACCTTCTCCCAGGTAATCTGGTCGACCTCGCGCTTGCCCTCGTCCTGCAGGTAGTGGAAGAGCGAGTCGTTCATGCAGATGCTGTAGATGGCATCGGCCAGGGCATGCACGTCCCAGTAGTCTACCTTGATGCAGTTGTCGAGAATCTCGGCACAGCCTGACTGCTTGGAGATAATCGACGGCGTGCCGCATTGCATGGCCTCTAAGGGCGAGATGCCGAACGGTTCGGATACCGACGGCATGACGTAGACGTCGGAGTCCTTCAGGCACTCATACACCTGCTTGCCGCGCATGAAGCCCGGGAAGTGGAAGCGGTCGGCAATGCCGCGCTCGGCAGCCATGTAGATCATGGCATCCATCATATCACCTGAGCCAGCCATGCAGAAACGCACGTTGCGGGTGCGGTGGAGCACCATCGTGGCAGCATCAACGAAGTATTCGGGACCTTTCTGCATGGTGATACGTCCGAGGAACGTCACCACCTTCTCCTTGCCGGTGTGGTCGGGACGCGGGATGTCCTGATACTCCTGCGGCAGCGGATAGACGGCATTGTGCACGGTGTAGCACTTGCGCGGGTCCTGATGATACTGGTTGATGACCGTTTGGCGGGTCAGCTCCGACACGCACATGATGCAGTCGGCGTTGTCCATACCGTTCTTCTCGATGGAGTAGACGGTGGGGTTCACCTTTCCACGAGAGCGGTCGAAGTCGGTGGCATGCACGTGTATGCACAATGGTTTTCCTGAGACCTGCTTGGCGTGTATGCCGGCAGGGAAGGTCAGCCAGTCGTGAGCGTGGATGATGTCGAACTCCTCGGTGCGGGCCACGACGCCGGCAATGATGGAGTAGTTGTTAATCTCCTCGTGCAGGTTGCTGGGGTAGCCTCCGGCAAACTCCATAGCTCCGAGGTCGTTGACGTGCATATAGTTGAAATCGGCATAGAGATGTTCCCGACACTTGAAGTAGTAGTCGGGGTCCATGATGTTGCCCACACGCTCACGAACGTAATCGTAGCTCACGTCGCGCCAGGCTATAGGCACGGCATTCATGGCCACGATGCGGCAGGCATGCTGGCTCTCATCACCGAAGGGGTGGGGCAGACAGAGCACCGTCTCGATGTCGCCCTGAGCCTTCAGTCCCTCAGAAATACCATAGTTAGCGGTTGCAAGTCCGCCGAATACATGAGGAGGATACTCCCATCCAAACATTAATACTTTCATAGTCGTTCCTCCTTATTTTTGATATGAATACTTTTCAAGTAACTTCATCGTGCGAAGAATCTCGGCCACGTTCATGGCAAACGACATGGCGCCACGTCCGTGGAAGGGCGGGTTGCCGTCGAAGAGTTCCGAGATGGTGCCGATGGCGTGGTAGTCAATCTCATCCTCATAGCCCACCATCTGACGCTCCACGAAGGAGAGACGTGTGCGCTTGTAGAGCTTCAGGCAGGCCTCCATGTAGAATCCGCCGAGCCATGGCCATGCCGTGCCCTGATGGTAGGCATAGTCGCGCTGCGTCTGCGGGCCGACATACATGGGGTTGTAGCCGCCGCTCTTGGGCGACAGCGAGCGCAGGCCCTTAGGAGTAAGAAGTTCGCGCGTACATATATCTACTACGCTCTTCATCTGCTGCTGGCTCAGGGGCGAGTAGTCGAGGGCGACGGCGAAGATCTGGTTCGGGCGTACCGACCAGTCCATCATGTTGCCATCTACGTAGTCGAGCAGATAGCCAAAATCGTTGACGAAGGTCTCGACGAAGCTCTGCTTGGTCTTGGCGGCCAGCTCCTCCAGGCGGTCAGCACTCTGCTGGTCGTTGCGGCTGGCAGCCAGCGATGCGCAGAACTTCAGGGCGTTGTACCACAGGGCGTTGAACTCTACGATGTAGCCTGAGCGTGGCACCACGGGGCGTCCGTTGGCTGTAGAGTTCATCCACGTCACGGCACGGTCGCGGCCGTTCGAGTAGAGCAGTCCGTTGTCGTCAAGACGCAGGTTGGGGTGTCCGCCCTCCTCGATATATTTCACGATGTCGATGAGCAGCTGCCCGTATTTCTCAAAGCACTTGTCTCGGCCCTGATACTTGGCGTACTGCTGAATGGCCCATACGGCCCAGAGAGGCACGTCGGGCTGTTCCATTTCATAAATCTTAACCGAGAGGGGTTTCTCTTCCATGAACTCACGCAGACCGCGCTCGGCCGTGCTCATCACCAGCTCGAAGTAGTCAGGCTCGTCGATGGCGAGCGTCAGACCGGGCAACGAGATGAACGTGTCACGGGCGCGGCACTTGAACCAGGGATAACCGGCCAGCAGGTAGCGCGTGTCGTCAGCCTCACGGTTGTGGAACTGGTGGGCAGCCGTCACTAAGCAATGATAGAAGTTGTCGCGCGGCACGCGCAGGTCTATCTCTTTCTGGAACAGCGCCTTCAGCGTAGAAGTCTTGATGGGCTTTGTCGAGGCTGAGAATACGATGCTCTCGCCTTTCTTGATGGGAATCTCGAAGTAGCCGGGCACGTAGAGGTCCTCGTTCGAGGCATAGCCGCGCTCCTGCTCCTTCGGGTACTCGATGCCACGATACCAGTCGGGCTGGAAGATGAATGCGTTCTTCTTGTTGAACTGCATGTAGAGGTCGGGATAGCCGGCGTACATGCACGTCTTGATACCGTTCTCCACCTCGTGATACTCACGGCTGGCAACGCTGTTCTCATGAGTGAACTGCCTCACGCTTCGGAAAGCCAGGAAGGGGCGGAAGCGCAGCGTCGTGGCCGAATGGGCATCCTCCAGCGTGTAGCGGATGAGGATTCGGTCCTCGTAGGCCTGGAAGATGGTCTCACGCTTCAGGATGACGCCGCCTACACGATAGGTCGTTGTCGGCACTAACGAAGCGTCGAACTCTCGGATGTACTTGTGCCCTTTCGGGCTGAAATTGTTGCCCTGATACTTGTGGAGGCCCAGGTTGAACTCGGCTCCGTGCTGCACCACCGTACAATCAAATGACGACAAGAGCACATGGTTCTCGTCGTCAATCTCAGGTACGGGGACTACTAGCAGACCGTGGTACTTACGGGTGTTGCAGTCGACAAGCGTCGAAGCACTGTAAGCACCTGAACGGTTGGTACGGAGCAATTCGCGGCGCAGACTCTCCTCAAGGTTCGTCATCACGGCTTTTTCAAATCGCAAATAACTCATAGTTCCGTTGTTATTGGTTTTTACAAATTTAAGGTTATACAAAATATCGTCCAAAGATACACAATTTCAGCCGAAGCGACAAAAATATAACCGTATATTTAACAATTTTCAAGAAAAAACAGCATGAGCGGTAAGTCCATACGCACTTTAACCTGCCAAGTGTCCCGTACAGTTTTATGAGGGACAGAAGGCGAGGCAAAACTTTGAGCCGTTCAAACCCTGAGAAAAAGCCGTTTTTTCTACCAGAAAAAGCCGTTTTTTCTATGGGAAAAAGCCGTTCTTTCTATGAGAGAAATCCGTTCTTTCTCAACTTCGTGTTTTTCAGAAACTTATGCTACAGGAGCAACCGCTGCATGAGCAGGGCATCGTGATAGTCCGCCCCGTCATAAATCCATTGGCGGAGGCGGGCAGTCTCTTCGTAGCCCTGAAGGGCGAGAAGGCTGATGGTTGCGATGTTGTCGATGCTCACAATAGCAAACACCTGATGAAGGTGGAGGGTGTGGAGGGCGTAGTCGTGGAGTTGCACAAGGGCTGCGGTGGCATAGCCCTGACGTCGCATGGGCTTCTCTATCACCAGGCCAATCTCGGCACGAAGGTGCTTGGGGTCAAAGTTGGTGAGGTCTGCGATTCCGACCGTATCATGGTCTTCATTCTCGATGATAAGTCTCACCTGCTTGTCGGTGTAGATGTCGCCGGTGCTGTTGGCCATGTAGTCGTGGAGGGCATATCGAGAATAGGGCACGTTGGTGCTTCCCAGGCTCCACAGCTCGCGGTCGTTCTCTATACGGTAGAGCAGGTCGAGGTCTTCGGGCTCCATCGCCCGCAGGGTAACTTTGACAGGTTCGGTCATCGAATTATTTCCGTGGGTGTGATGAGGGTGTGGGTGAGGGAAGAATAGGTGCCGATGCGTGCCGGGCTGTTCTTTGATGCCAAAGCAATAATCTGGCTGAAGGAGAAGGTCGAGGTGTCGTAAACTATGCAGACGGGAGAGTTCCCATCAGTAGCCTCTTTTGAACAGGGGAGAATGAAGGGTTCTTTCGTAAAGGTGGCGTTGAGTCCTTTACGGCGAACCAGCTGGCGACACTCATCGAGCATGGCATCACTACCGATAAACATATAATCGGGCTGGACGGTGTCTTTGTCGACGAAACCCAACGACAGACGCAGGTTCCAGTAGAGCATCTGCAGCAGTGCCAGAAAGGCACGAAGGTAGATGCCGGCCTTGATGGGCAGGGTGATGAACCAGGAGGCATGGCTGTAGTGCTTGCGGAAGAAGATGAGCATGGCCTGGTAGAACACGTGAACGTAGCGGAAGCTCGACTTCTGGGTAGACTCACCCTTGTAGTGGACGATACTGGCCGGCAGGTACCAGTTCTCGTAGCCTCCCTTGAGCAGCCGGTAGCTTAGGTCGATGTCTTCTCCATACATGAAGAAATCCTCGTCGAGCAGTCCGACCTTGTCCAGGGCTTCGCGCCGCAACATGCAGAAAGCACCGCTCATGGCTTCTATCTGTGCGGGCTGGTCCCAGGGCAGGTGGCTCATATAATATCGCCCTGAGCGGCCCAGCATCTTCTGCAGGGCCACCCAGGGCGTAGGTATTCCGCGTCGTGACTCTCGTGCCACGCTGCCGTCGGCATTATGCATCTTCACTCCGCATCCTCCACTCTTCGGATGCTCGTCCATGAACGTCAGCACCTTGTGCAAACTGTCCTCGGCTACAAAGGTGTCGGGGTTGAGCAGCAGCACGTAGTCGCTGTCTGTCTGGCGGATGGCAATGTTGTTGGCCTTCGAGAATCCCAGGTTGTGGTTGCTCTCTACGAGCGTGATGCGGTCGGCAAAGCGTTCCTTGAGGAACTCCACGGTACCGTCGTCGGAATGGTTGTCCACCACGACAATCTCGCGGTCGATGTCTTCCGTGGCACGCTCCACGCTAATGATGCACTGCTCGAGGTAGTGCTTTACGCGGTAGCTTACGATGACGACGGCTAGCTTCAATTATCAATTGTCAATTATCAATTTTACTGTGCCAGCGTGGGGTCGAGCTTCTCTAACTCTGCCATCTTCTCCTTGTTGCCAAGTGAGTAGTAGATGCGGTAGAGGGGGTATCCCCACTTGGTCTGCAGCTGGTCGGGGTCGAACTCGCGGGTCTTCTCCAGGTACACCTGTGCGTCGCGGAGAACGTCCTTCACCTTCTCCAGGTTCTCGGGTGTCAGACCCATGGTCTTTTTGTCCATGAGCTGGTCGTTGAGGGCGATAGCCTTTGAGTTAAGGCAGATGCCGATGTTGAAGAGGCAGGGCACCCACTCGGGGTCGATCTCTACGGCCTTCTTGAAAGCCTCGACGGCCTCGTCCCACTTCTCATCGCCCATGAGCGACTCACCCTTGATGGCCCAAGGCATCTTGTTCTGTGGGGCGACGGCAATCTCCTCTTCCACCCAAGCCAGCTTGTCGGCCTTGGGAGCGTGGTTGAAGTAGTCGACGAGCAGGTTGAAGTAGCGCTCGTTGTCGGGGTTGGCCTTGTGCAGGTCTTTCACCATGCCGACATACTCCAGAGAATCAGCCTTGCTCTTGAGGGTCTCCTTCTTGGAGAAGAGCAGGATTTCGTTGGCTTCGTCAGCCTTCTCGGGGTTGGCGGCAAGCTGCTGGGCATACTTCATGGCTGTGTCGTAGTCCTTCTCCTGATAGGAGAGGAACGATACATAGTAGACGATGTCATCGTAGAACGGGTCTTTGGGAAAATCGGCCACCTCGGCGAAAATCGGGGATTTCTTCATGTCGAGATAGGCGTTCCAAGCTCGGATAGCGTTCTTGGTGTCCTTCTTCTGATAGAAGAACTGACCGGCCTGAACGAGCGAGACACCGAAGTTCTTGTACTTAGTCTGAGCGGGTGTGCGATATTTCAGCTTCACCTTGCCCTTAGCGTCTGGCAGCTGGTCGAACTCGTCGCACTTCAAAGCGGCCTCCCAAGCGGCAACGGCAGCCTGATGCATGCCGAGGGTGTCGGTGGCCTCGTTAATCTTCTTCACCTGATTCTCCATCTGCTTGGAAGAGATGGCGTTATATTTGCCGTGCATGATTTCCGACTGGAGGTTCCATGCGGCGGCCTTGTCAATGGTCTCTGCCGACGTGAGGGCCGGTGCGAGCAACTGGGCAGCAGCGTCGAAGTCGCTCTTACCAAAGAGTTTCTTTGCCTCCTTAACGGTGGCTTCCTGTGCAAAGGTCGTGGTGGCAAATGCTGCCATCAGGGCCATGGTCAAAAACTTTTTCATTTGCATTATGAGTTAAAAGGTTAATGATATTTACTATAAAATAATTAAATGTGTACTATTTAACGATTGGTTACTGTTCTTCGAAGTCCACCATCGGGGCGGCGTTCTCCGGAGTATCTGAAGACTCAGTTATCTCTGCGCCCTCTATATTTTCTTCAGCTTCCTCGGCAAGTTCCTCCTCGGTCGCTTTCTGTACCTTACAGACGCTGGCGATAGTGTCGTTCTTCTTTGTGAGGTTGATGAGGCGGACACCCTGCGTGGCACGTCCCATGACACGTACCTCGCTGACGTTCAGCCGGATGAGTATGCCGCTCTTGTTTATAATCATTAGGTCATTGTCGTCGGTGACAATCTTGATGGCCACCAGACGACCAGTCTTCTCTGTGATGTTCAACGTACGCACACCCTGAGTGGCTCGGTGGGTCTTGCGGTAATCCTCGATGTCTGAGCGCTTGCCGTAGCCATTCTCCGATACAACCATAATGGTCTCTGTCTGCGGGTCGTTGACACATACCATGCCCACCACCTCGTCGTCGCCGCCGTCGAGCTTCATACCCGTCACACCTGTAGCCACACGGCCCATAGCACGAATCTCGCTCTCGTTGAAGCGCACTGCACGTCCGTTGCGGTTAGCCATAACGATTTCATTCTTGCCGTTGGTCAGACGTACGCCTACTACCTCGTCGCCCTCGTTGAAAATCAGGGCTTTGACACCGGCAGCACGCACATTCTTGTAGGCATCGAGGCGTGTCTTCTTGATGATACCCTGCTTGGTGGCGAACACCACGTAGTGTGACTTCAGGAATTCTTCATCACCGAAGTTCTTGATGCGCAGCACGGCATTGATGGCGTCGTCGCTCTCGATGTTGAGCATGTTCTGTATGGCGCGGCCCTTTGAGTTTTTGTCGCCCTCGGGTATCTCATAGCACTTCTGCCAGTAGCAACGCCCCTTCTGAGTAAAGAAAAGAAGCGTGTTGTGCATTGTGGCGGGATAGATATACTCGGTAAAGTCGTTGTCGCGATGGCGGGCTCCCTTGGCTCCCACGCCGCCACGGCTCTGTGCATGGAATTCTGAGAGCGGTGTGCGCTTGATGTAGCCCATGTGCGAGAGGGTGATGACAACAGGGTCGTCGGGATAGAAGTCCTCTGCATTGAACTCATGGTCGAAGGGAATAATCTCCGTACGGCGCTCGTCGCTGTATTTCTCCTTCACCTCTAAGAGGTCCTGCTTCATAACTTCCTTGCAGCGCTCGGGGTTGTCGAGGATTTCCTGCAGGTCGGCTATGAGCTTCATCAAGTCGTCATACTCCTGGTGCAGCTGCTCCACACGCAGACCGGTGAGCTGCGACAGGCGCATGTCGACGATGGCCTTCGACTGCAGCTCGTCCAGGTCGAAACGCTTCTCTAGGTTACGCTGGGCGTCGCTGGGCGTTGACGACTGACGAATGATGTGCACCACCTCGTCGATGTTGTTCACGGCAATGATGAGTCCTTCCAGAATGTGGGCACGCTCTTGAGCCTTCTTCAGGTCGTACTTTGTGCGGCGGATGGTCACCTCGTGGCGATGGTCGATGAAGTAGCGGATGCACTCACGCAGCGAAAGCAACTTCGGACGAAGGCGTGTGCCGTCGCTGGTCTTGATGGGTACCAGTGCAATGTTATTCACTGAGAATGAGCTCTGTAGAGCCGTCATCTTGAACAACTTGTTCAGTATGACGTTAGCGTTTGCGTCACGCTTGCAGTCTACCACGATGCGCATGCCGTCGCGTCCGCTCTCGTCGTTCACGTTGGCAATGCCCTCAATCTTGTGCTGGTTGGCCAGCTCGGCGATGTAGGTCACCAGCTCGGCCTTGTTCACACCGTAGGGAATTTCGTTCACCACAATTTTGTCGTGCGTTTCACCGGCCTCAATTTCAGCCTTGGCACGCATGACGATACGTCCGCGGCCCGTCTCGTAGGCATCGCGCACGCCCTGTATACCATAAATATATGCACCCGTCGGGAAGTCGGGGCCAGGGATGTACTCCATCAGCCCGTCGGTGTCGATGTCGGGGTTGTCGATGAAGGCGCAGCAGCCGTCAATGACCTCACCGAGGTTGTGCGTGGGGATGTTTGTTGCCATACCCACGGCAATGCCGTTGCCGCCATTCACCAGCAGATTGGGCACTTTTGTCGGCATTACGCTGGGCTCCACCAGCGTATTGTCGAAGTTCGGATCCATGTCGACGGTCTCCTTTTCGAGGTCGTCCATGATGTGCTCACCCATCTTCGAGAGGCGGCACTCTGTGTATCGCATGGCAGCCGGCGAGTCGCCGTCCACGCTACCGAAGTTACCCTGTCCGTCAACGAGCGTGTAGCGCATGTTCCACTCCTGGCCCATACGTACCAGAGCACCGTACACGGAACTGTCGCCGTGGGGGTGATACTTACCGAGCACGTCGCCAACTACGCGTGCACACTTCTTATACGGCTTGTCGCTCGTGTTGCCTAGCTCCTGCATACCGTAGAGTATGCGGCGGTGCACGGGCTTGAATCCATCACGAACATCGGGGAGGGCACGGGCCACAATCACCGACATCGAATAGTCGATGTAGGAAGACTTCATCTCCTCCTCAATGTTAATCTTTAAAATCCTGTCGTTGTCAAACGTCTGATCCACTGTGTTAATTTACTATTTACTGATTTTTGATTTGCGATTTGTCATTTGGGCGGAAAATCGCCGTAGAGGCACTTTAAATGGCCGCTGTTGCGTTTTGCCCTTTTTCAAACTGCCGACAAAGGTACTACTTTTTCCGCTAATAAACAAAAAATAAGCAATTTTTAACCCACAGAGGACTTCTGCCTTCACTTATTTAACTACTGCCCTATACTTTGAGCCGTTCAAAGCCATAGTATGACTGTCTCAAGGGGTTGGAGAAAGAACGGCTCTTTCCCATTGAAAGAACGGCTTATTCTCATAGAAAGAACGGCTCTTTCTCATTGAAAGAACGGCTCTTTCTCAAAATGGAATTAGACAAGCGCAATTCCCTGCCATGAGAAGGACTCAAATTGTTTGGCAATATTTCAGACTCCCTTCTGAGTCCGGGCGTCATCGGCGTGGCACCCGGATTTTTCGCTAATTATTTGGTGGTTTGCGGGAATTGTTGTAATTTTGCGGCCAGATATGAAACAGATAACCGTAAAAGACTCCGAATTGTCGCAGGCAGCACTGGCTGGCATGAGCGACTTTCTGCAAGTGTTTGTTCATGCGCTTCGCGAGGCCATCGGCGGCGAGCCTACGCCGGAGACAATGGCTGAATTGAACGCTGACCAGATGACACTCCTCTGTTGGGACACCTTAAGGGAGGAGGTGATGGTGGGCGGCTTTATCCAGCTGATACACAATGGGTATGGCCCATTCATCTTCAAGAATCCCTTTGCTAAGGCGTTGAACAAGATGTGGGGCATACGAGACTTGTCGAAGATGCTCTACGAGGTGCACACTTTGTGGCTGGAGAATCGCGAGTCACTGGAGCGCGACTGCACTGAGGAGGAGTTCATGGCGCTCTATGAGCAGTACCCGCAGTTTGATGACTACGACGATGCTTTCATAGAGAACGAGCCGCGATGGACGGAAGAGATAGCACAGTACGTTGACAATAATCTGGAAAAGTTTGCAACGATAAAATGAACAAGCAGCAAGAGGAGCTCCGCAAGAAGAGCCCCGTACAAATAAAAAACAGGAAGGCAGCCTTTGAGTATTTCTTCATTGAGGAATATACCGCCGGTCTGGTGCTTACCGGCACGGAAATAAAATCCATACGTGCTGGAAAAGCTAGTCTGGTGGATACCTACTGCACTATTATCAATGGTGAAGTGTGGGTGAAGGGAATGAGCATAAGTCCCTATTTCTATGGCTCTTATAACAACCACGTCCAGAAGCGCGACCGCAAACTGCTTCTTAATCGACGTGAGATAGCGCGATTGGATAGTGCTACACGGCAGACGGGCTACACCATTGTGCCTACACTAATTTGGATTGACGAGAATGGACGAGCGAAGATGGACCTCGCGCTCTGCAAGGGAAAGAAAGCCTACGACAAACGACAGACACTGAAAGATAAGGAGGACAGACGAGAGATTGACCGGGCGATGAAAGATTTTCGATGATGATTAAGACTATTATATTTGACCTCGGTGGGGTCATCATGACCATTGACCACGATGAGGCGGTACGTCGCTTCACCGAATTGGGTCTCAAGGATGCCACAACGTGGCTCGACCCTTATACGCAGAAAGGCATTTTTGGCGAACTTGAGAATGGGCTTATCACAGCCGAAGACTTCCGCAAGGAGTTGAGTCTGATTATTGGTCGCGAAGTGACTATGTCGGAGTGTGAGTATGCCTGGCAGGGCTATGCAAAAGAAGTTCCTCAGCGGAACCTTGACGCACTGGTCCGGCTGCGGAAAGAAGGCTACCGCGTCGTTCTGCTTTCAAATACCAATCCCTGCATGATGGCATGGGCCATGTCGACAGCCTTCGACGGCAAGGGTCACGCCCTGGACTATTATTTCGATGCCTGTTACCTGAGCTATCAGATGAAGGTAATGAAACCCGACGAGACATTCTTCCGCCGGGTGCTCATGGCCGAGCAGACTCCTCCGGGAGAATGTCTCTTCGTGGATGACGGGCCGCGAAACGTAGCCGCTGCCAGTCAGATAGGCATCAGAACTTTCTGTCCGCAGAACGGTGCAGACTGGACGGCAGAGATTTATGATTTCTTACAAGCCTAAGGGTGCACCAGTGTGCCGATGTCCTCACCCTGCATGACACGGAGCAGGTTCCCTTGTACGTCCATGTTGAAGACGTAGATGGGAAGGTTGTTGTCCTGACACATGCAGATGGCGGTGAGGTCCATGACCTTCAACCCACGGGCAAGCACTTCGTTGTAGCTGATGTCGTGGAACTTCGTGGCCGTGGGGTCTTTCTCCGGGTCGGCGGTGTAGATGCCGTCCACGCGGGTGCCCTTCAGCATCACGTCGGCCTCAATCTCTATGCCGCGTAGAGAGGAACCGGTGTCGGTAGTGAAATAGGGTGAGCCGGTGCCGGCGGAGAAGATGCAGACCTCGCCGCGCTCCATTGCCTCAATGGCGCGCCACTTGGTGTAGAACTCGCCGATGGGCTCCATGCGGATGGCGGTCAGCACACGGTTCTTTACACCAACGGCTCCAAGGGCGGAACTCAGAGCGAGGGAGTTAATGACCGTGGCACACATGCCCATCTGGTCACCCTTCACGCGGTCGAAACCTTTTTGGCTTCCGCTCAGACCTCGGAAGATGTTGCCACCACCAATGACGATGCCTATCTGCACGCCCATCTCATGGACGTCCTTTATCTGCTGAGCATACTGTGACAGCCGCTCAGGGTCTATGCCATAGCCCTGCTTACCCATCAGGCTCTCGCCCGACAGCTTTAGAAGAATACGATTGAATCTTGACATTGTTTTTGTTGTTTAGTTATAACGTTATTTCGATATTTCGATATTTTGTTATCACGCCATTTAAATCTTGAACGAAATTTCCTTGAACTTGTAGTTGCGGAGGCGTTGTTGTTTGTCGCGTAGGGTGAGGGTACCGTCGGGGGCAATGCTGACGATTTCGGCCTCGAAGGTTTCGTGAGCGTCGTGAAAAGGGTGAAAACCGTGGCGACGAAAGAGTGCGGACATATATTCTTCTTGCAGCTGGTCGATGAAGGTGTCAAGTTCATTTTCCAAGTGCTGCAGACGGAGGATGAATGCCTCGCATATTCGGTGGAGTAGGGGAGACAATTCGAGGTGCTTTCCTGTTATCTGTGCCAGTGAGACGGGGTTGTGCAGCTGGGAAGAAAAGACTGTCTGATTGATATTCAGTCCTGTGCCGATGATGCACCAGCGCATGTTCTGACCGTTGAGTGCACACTCGGTAAGCGTCCCGCCCAGTTTGCTGTCGTGCCAGTAGATGTCGTTAGGCCACTTTATCTTGATTTCTTTGTCATGGGGTAGTGTGCGGTCGAGGATGTCTTTTATCGCCAATGCCATGGTTTCCAGAAGTAGGAATTGCTGAATGGCAGGAATATTCTTTGGGTGACAAAGAACGGAGAAAAGCAGGTTCTCTCCCGAAGCGCTTTCCCAGATATTGGTGCCGCACCCCCGGCCAGCAGTCTGGTGGTCAGTCCAGACGACGGTGAACTCTTCTGACGAGAATTCATCGGCGTGGTTGCGAAGCCATAGGTTGGTCGAGTCGGTCTCAGGGAGATGGATGAAGTGCAAAGTGATATGTGATAAGTGACTATGCCAGCTCGAGGTCGAATACCTCACGGAGTTTTTCTATGGTAGAATTCTGAGAAGTAAGTAGCTCGAACTGCTCACGACGGGTTAGGAGCTTAGCTTTCTCTTCCTGCTCGGCCACACGCAGGGCAAGAGTAATGGCAGAATTGTGAAGATGGAGTTTCAGCGTGGCAAGTATGCTGCCGCGTATTTGCTCCATCTCGGTCTTAATGATTTCGTTGGGGACGATAACCTCGATAGTTGGTGACTGCCAATTACCCCCGGCAATGACGGGATTCATGTTCTTCATGCGGGCCGCAATGCCGCTGAGTCGCTGTGGCATGCGCTTACACATGGCCATCCATTGCAATTCAAGGTCTTGCTGTGAGAATTGTTCCAGTTCCTCTCCTTTCTTGGCATCTGTTCCCTGCATGCCGGGGAGTATCTGCATTTTCTTGTTCTGTTGGCGCAGATTGTTCCAAGAAGTGCCAATACTTGAAAGACGAAGAGTAGGTGCTTCCTTAGCTGCTGGAAGAGGCTGAGGACTATCCTTTGGAGGTTCTTGAGGGGTATCTGGCTGCTCAACCGCGGCTACCTGCGGGACCGACTTCTTTACGGGCTGCGCTTGCTGGATAAGTTGTTTGAACAGGGATTTTAATCTTCTGGGCTTGCGCCCACTGCCAGGAACATCTTCTGGTTGTGTTATCTGAGCCACCTGAATAAGGGTCAGTTCTACAAGCAGCCGCTTGTTGGATGATGTGCGGTAGTTGATGTCGCAGTCGTTCATGATTTTCAACGCTGCATAGAGGAAACGGGTATCAGCTCGCTGTGCCTGTTCCAGATAACGCTGTCGCATCTGGTCGCTGACCTCTAACAGTGGCAACGTCTGTGGGTCTTTCGCCATGAGCACATTGCGTGTGTGCCGGGCAAGACCCTGTACAAGTAGTCCAGCATCGAAACCCTTGTTGAGCACGTCGTTAAGCAGCACCATTATGTCAGACACCTTGTTCAGTGTGGAGTAGTCGATAATACGGAAGTAGTATTCGGCATCGAGCACGTTTAGGTCTTCAATGACCTTCTGATAAGTGATGTTGCCCTGGCAGAACGATGCCGCCTGGTCGAAGATGGAGAGGGCGTCACGCATGCCGCCATCAGCCTTCTCGGCAATGACGGCCAGCGCCTCCTCCTCATATTGTATGCCTTCCTTCTCGGCCACTTGCTTCAGATGTTCGATGGTGTTCTTCACCGTCATGCGCTCGAAGTCGTAAATCTGGCAGCGGGAGAGGATAGTGGGCAGAATCTTATGCTTCTCCGTCGTTGCGAGAATAAATATGACGTGTGCGGGCGGCTCCTCCAGTGTCTTGAGGAAGGCGTTGAAAGCTGCTGTTGAGAGCATGTGCACCTCGTCAATAATAAAGACTTTATACTTGCCAATCTGCGGGGGTATGCGTGTCTGCTCCATGAGCGTCTTTATGTGCTCCACAGAGTTGTTTGAGGCGGCGTCAAGCTCGAAGATGTTAAGCGAGCGTTGCTCGTTGAACGACTGGCAGCTCTCACATTCCCCACAGGCCTCTCCGTCAACTGTCGGGTTCTGACAATTGATGGCCTTGGCAAAGATGCGTGCGCAGGTAGTCTTTCCCACACCGCGTGGTCCGCAGAACAGGTATGCATGAGCCAGTTTCCCACTCTTCACGGCGTTCTTCAGCGTAGTGGTCAGTGCTGACTGCCCCACCACGGTGTCGAACGACATGGGACGATACTTTCTTGCCGAAACAATATATTCCATATTATATTATTTCAGCACGTTAACAATAGTAGCAATCATCGTGGCGATACTGGCTGTGGAGGTTCCTATGGCCAGCAGCTCGGCAGTCGACATCTTGCGTCCTCGTTGTTTCGTAGGCACTACAATCTCGCATCCCGGCATGGGCTTATGCTTACGGTCGGCCTTTGCCACGGTGCCGTTCATGTAGATGATGTATGTCTTGCTCTTCTTTGAGTTGTCGCTCCATCCGCCTGCCTGGTTGATATAGTATTCCAGGTCTTTGCCTTCTACGAAGCTCACGGTGTTGGGGTACATCACTTCGCCGTTGATTTTCACTGTTCCGGAATATTCGGGCACTACGATGCGGTCTCCTGTGCGCAATACGATATCGGCATCGCTTCCTGGCTCTTTCAAAGCCTTGTCCAGCTCAATGCCCACTTCATACGTCGGTCCGAGGTCGAGGCTGCTGACGTCGATAGAATCTTTTCCTTTGTTGGAACGCTTTGCAGCTTCCAGTATAGCCTCTTGACGGGCCATCTCGTCGGCAGTGCGTCTGCGAATAAGTCTTGCTCCGGGAGAATAGGCCGTCTTGGTGAGTCCTCCAGCTCTCTTGATGACCTCGCTGATGCGTTCACTCTTTTTCGACAAGGCATAGCTACCCTCGAAGAGCACTTCACCCACGACTGACACGTTTCGCCGTTCTGTGTAACCCGGGCTCCGGCGCACGTATACACAATCGTAGGGTTCGAGGTGGAAGGCACTGTTACCTTCGCCAATAACGAATCCATCTTTAAGGTCGAAGCTGTAAATGTATGCGATGGTGTCGCTCGTCTGTGTAGCACTTGGGTCAATAATGCGCCGTGCTATGTCTATTTTTGCCGTAGAGGCCGACTCTGTGAGACCGCCGGCCTGAAGGATGAAGTCCTCAAGCGTCTCGTTTTCGGCATACTTGTATATTCCGGGGTCTTGCACCTCGCCGATGATGGTTATCGACTGGTTTTCAATGATTTCTCTCTGGCTGGGAACGAAGAGCACGTCCTCGTTCTGGAGCACTACGTCGCTGACTCTTCCTTCGAGGATGCCGGCAAGGTCAACGGCCAGCACCTCGAGTGTACGATCTTCCTTCATGCGGTGCATGATGGCTCGTGTGGTGAAGGCATCCTCGGTTACACCCTGTGCACTCTCAATGAGGGAGCGCACGCTGGTTATATCACCTCCGATGTTATACTTTCCGGGACGGAACACGGCACCCAGCACCTCGACCATGTTCTGGTAGCGGTCGATGATGGAGTCCACGGTCACGCTGTCGCCGTCGGCCATCTTGAATGTACCCATGTCGAATTCGTTCACGGTATGTACCGAGCGGAGTGCCCCGTTCTTGCGCATCACCCTGACGCTGGTACGATAGGCATCGCTGGCGAAGCCTCCTGAATATTTAATCAGTGAATTGAGGCTTTCGCCCTGCTTCATTTCGTAGTACATAGGACGCTTTACACGACCGCTGATGTTCACCAAACAGTCGTACGACTCGACGATAATCATGTCGTTGTCAGTCAGTTTCACGTTGCCCGTAGCCTTTCCGTTGATGATGTAATCATAGACGTCGATGGTCGATAGCAGACGGTTGTTGCGATAGACCTTGATGTTACGCAGTGTACCCAGGTCGTTGATGCCGCCGGCCATGTAGAGTGCATTGAACACGGTTGAGAACGCCGACATGGTGTAAGTTCCTGGAGCGTTCACCTCACCGGCTATGTTCACCGTAATGGTTCGTGTCTGCCCTACGCTGAGGCGTATCTGGCTGCTACTGTAGCGTGTGCCCAGCTGCGAGCGCAGGTATGACGTGGCCTGGCTTACACTCATGCCGCCGACCTGTATGGGTCCGTAGCCCTGTATGGTGATGTAGCCGTCGGGCGAGACGGTTTCATGGAAACTTTCCTGCGAGGCTCCGTAGACATCTACGATGACGGCATCGCCAGGCCCCAGCACATAGTCCTTCGGCGTGGCGATGTTCATGTTGGGCTCGAACGTCAGGTTATCGTTGTTGAAGAGGTCATGGCCGAAAATCTTGCTCTGTCCGGCCCGTTCTGCCTTGATATACTCTCTGAGCATGGCCATGGAGTCCGTGGGCAGCATGTCGCCCAGTTCATTCCTGTAAGCAATGAAGTCGGGATCGTTCGTGTCGTATGCTGAGCGTCCGCTTATCGTCCCCTGAATCTTAGTCCTGCTGTTGGACACCACCCTTTTCTCCTTTCCGTTGTTCTTTCTCATGCGGCTGGCAGCTTTGTTCACCGACTCTTCGGCCACAGCGCCAAGGCCGACATTGTTGATTTGTCGGTCGTATCTGCGTTTCACGCGCTGTATCTGCTGAATGTCCACACCGCGCTGCATCAGCTTCGTGATAATGTCGTTTTGCGAGGAGCCCTTGTCGCGCTCATTCAAGATGAAAGTTATCAACTCCTGGTCTGTCATTGTCGACTGAGCCTGCATCTGAGTTGGGGTCATCGACAGAAGCACCATGGCTAAAATGAAGAATACTTTTCTCATATTTATCGTTTTGTTTCTATTTCCCAAAATGCTTTTATACATTATTATTATATAACTCAAAAAGTATAATATTATTGCAAATGTCATTATTTATTTGTTGATTCGTTCTAAATGGCACACTAACAGTCGCCCGTCGTCGGTGCGCAGGTGCATGCCGTTGCCCTCGCAGTATCGCCAGTACTTGCAGTCGGCACACTTGTCCTTCTTCATCCACGAGCGGTCGCGGAATGTCTGGAAACGGTTTTCCCACACTTCGAGGAAGTCGTCTTCGTAGATGTTCCCCTGAGCGTAGTTAGATCGTATGCTGGTGCAGGCGCTGATGCTGCCATCAATGAGCACGGAGCCTACGGTGACACCGGCGGCACAGCGGAACACCCAGTCGCGCACTTCGCCCTCGTAGTCGCCAACAAAGCCTTCGCAGCTGTAGTTGGCGTGAATCTTGCCTTCCCGCCGGGTCTGCTTGATGAACTGCAGCAGTTCGCGGAACTGCTCGTTACTCACCTGCAGCATAGGGTCGTTGGCAGCGCGGCCCACGGGGAAGATGGGGAAGAGGCGCCAGTCCCTGACTCCCTTGCTGATGAGGAAATCGCGTATCTCAGCCAGCTGTCCGTAGTTCTTCTGATTGACACATGTCACGGCGTCGAACTTTATCTCGCCGTCGGCCACGAGCAGGTCCAGTGCGCGGCTGGCCATGCGGAAGCTCTGCGGATGGCGGCGCAGCCAGTCGTGGCTCTCCTGCAGTCCGTCGAGGCTCACGGCCACGGAGCACAATCCCGCTGCCTTCAGGCTTTGGAAACGCTCGGGGGTGAGGGCGAGGCCGTTGGTGACCATGCCCCAGGGGAAACCGCGTTCGTAGATGCCGCGGCCGCATAGCTCCAGGTCTTCGCGCATGAGCGGCTCGCCCCCGCTGACGATGACGAACACCTTGTGCGGGTCCAACCGGGCGGCGATGCCGTCGAGCACACGGAAAAAGTCCTCGCGGGGCATGTCAGGATGCACCGCCGAGGCACGGCAGTCGCTGCCACAATGGCGGCAGCTCACGTTACAACGCAGCGTACTCTCCCAGAACAGTTGGCGCAGTGGGTGCTCACGCTTCAGGTTGTTGTTCATCATGCGGGCAAGCTCCAGCCCAAGACGTTTACGCAGTTCCATGTCTGTGCTATAATCTTTATTTACTCTATAAATCCTTCCATGATGACGGTCGGGGCGGCCTTGCTGTTGAATGCTCCGAGCTTGTAGCCGCCGGGCAGGCACTGTGGTTCCCAGTAGAACACACCACGGCAATGACCGTTGGTCTCGCTGCGGGCCTCGCGGACGACACGGGCCAGCTGGCGGCGGCCCTCCTCCATCTTCTCTGGGTGCTGCTCGTCTACCTCGAAGCCTGTCTCCACAATCATCACGTCACACTGGTACTTCTCGCTGACGTGGCGGATGTTGGCTATGCAGTCGGTGATGATGTCGTCGGCCTTCAGCTCGGGATGATCTTGTTGAGCCCAGTAGGGATAGAGCGACATGCCCACCATGTCCCACCGGCCACCGTACTTGCGGACGATGTCAAGGTTCCAGTCGTAGAGGCTCTGCTTGTGGCCTCGGTCCAGGTGGATGAGGACTATGGTGTTGGGAAAAACTTTCTTCACGGCATCATAGCCTGCGCGGATAAATCCGGCATACTGCTTCGGGTTCTTCTCGATGTGCCCCATCGGCCAAAGCAGACCATTGGCGGTCTCGTTGCCTACCTGTACCCAGCGTGGCGCTATGCCGTTATCCTTCAACAATGTCAATACCTCGACAGTATGGTTGCGCAGGTCTTTCTTCATCTGCTTGTAGCTGTGTCCTTGCCAGGAGGCAGGGATGGGCTGCTTAGCGGGGTCTGCCCATGAGTCGCTGTAGTGGAAGTCCACCATCAGGTCCATGCCCAGCTCCTTTACCCGTTTAGCCATAGCCAGTAGCGCGTGCTTGTCGCAGTCGCCGCCACGGGGATTCACCCAGACACGCATCCTGATGGCACTCATCTGGTAGTCGTTCTTTAGGAGTTCCAGACATTCGCGTTCCTGTCCGTTACGGTCGTGGAACTTCACGCCCCGCCGTTCCTGTCCCTGCAGGAATCCCACGTCGGCACCCTTCACAAAGTCGGCGGTCTGTGCCAGCACCGTGCCTGTCGTCACAAGGCACCATGCAATAAGAAATAGTCTTTTCATGTTTGAATAATCCATTACGCTTTGCTTTTGGACGCTGCAAAAATACACATTTTATTTTATAAATAGCTCAATAGCAAATCATTTTTTTATATCTCTGGCAGAAAGAACGGCTTTCTCTCATAGAAAGAACGGCTTTTTCTATCAGAAAGAACGGCTTTTACTAGTAGAAAGAACGGCTTTTTCTCATAGTTCAAACGGCTCAAAGTCTGACCCCTGTCTTTAATAAGCATTCTATTCTGGCAATGACAATAAATATGACCCTGTCAGTCAGTACTTTACAGGGTCACGAAAAAATAGTATTCAGTGTCCAACGATGCATTGCCCTCATGGGTCATACTTTATGACAGTCCCTCGATTTCTCCGTTTACGATGTTGATGCGTTCGGCCTGTGGACTCTTGGGGAGTCCTGGCATACGGAGCATGTCGCCGGCGATGGCCACTATCATCTCGCTGCCACAGTTGAGTATGACGTCACGGATACGGATGGTAAAGCCCTCGGGCGAACCGTAGCGGGTAGAATCGGCGGTGAAGGAGAACTGTGTCTTGGCGATGCACACAGGGTAGTGGGCGATGACCTGGTCTTCATCGGTAAAGGTGGCGCGCAGGGATTCGAGTTTCTTTTTCACGGTCTTGCCATACTCCACTGCCGAAGCGCCATAGATGCGCTTGCAGACCTTCTCAATCTTATCCTCCAGACAGTCGGCCTCCTTATAGGTAAAGCGGATGGGCAGTGGCTGTATGCGGTCGATGGTGTCCACCACTTTCTGGGCCAGTTCTACGGCGCCCTCACCGCCTTTGAGGAAGGCTTCGTTGACGGCAAAGCCCACGCCCAGCTCCTCGCAGTTCTTGCGAACGATGTCTATCTCCTCTTCTGAGTCGGAATCGAAGCGGTTGAGCGTCACGATGACGGGCTGTCCGAAGCCCTGCATATTGTTGATATGGCGGTTCAGGTTCTTCAATCCTTCCTTCAGTCCGTTGCTGTTCGGTTCCTTGATATGGTCGAGGCTCACGCCGCCGTGCATCTTCAGGCCCTGTGTAGTGGCAACAATAACCACCAGTCGCGGCTGCAGGCCTGCCTTGCGGCACTTGATGTCAAAGAACTTCTCTGCCCCGAGGTCGGCTCCGAAGCCTGCCTCTGTGACTACATAGTCGCAGTAGCTCATGGCCATCTTGGTGGCCAGCACGCTGGAGCAGCCGTGGGCGATGTTGGCAAAGGGCCCGCCGTGGATAAAGGCTGGCGTGTTCTCCGTTGTCTGTACGAGGTTGGGGTTGAGGGCGTCCCTCAGCAGTACGGTGATGGCTCCTGCCACGCCGAGGTCTTTAACCTTGAACAACTTGCCATCGGCAGTGATGCCCAGCACGATGTTCTCAATACGACGCTGAAGGTCTTCCTCGCTGGTAGCCAGACAGAGGATGGCCATCAGTTCAGAGGCCGGGGTGATATCGAAGCCTGTCTCAGAGACCACGCCGTCGCCACGCAGGCCAGTCACTACGTTACGCAGGGCACGGTCGTTGACATCGAGCACGCGCTTCCAGAATATCTCGCGCAGAGAGAAACCCTCCTTACGGTGCTGGTAGAGATAGTTGTCTAAGAGGGCACTGATGGTGTTGTGTGCCGAGGTCACGGCGTGGAAGTCGCCTGTAAAGTGCAGGTTAATCTTCTCCATAGGCAGCACCTGGGCATAACCGCCGCCGGCAGCACCGCCCTTGATGCCGAAACAAGGGCCGAGCGATGGCTCACGTAGGGCTACGGCGGCCTTCTTGCCAATCCTGTTAAGACCCAGTGTCAGGCCGATGCTGACGGTGGTCTTGCCAATACCGGTCTTCGTGGGACTGATGGCTGTCACCAGAATCAGACGGCTCTGCCTGACCTTCTCCTCATTGATGAGTGACAGGGGCACCTTGGCCATATAGCGTCCGTAAGGCTCAATATCTTCCAGAGCTATTCCTAACTGTGCAGCAATGTCGCCAATAGGCTTCAGTTCACATTCTCGTGCAATCTGTATGTCTGTTTTCATAATATGTTGTAATTATATTAGTCGATCTCTGCAGCCGATAGCAGGAGCTCGCTGAGGGTGGGGTGGATGTGCACCATCTGGCGTAGCTGGGCTACTGTGGCACCCAAATACATCAGCACGCTGGCCTCCTGTACCAGGTCGGCACTATGGGCGCCGAAGACGTGACAGCCAAGGATGCGACCGGCGTTGAGCTCAGAAAAGAGTTTAAGCATACCCTCTGTCTCGTTCATTGCCAGGGCTTTACCGTTGGCACGATAGAAGGCCTTCCGACACTCGTAGAGGGTACCGGCGGCTTTCAGCTGGTCTTCGCCGGGACCTACGCAGGCAGCCTCGGGCTTGGTGAAGATGGCGGCAGGAATGAGCGTTTGGTCGTTTTGGGGATTAGTAGTTTGGTGGTTTAGGACAAGGAGTGAAAGGATGTGCTCCACGACGGCTTTGGCCTGGGCCTCTGCGGCGTGGGCAAGCATCTGACGACCGTTACAGTCGCCGATGGCGTAGATGCCCTTGACGGTGGTCTCGAAGTGGTCGTCTACCTTAATCCCGGAGCGGACATCATAGTCGAAGCCGGCATTGCGGAAGTGGTCATAGACGCGGGGAGCGCGGCCGACAGCCATCAATACTTCCTCGGCTTCGAGGGTCTGCTCCTTGCCCTTCTTGTCGGTGAAGGTGACGGTCTTCGAGGAGTTAGGAGTTAAGAGTGAGGTGTTAGGAGTTAAGTGAGAAGAGCGGATTCCTGTAACTGCGCTCTGAAGACAGAACTCCACGCCGCGCTTCTCCAAAACCTTACGCAGACGCTTGGCGATGTCGCTGTCGAGGGCGGGGAGGCACTCTTTCAGGAACTCCACGACCGTAACCTTAGAGCCAAAAGTATTGAAGATGCTCGCAAACTCCATACCGATGACACCTGCACCGATGATGCAGAGGCTTTCGGGCAGATGGTCGAGCTGGAGCAGGTCACGGCTGTCGAGGGCAAGCGAGGCTCCCTCTATGGGTAGGCACTTGGGAACAGAACCTGTGGCGATGATGATGTAAGGGGCGCTGTACTCTACTTCTAATGCTTCGACAGTATGGGCGTCGACAAAGCGAGCCTCAGCACGGACAAGGGTGATGTTGGGGTGGGAGAGGATTTGCTCCACACCGGCACGCAACTGTTGAACGACCTGAGGCTGGCGCTCTACTGCCTCAGCGAAGGTGGCGCTGTGGACGTAGGTCTTTGTGGGTATGCAACCCTCGTTGAGGCAGGTGCCGCCAACATGCCCCTGCTCGAAGATGACAACCTTCAGGCCGGCCTTGGCGGCAAGTTCTGCGGCTCGGTAACCACCTGGGCCAGCTCCGATGATAATCACATCTGCGGAGCCCCCTAAGTTGGGGGGTTGGGGGTCTGAACAAGTAGCCCCCGTTTTCAATTCATCCATATAGGGTTTGATTAATGTAATTTGTTCAGCCTCTTAACTTTGTGGGCTAATGAGCTGACGATAGGTGGTGACTGGGTGCTTGGCAGCCAGCACATCGTCGACGCGGCCGATGGGAGTGTTGTGAGGGGCCGACTTCACCATATCAGGGGTGTCCTTCGCCTCCTGGGCTATCTGGCGCATCACGGCGATGAAGCCGTCGATAGTCTCCTTCGACTCGTTCTCTGTAGGCTCAATCATCAGGCTCTCGTGGAACAGCAGGGGAAAGTAGATGGTGGGGGCGTGATAGCCGTAGTCGAGCAGACGCTTGGCTACATCCATAGTGGTGACGCCCGTGGACTTATCCGTCAGACCGTCGAATACGAACTCATGCTTGCAAAGGCCTTCGATGGGAAGCTCGTAGACATCCTTCAACTGCTCCTTTATGTAATTGGCATTGAGGGTGGCCAGCGGTCCCACCTCCTTGATGTGCTCTCGACCTAAGGAGAGGATGTAAGCGTAGGCTCGGATGGCGACGGCGAAGTTGCCATGATAGGGCGATACCTCGGGGAAGAACGTTTCCAAGCCCTTGCGCACTCCTACAGGACCGGCTCCGGGACCGCCACCGCCGTGGGGAGTGGAGAAGGTCTTGTGGAGGTTGATGTGCATCACGTCGAAGCCCATGTCACCTGGGCGGGCAGCACCAAGCATGGGGTTGAGATTTGCACCGTCGTAGTACATCAGACCTCCAGCCTCGTGGATAATCTTCTCGATGGCAGGAATCTGACGTTCGAAGAGACCGAGGGTGTTGGGGTTGGTCATCATCATGGCGGCGATAGTGTCTTTCTCTTGAGCGACTATATTCTCTAAGTCTTCCAAAGAGACCAGACCCTCTGGGGTGGACTTCACTTCAAGGATGTCGAAGCCACAGACGGCGGCACTGGCAGGGTTGGTGCCGTGGGCAGAGTCGGGCACAATGACCTTAGTACGCTGCATGTCGCCACGACTCTCGTGGTAACGTTTGATGACCATGAGTCCTGTCAGCTCACCATGAGCACCGGCAAAGGGCTTCAGCGTGAAGGCATGGAGACCCGTCAGTTCGCAGAGCGAGCGACAGAGAAGCGTGCATACCGCCTCCGCACCCTTCACAGTCTCAGCAGGCTGCAGGGGATGCAGGTTCTGGAACTGCGGCAGGGCTGCCATCTCCTCGTTAATCTTGGGGTTGTACTTCATGGTACAGGAGCCGAGGGGATAGAAGCCGTTGTCCACGCCGAAGTTGTTGGCGGAAAGGTTGGTATAGTGGCGCACGACAGTCATCTCGTCGCACTCAGGAAGCTGGGCATCTTCTTTGCGCCGCATCGATACAGGTATCTCATAATTGCCAAAGCGGTTCTTCGGCAGCGAGTAGCCACAGCGACCTTCTTGGGAGAGTTCGAAAATCAGGTTTCCGTATAACTTGTTGTTCATACCAATGCTATTAATTTGTCAATCTCTTCCTTTGTTCTCTTTTCGGTAACGGCAAACATAAGCTCCTCGTCGGCCACCTTGACACCACCAAAGATGCCATTCTCCAGAAAACGCCTCTGCAAGGCATCGACATTGCCGTCGTAGCGGACGACGAACTCGTTGAAGAAAGGCTGGTTGTAGACGAGGGTGAAGTGGCCCGTAGCTATGAGCTTATCGCATAGGTAGTGGGCACCGGCATAACTCAACTCGGCGGCCTCCTTCAGTCCTTGGCGACCCATTAGTGAGCAGTAGATGGTGGCGAATAGTGCCATCAACGACTGGTTAGAACAGATGTTCGAGGTGGCCTTCTGCCGTCGGATGTGCTGTTCGCGAGCCTGGAGCGTAAGCACGAAAGCCCTTTGGCCACGATTGTCGACGGTCTTGCCGACGATACGTCCTGGCATCTTTCTTATCAGTTTCTCCGTGCAGCACATATAGCCTACGTAGGGACCGCCCCATTGCATCGGTATGCCAAGCGACTGGCCGTCGCCAACCGCAATGTCGGCACCCCATTCGGCAGGTGTCTTCAGCACAGCGAGGTCGGCAATGACGCTGTTCATGATGAACAGGGCCTTCGCGTTGTGGATAGCCTCGGCAAAGCCGCTATAGTCCTCCACGATGCCGAAGAAGTTAGGTTGCTGGACAATAACGCCAGCCACGCCAGTTTGAGTTGAAAGTTGAGAGTTGAGAGCAGAGAGGTCGGTAACGCCATTCTTTGCAGGAATCATCTCCAAGTCGATGCCGTGGAAATGGGCATAGGTCTTGACGACGGCGAGCGTCTTGGGGTCAATGGTCTCGCTGACCAGCACCTTGTTCTGCTTCTTACCGGCAGCCACAGCCATCATCATTGCCTCGGCGGTGGCGGTACTGCCGTCGTACATCGAAGCGTTGCTGATGTCCATGCCTGTCAGCTCGGCCATCATGCTTTGGAACTCGAAGATATAGTGCAGGGTGCCTTGCGAAATCTCTGCCTGATAGGGCGTATACGATGTCAGGAATTCTGAGCGCGACAGTAGCTGCGGGATGACCGACGGCGTGTAGTGGTCGTAGACACCTGCGCCGGAAAAGCATACCAGTTGGCGGTTCTGCGCCCCCAGCTGCTCGAACAGCTGGCGCACTTCCAACTCGCTCATCTCCGACGGTAGCTGGTAGTCACCCCTGAAACGTACCGACTCAGGCACCTCAGCATATAGCTCATCAAGGCTCTTGATACCGATGACATCCATCATCGCCTGAAGGTCTGACTCGGTATGCGGAAAATACTTATACATGATTTCCTATTATTTCTACCACGAATTTGACGAATACCACGAATTGACACGAACTATTAATGTATTTCACGAACCATTCGTTTAATTCGTGGTTAAAAAAACTATTTCGCAGTAAACTCGGTATAAGCTGTTGCGCCCATAAGGTTGTCCAGTTCGGACTCGTCGCTCAGTTCCACCTTGATAATCCAGTTCTCGTAGGGATCCTGGTTCAGTAGTTCTGGCTGGTCGTCGAGGGCCTCGTTCACTTCGACCACGGTGCCGCTGACGGGTGCTATCAAGTCGCTGGCGGCCTTCACACTCTCTACGGCGCCGAATTCCTCGCCGGCCTCCACTTCGTCGTCCACGTCGGGCATGTCCACATAGACCACGTTGCCCAAGGCGTTCTGGGCATAGTCACTAATACCAATGTAGCCGAAGCCACCTTCCACTCTCACATACTCGTGCGACTCGCTGTAATAGAGTCCTTCAATTACTTTTGCCATGTTTTAAGCCCCCTAAGTTAGGGGGATGGGGGTCTGAACAAGCGTTTATCAGACCATTTAATTGTTGATAGTGAGGGAGTCTGCGCCTGTTCAGACCCCATTCCCCTAACTTAGGGGGCTAATGCTTATAGCTTTTACTGTAGAACTGTTTCTTCACTACCGTACCTGGGAATACCTTTTTGCGGATTTGAATCTGCAGGTCGGTGCCCAGTTTGGCGTATGCTGTATCAATAAGAGCCACGCAGACGCTCTTGTCCACGGAGATGCCATGATAGCCTGTAGTCACCTCGCCAATGGGCTGGCCTTCCATGTTGAGGACCGTATAACCGTGACGGGGGATGGCCTTGTCGTGCAGTTCGATGCCGACAAGCTTTTTGGCCGTTCCCTCGGTCTTTTGTTTCAGTAGCGCCTCGCGTCCGATAAACTCTGGCTTGTCGAATTTCACGAACATCGACAGGCTTGCCATGACGGGCGAGATGTCGTCCGACAGTTCATCGCCATAGAGCGGCAGTCCCACCTCAAAGCGTAGCGTATCGCGGCATCCCAGTCCGCATGGCTTGCAGCGTCCGCTGGCCAGCAGCTTGTCCCAATAATTATTGATGGTTTCTGGCGAGGCATAAATCTCGAAGCCGTCCTCGCCGGTGTAGCCCGTGCGGCTCATAATCATGCGAACCTTAGGGTCGATGTCGACATAGCGGGCATGATAAAACTCTATCGTCTGGCACTCTGCCAGCCCCAGCACTTCCGATATGACCTTCTCGGCCTCTGGACCTTGGACAGCCAATTGGGCGTAGCGGTCAGACCTGTTGTCTAAAAGGACTTCGAAACCCTTGGCCTGTTCCTGAATCCATGCCCAGTCCTTGTCGATGTTGGCGGCGTTGATTACTAGAAAATAGTCCCCCAATGCCATCTTATAGACTAGCAGGTCATCGACGGTGCCACCATCCTCGTGACACATCATGCCATAGAACACTTGCCCGTCCTTGGCATCCTTCACGTCGTTAGTGAAAATGTGCTGTACAAAGCGTTCCGCGTCCTTACCGTTGACAACCACCTCACCCATGTGGCTCACGTCGAACACGCCGCAATGCTGGCGCACGGCAAGGTGCTCGTCTGTAATGCCACTATACTGAATGGGCATCTCAAAACCAGCGAAGGGCGACATCAGTGCTCCCAGTTCCACATGCTTGTCGTAAAGACAGGTACGTTTATTCTCTTGTTTCACTTCCATAGCGTTATAAAATTAATCATTTTCATTTATCATTTCTCATTTAACGTCAGCGCAAGATAATCCTGTTCCATCTCTTCAATGGCTGCCTCGTCGGCAGAGGTAAGTGTTGTTTCCCCTTGACATAGGGTTTGACGAACAAAGGCTTTTAGTTCGTCGATGCTCAGCGTGGTGTGATTCTTCAGCAACGTAATACGCTGGCGCACACTTTCCACACCCTTACGTTTCAGTTTCTCGCTGCTTGGCGTGATGGCATTCAACATGTGGTCCATGTTTGTATCGTAGAGCATGGTGGCGTGAACGATGCTGGCTCCTGGCAGGTGATAGAACGCGGTTCCGCTCACCTTTCTGTCGCCTATCAGCACGTCGTTGTGGTTAGTGCCCGTGGCCTCTATGCCAAGACGGCGCAACACCAGCAGCAACATATTGATGAAACGGTTATAAGTGAAATTAACGTTCTCGTCGCTGGTGATGAAAGAGAGCATCAAGTTGTCCTCGTCGGCATAAACGCAGCCGCCACCGCTCTTCCGACGAAATACTTCAATGCCGTGCTTACGACAGTATTCCAGGTTCACCTCGTTTTCTGCAACCTGATTGCGGCCGAAGATGACGCTGGGACGTACCTGCCACATAAAGAACAGTCCATCGTAGCCTTCCGTACCTAAGGTGGGAAGCACCCTGCGGGCCAGATATTCCTCCATAGCAAGGTAAAAGGACAAATGCCGGACTTTTTCCTCTTTAAGGGCAGCGTATTTCATGAATTAATTTGCAGGTTAACAAATTAACTGCAAAAATAAGAACAAAAACTGAACTGCCCAAATTATTTTCCCATTTTTAACAATGTGTCGATTAACTCCTCACTCTTACTACTTCCGTTTCACATCATCACGATATTTAAAGTAGTCCTTACGGAGAGTTAGTGGCCCCACGTAATTCCTGCTGGCTAATGGATGCCTGATAAGACATTCGCCTGTCAAATCCCCGTTGATGTCCAAATGGGCATCGAAGTGGAATTCATGGTTTACTTCTTGGGCCTCTTCGTCGTAATCCAGTTCATTGACAGAAAGGTCTGTGCCATTGAAGGAAACGGTGGTCTTGTCGAAACCATAGAGGCGATAGATGTTACACTCCGTGACCTCCAGTCCCTCGTCGGTCATCTCCAGACGTAGTAGCAATTCAGGACAGTCGTCGCCCACCCATCCCCAATATCCGACGAGATTCTTAGCTTTCTCACGGGCTATTAAGCCCTGACGGATGACTTCCTGCAGGTAGTTCTTGTCATCGTTGCCATCTTCCGATGGACAAAAGTCGTCAATATACCAGTCGCCACGCTCAAAGCGGAGGGCAATAGTCGTTTCCATATCGCTGAAATTATGGATGGCAAGGTCTACGAGAGCCGTAGAGTCAGTGACGTTATAGACCTTCGCCACCTTGCAACTCCAGTCGTCAGACCAGTCCTGCCCGCATACCCAATAGTCGTAGTCATACAAGATGTCGCCCGTCTCATCACAAATATCCAAAGCCTGCTGCATGAGAGCATAGTAACGCTCGGAGCGATAGGCACTGTCAAGATTGAAAGTGCTATAAGTATAATTCCGATTCCCTTCAGAATCATAAGTAACCTTGCCAACAAATTTGTAGATGGTATCGATACGCTGACGGATATAGGCCTCCGAGTGCTTATCGATAGTCTCATCATTCAGGGAGTCAGCAGCCAATGAGTCTGTCTCACTGGCAGACTTTCCTGTTTTACTTCCACAAGCTACCAATAAGGTGGCAGCCATTGCCCATAACACGGGCATCATCAGCGAAAATACTATCTTCTTCACTCTCATTTCTCATTTCCCATTTCTCGTCAGCGCATGTATTATCCTTCTGGGCATCGACATAGGCCCGCATACCCATAAGGATGTCGAAGCCGTCTTCTTTCTCAAAAAATATGTTGGCAACACGCCATTGGCCATCCTCAATGCGCATCAGCCAGCGCATGGGGATTCCATCGATGGTGACGGCATCCTTCACCAGGAACCAGACCTCGGCAGTACTGTCTGGTTGTAGCTTGACCTGAATGTCGTTGGCACTGACGGTACCCTCGTAGCAGTCGTATGTCCAGGCATCCAGAGGTCCCTCTTCACCGAAATCGAAGAATCCGCCACATTCACAATCACGGTCGACGTCTTCCACTTCCTTTCGCACCTGCTGCCACTCCTTACTACCAAAAAGCTCGTCTATTGAGGGCATGTCTTCATTATAGTTTTCCCTCAGTTCATTCCAATAGTCATAGATGGCATTCACCTGTTTTTCGACAGCTTCTACCGTGTTAAGCGTATCAGGTACTGCTGCTTCTGGCTCGAGACCTGTTTCCGTTTGTCGGGGGCTTCCCGTGTTACCGCAGAATGTTATTGCCATGAGGGCAAACAACAAAATAATGCTCTTTTTCATTATGATGAGTGATTTTTGTTGATTAAATAATCGTAATAATGGTTGCAAAGTTACGAAATTATAAACATTGTTGTGTAACTTTGCACATACTTTTAATAAGTTTTGTGATATTAATGGATATTCAATCATAAAAAGGAAATGTTTATGAGGTTATTATTTTTCATCATAACGTTAGGTCTGTATGCCTTGAACATGCAAGCTCAGGTATTGAAACAACAGGGAGATTTTGTGGGGCATATTGTCCCGCAAGGCTGGGAACACGCAGAAGCAGAGGGCGACTTGAACAAGGATGGCATCAAAGACCTTGTCTTGCTGGCCAAGCCCAACTTCTCGGAGAACATGAAGACCCGTGATGACGGATATGTGTATAACTTTAACAGGGAAATACTCGCCATCTACTTCGGACAGGAGGACGGGGCCTTCAAACTTTGGAAGCAGTACAAGGAACTGTTTCCTGCCAGCGATGAGTGGTGCAGCGTGGATATCAGCATTGACATCACCGACCGGGGCACACTGAAGATTGACACACAAATCTTTGCTGTTGCTGGCAGCTATGGCACCGACAACTCCAGCTATATCTACCGCTACCAAGACGGTGATTTCTACCTCATCGGCAAGGAGCGAAGCAGCATGATGCGCAATACGGGTGAGATGGAGACAATAAGCGAGAATTACCTGACCTGGAAAAGGCAGACCATCAAGGACAATGCCTTTGAAGATGGTCATAAGCGAGAGAGCTGGAGCAAGATGAAAAAGAAACCTCTGGAGAAGCTCGGTAACCATGAACTATGACGTAATTATATGATTGTTTATCATGTAACTCGACCAAAGACATAGATTATGAGACTTATTAATAAATAAGCACAAGGTCAGCACATCAATGAAAAGACATGAGCTTAACCTGCGAGACCTTGGGGGAATACCTTTTTCTGGAGGTGTTGTCCCTCATGGCTTGTTCCTACGAAGTGGAAAGCTCAGTATTCTAACTAAAGAAGAGTGTGCCAGTCTCTTTAAGATGTACAATATAGGCTGCGTGATAGACTTGCGCACGTCTGTTGAAGCATCCGAATTTCCTGACCCGCTGCCTGAAGGTGTGGAGTATCTGCAAATCCCTCTTCTGCAAGATGCTGCTGTCGGGATTACCCATGAGACAGGTTCCGACCCCATGACCATCATCCGCAATCTTCGTAAGAATCCTGACAAGCTAAAGGAAATGGTGCCAGACTTCAAGGTCCTCTATATTCAAGCAGTAACAGACGAATACAGTAGATGCCAGTTGGAGAAAGCCGTCTCAAAACTAAGGGATAATGCTGCGCAAGGCATCTGCACACTTTTCCATTGCACAGCAGGAAAGGACAGGACAGGTATTTTAAGCATGGCCTTGTTGAAATTATACGGTGTCAGCGATGAGGAAATCATCAAAGACTATATGCGTACAAATCGAAATGCGTTCTGGCCGACGGTAAAGAAGTGTGTTGGCATTGGTTTGATGACGTGGAACTGGAGTTTGGTCAATATTGCCTACACCTCCTTTATGGCTCAAAGAGAACTCATCGAAACGGCAATCAAGTATTGGGGAGGTGAATCCCTCACTTGAACGCAGAAAAAGAGCTTAACGATGTTGCTCATTAAGCTCCTTTTGCGGAAGGTGAGGGATTCAAACCCCCGATACCCAGAAGGGTATACCGGATTTCGAGTCCAGCGCGATCGATCACTCTGCCAACCTTCCTTGAAATGCGGGTGCAAAAGTAGTGCTTTTTTTTTATCTGACCAAATTTTCACCGAACTTTTTATTTCAATTAACTAATCAGGACGGCATCAGGACGGCTCTCTGCAGATGAGGGAGCCGTCCTGAAGATAATGTGTTGAGCCGTCAAGAGGGCAGCGTTTATTTGGCGCAGGGTGTCCAGGGCTTGAGGGTCTTGAAGAAGTCGTTGCCCTTGTCGTCGACCAGGATGAAGGCGGGGAAGTCCTCCACGTCAATCTTCCAGATGGCCTCCATGCCCAGCTCGGGATATTCGACACACTCTATCGACTTGATGCTCGACTGTGAGAGGACGGCTGCCACGCCGCCGATGGAGCCAAGGTAGAAACCGCCGTGCTTCTGGCATGCGTCGGTAACTGCCTGAGAGCGATTGCCTTTGGCTATCATTACTAAAGAAGCTCCGAGGCTCTGGAACTCGTCCACGTAGGGGTCCATGCGGTTGGCTGTCGTCGGACCCATAGAGCCGCAGGGATAGCCCTCAGGAGTCTTGGCGGGGCCGGCGTAGAGCACGGGATATTTCTTGAAGTACTCGGGCATAGGCTCTCCGGCATCGATGCGGGCCTTTAGCTTGGCGTGGGCGATGTCGCGGGCCACGATGATGGTGCCCTTCAGGTTCACGCGGGTGGAGACGGGGTACTTGGTCAGTTCGCGGCGCACGGCATCGATGCCCTCGTTCAGGTCGATGGTGATGGTGTTCTGTCCCTCGCCGGCCTTGGCATACTCAGCGGGAATGAGCTCCGATGGGTTTGAGTCCATCTTCTCCAGCCACACGCCGTCGCGGTTTATCTTAGCCTTGATGTTACGGTCGGCCGAGCAGCTGACACCCATGCCGATGGGACAGCTTGCACCGTGACGCGGCAGACGGACGACGCGGATGTCGTGGGCCATGTACTTGCCGCCGAACTGTGCGCCCAGGCCGATACGGTGTGCCTCGTCGAGCAGTTTCTGCTCCAGGTCGATGTCGCGGAAGGCACGGCCTGTCTCGTCGCCTGTCGTGGGCAGCGAGTCGTAGTACTTGATGCTGGCGAGCTTCACCGTGAGCAGGTTCTTCTCAGCCGACGTGCCGCCGATGACGAAGGCAATGTGGTAAGGCGGACAGGCGGCTGTGCCCAGCGATTTCATCTTCTCCACGAGGAAGGGGATGAGCGTCTGCTCGTTTTGGATGGTGGCCTTTGTCATGGGGTAGAAGTAGGTCTTGTTGGCGCTTCCGCCACCCTTGGCCACGAACACAAAGCGATACTCGGCACCCTCGGTGGCCTCGATATCAATCTGTGCGGGCAGGTTGCAGCGGGTGTTCACCTCGTCGTACATATTAAGAGGTGCGTTCTGCGAATAGCGCAGGTTGTCCTGTGTGAAGGTGTTAAAGACGCCGAGCGAGAGAGCCTCCTCGTCCTCGAAGCCGGTCCATACCTGCTGTCCCTTCTCTCCGTGGATGATGGCTGTTCCCGTATCCTGGCAGAAAGGCAGGATGCCACGTGCTGCCACCTCGGCGTTGCGCAGGAACTGCAGGGCTACGTACTTGTCGTTTTCCGAGGCCTCGGGGTCGGCCAGTATGGCGGCCACCTGGAGGTTATGCTCGCGGCGCAGCATGAACTCCACGTCGTGGAACGCCTGTTGCGAGAGCAGCGTCAGGGCCTCAGGGCTCACCTTGATGATTTCCTTGCCCTCGAAAGAGGCGGTTGTCACGCCCTCCTTCGTCAGGAGGCGATACTCAGTCTTGTCCTCGCCCAGCTGAAACATCGGGGCGTACTTGAATGTTACATTTGTTGCCATAGTATTAAATTTATATGTGTCCTTATGTCTTTCTGTCAAATAAAAGTTCATCTGTCAAAGGATAACGGCGGCAAAATTACGCAAAAAAGTTGATACGGCCAAAACTTTTCCGTCCTTTTTCTTGGCTAATTCGCAAAATGTCAGTACCTTTGCACCCAGATTTGTTACGCTACAGCAAATTATATAACAACTGTTCCATTTTAATTAAATCTACCATTATGGCAAACAATTCAATTCTGGGCTCTGTCCTTGAGAAGTTAGGCGGTGGCGATATCGCCAAGACCATCGAGTCAATTACCGGCGGCAACCTGCCCGACCTGGAGAAGATTGCTGGCGACCTGCCCGAGATTCTGAAGAAAGGCATCGCTATCCTCACCAGCGGGCGCGTGTCCTTCCAGTCAGACGACGACAAGCAGGATATGCAGCAGTTCGTCGACGCCATTCAGAACTTCCTGCCTCTCTTGAAGAAGTAATTGAGGCGTAGATCGCTAAAAAACTTTACTTATTTTTATCAATCGCTCCCCTCTTCGGGAGCACAGCTATTGCGAAATAGTAAAACACACGACCACACTCTCCTGCTTCTTTTATATATAATAATGTGTAGCAGGAGCGTGCGGTAAATGTTGAGAATATATCAACTTACATATTATTAATTATTTAAATCATTATGAAACTTTACTTATTAAAAACAATGCTCCTGCTATGCGCCCTCGTAGTGGGAAGTAATGTGTGGGCAGATAGTAAAACATTCAGTTTCCTTTTCCAAGATATGGGAGGTACAGCAGAATGGTCAAGTACTTACGCTGAGCATTCGTATAGTTATACCGAAGGAACTGTTATATTTGAATCTGCCAATCAACAAACAAGTACAATTACTGATAGACCTGTTACAAAAGGAAAGCCTGTTGAGTTTATAATGAATGAAGGTTATACTATCAGTGCTGCCACATTCAATTGTAAACAATGGACTAATAAAGCTCAAACAATCACATTGCATTATAGCACAAATGGTGGTAGCACTTATACTTCTACTGAAGTCACTTCAAACAATTTTACAATAACCAATGATAATTTACCTTCGGGTACTAATGCTGTAAAAATAACATTTAGCTCATCTAGTAATCAAGTGGGAATAAGTTCACTTGTCCTTACTTATTCTTATTCAGCTTCAGGCGTTGTGGCTTCTCCTGCATTTAGTGTGCCCTCAGGTGCTGTGACAGCCCCCACCACGTTAGAGCTGACTCAGAATGATGCCGATTTGATTATGTATACAATAGATGGCACAGACCCTGACTATGAGAATAACGTTGGTTCAATTTATAGCTCCACAGACAAAATCACCATAACTAAGCCCTGTACGGTGAAGGCTATTGCCATTGATTCTGATGAAAATGTTAGTTCTATTGCATCTGCTACTTATACCATTAATGTGGCTGCACCTACTTTCAGCGTTCCAGCTGGTGGTGTAGAGGAAGGAACAGAGTTATCTATTACGGCAACCACTGGACATACCATTCTTTATACAACAGACGGCACTACGCCTTCGTATGTGAACAATGTTGGTGAAACTTATTCTGAGCCCATTGCTATTAATTGTGCCATGACTGTAAAAGCTATTGCTGTGGATACATACGAGAATGAGAGTAGTGTGACATCAGCTGGATATACTATTCTTGTACCCTCAGAAATTGATTTGCGTGGTGTAACAACTGCTTTGTCATTCAGTCCTGGTAGTTCTACATCTCTTGGTAATAGCTATCAAAGTTATACTAATGTTTCATATACTGGTAGCGATAGTAATGAATATCCAGGATGGACATTGGAAAATGTCCTAAAAAGCAGCAATAATTTGCAGATGAGAAAGAGTGACGGAAGAGTTAAAATGCCTACTATTCTTTCTGATGCTGGCTTTACAATTGTTGTTACTGCTACGACAAACAGTGTCACCGTAAGTGATGGAACTAACTCTGGCACAAATACTCTGGAAGTAAACGCTACCTCCGCAGACATAACCATCTCAGCTGGTTCTGTCTATGCAGTCATCAGCACTATTACTATTACTCCCACTGTTGTGAAGAATGTGGCTACTCCGACTTTCAATGTTGAGACTGGCGATTATTTTGAGACTCAGAACGTGACTATCAGTTGTGAGACAGACGGTGCAACTATCTACTACACCACTGACGGCACCACACCCACAAATGCGAGCACAGAATACACTGGTGCTATTGAAGTGAGCACAACCACTACGATAAAGGCTATTGCGTACAATGGTACCGATGACTCTGAGGTGGCAACCGTTACGCTGACATTCCCAACTATTTACGCTAATATTGCTGCATTCAAGACCGCCAATGCTACGGGCTATTTGAATATGGCTGGAGCACAGGTGGTATATATAGACAATGCCAAGAAAAACATTTATGTGCGTGATACCAGTGGCGCAATTGATGTCTTTAATAATAGTGGCTTTAGCACGAGCTTAACAACAGGTGATTTGTTGGGAGGTTATCTGTATGGCACGTACAGTCCATATAAGAATCTGCCGGAGATTACCAATGCAAATCTTGATCTTGTTACTGTAACTGGAAATGAGACTGTGGTGGCAAAAGTAATCGCAGGAACGACCGAAGCCATAGCCGCCAATCTCTGCGACCTTGTTAAGATTGAGAATACAGAAATATCAGAAAGTAGTAGTAAGTATTATGTAGGTGATGAGTCAGACATTCAGCTTTACGATAATTTTAGTGTAGGCTACACTGCAACTACTGGCAAGTCTGTTGATGTTAGTGGTATCGCAACTGTATACAATACCACCTACGAAATCTTCCCCCGTTTCGAGAGCGACATTGTTTATCTTGATGAAGCTGTAGCCGTAGAGATAGGTTCTGCCGGTATCGCTACATTCTGCTCAGAGAAGGATCTTGATTTCACGGGTGCCGATGCTATTGCCGTCTATAAGGCAAAAGTTGAGGGTAATGTTGTTAAGCTGACTCAGATTCATAAAGTGCGCGCAAATACTGGTGTCATCCTGATGAATGCTTTAGGCATGGATGAAGGTGCTGTGGCAGCTGTCAATGTTCCTGAGCTTACCGCTACTGCTGATGATGTAAGTGACAATGAGCTGGTTGGCGTAACCACTCCTACAACTGTTTACAAGACCGACGGCACTAAGTATAACTATATTCTGGAGGCTGGCCCAGTGTTCAAGATGGCTGTTGTGGGCGGAGCTACTCTGGCCGCTGGCAAGGCTTACCTCTCGACAGCTTATGATGCTTCTGCAAACGGTGCCCGTCTGAGCGTGGTGTTCGACGATGCAACGGCTATCAGCAACGTGAACGTTGAGACAATGACCTATAACCGTTACTTCGATCTGCAGGGCCGCCGCGTCATGCAGCCCACTAAGGGTCTGTACATCGTGAACGGCAAGAAGGTGCTGGTGAAGTAAACGGATGGCAAGGATTTATCGAGATTTATCAAAAATAGTTTTAAACATATAAAACAGCAAACGATTATGAAAAAGACATATAAACAGCCCATGACAATTGTATTGGCCGTAACACCAACACATCTGATGGAACCGTCTATTCAGACGAGTGGTGAATCTGCATCTACTAATAATGGTTCTTATGACAAGGCTCTTTCCCGCCGTGGTGGTTTCTGGGACGACGAGGAGGAATAAACGCTATAACGGTACGTTGAAACCATTGAACGGATGTAGCTGAGAGTAAAGTCCGTTCATACTCGAAGGAAGAGTATACATTGAACTGAGAAAAAGCCGTTCTTTCTTTTGAATTCTCG
>JAGCNO010000030.1 GCA_017645905.1 Prevotella sp. | reverse complement strand
CCTCTCTATGAGAAAAAGCCGTCCTCTCTATGAGAAAAGACTACCTTTTCTATGTGAAAGGGTAGTCTTTTCTTTTAGCAGTGATTATAAGTTCTGGTCGTGGGTTATGACACCGGTACGAATGCGGTACTACTCCCACTCTATAGTGGCTGGTGGCTTTGAGGAGATGTCGTAGCAGACGCGGTTGACACCACGGACCTTGTTGATGATTTCGTTGGAGACACGGGCCATGAAGTCGTAGGGGAGGTGGGCCCAGTCGGCGGTCATGGCGTCGGTGCTGGTGACGGCACGGAGGGCTACAGGGTTCTCGTAGGTGCGCTCGTCGCCCATGACGCCTACGCTACGGACGGTGCTGAGGAGAATGGCTCCGGCCTGCCAGATCTGGTCGTAGAGGGAGACCTCGATTTCTCCGTCAGTCATTTGTGCGGGCACTCCGGCAGCAAGCACGCGGCGGGCCTCCTCACCAGAGAGTTTAACTTTGTATTCGCGCAGGCCGCGGATGTAGATGTCATCGGCCTCCTGAAGGACACGCACCTTCTCGGGAGTAATATCGCCAAGGATGCGGACGGCGAGACCGGGGCCGGGGAAGGGGTGACGGGTGATGAGGTGCTCGGGCATCTGCAACTGACGGCCCACACGGCGTACTTCGTCCTTGAAGAGCCACTTCAGCGGTTCGCAAAGCTGCAGGTTCATTTCCTTGGGAAGTCCGCCCACGTTGTGGTGGCTTTTGATGACCTTGCCGGTGATGTTCAACGACTCGATGCGGTCGGGGTAGATGGTGCCCTGACCTAACCATTTGGCATCCTTGACTTTCTTTGCTTCGGCATTAAAGACCTCGATGAAGTCGCGGCCGATGATTTTGCGCTTCTGCTCAGGCTCGGTAATACCGGCGAGGTCGGCGAAGAATTTCTCAGAAGCATCCACGCCGATAACGTTAAGCCCCAGGCCGTGGTAGTCGTCCATGACCTGACGGAATTCGTTCTTGCGCAGCATACCGTGGTCTACAAAGATACAGGTAAGTCGGTCGCCAATGGCTCGGTTGAGCAGCACGGCGGCGACGCTGCTGTCCACACCACCTGAGAGGCCGAGGATGACGCGGTCCTGCCCAAGCTGCTCTTTCAGTTCTGCCACGGTGGTGTCTACGAACGAGGCTGCACTCCACTCCTGACGCGAGCCGCAAATGTCGACCACGAAGTTCTTCAGGAGTGTTGTTCCCTGTGAAGTGTGAAATACTTCGGGGTGGAACTGCACAGCCCACACGGGTTGCTTAGTCGAAGCAAAGGCAGCGTTGGTGACGTCTTTGGTAGAACCGATGACCTTGAAGTCGCTGGGGATGACGGTGATGGTGTCGCCGTGTGACATCCATACTTGGGAATTAGGCTCAAAGTCCTTGAAAAGAGGATTAGAGGTATCGACCGTTTGCAGATTGGCACGTCCATATTCTCGGCTGTCGGCCTTTTCCACGAGGCCGCCCAAAGTATGGCTGATAAACTGTGCGCCGTAGCAGATACCCAGCACGGGTACGCTCCCCACGAACTGGGAGAGATCAACTTTAAAGGCCTCGGAGTCGTGGACGCTGAAAGGCGATCCGGAGAGGATGACGCCGATGATCGACGGGTCGTCCTTGGGAAACTTGTTATAGGGCAGAATTTCGCAGAAGGTGTCTAACTCACGAACGCGGCGGCCAATGAGCTGGGTGGTCTGAGAACCAAAGTCGAGGATGATGATTTTCTGCATATCTTTTGGCGTAGGAAAGTTAAAGAGACGTTAATTCTTGAGAAAGTGTTCGGCTTGTTCCAGTGCTCCGGGCTTGCCTACGTCGAGCACCTGTAGGTCGTCCTTGATGCAACCAACGATGCGCGAGCGGTGGCAGACGGAGAGGTAGAAGTCAATGATGGGGAAGCGGTCGGGGAAGCGGTCCATGAGCCTGAACAGGCTGGGAGAGAAAGAGTGGATGCCGGAGAAGGCAAAGGCCTGGAGTGAAGAGTGAAGAGAGTAGAGTGAAGAATTTGCTGCCGCTCTGACTGTCAACTGCTCATCGATGGTAAACTCCGATTCCCGCAGCCAGGGATATGGAGAGCGTACCTCGCCTGTCTCGGTATTTGTCCATCCCATGAGGCGCATGGCATTGTCGAAGAGCAGGTAGCGCTTGGTCTGGCGGCGGCTGACCAGCAGCACAGCTGCCTCCTCAGGCAGGTGCTGGCGGCAGAGCCATTCGTAGTCCACGTTGTCGAGAATGTCCACGTTGTGTATGAGGATAGGCTCGTCGGGGTCAAAAAGTGAAGCAGCCTTCTTCAGCCCACCACCTGTGTCGAGCAGTTGTTCGCGCTCATCGCTGACGGCAATGTCGAGACCGAAGTTCTGGTGGGCACGCAGGTACTGCTCTATCTGGTCGGCAAAGTGGTGCACGTTGATGACCAGTCGCTCGTAGCCTGCAGCCTGCAACCGCTCTATGACGTGTGCCAGCAAAGGCTTCCCGCCCACAGGTACAAGTGCCTTGGGCATCGTGTCGGTGAGGGGACGCAGACGGGTGCCTAAGCCCGCCGCAAATATCATTGCCTGTCTCATCTCACATTATTCTAAATAATCAGGCTGCAAAGGTACGAAAAAACTTGCGAAGAGCAAAAGAAAAACTCATTTTTCTTGTGTTAAGAAAAAAGATGCGTTTCCTTGTTAAATTTTGAAGGGGTCATTCGTTATATAGATGTAATGACACAAAAAGAGTTTACATATCTGGCAAGTGAGACGCGGGCAAAGGCTGTATCGATAGCCCAGCGCTTCGGCTATGCACAGGATGATGCTGAGGACATAGCACAAGACGTGATGCTCCGACTGTGGAGCCTGCATGAGCAGATAAACGACGCGGCACACCTGAAGGCCTCGGCTGCCATCACGACTAAGTGCGTGTGTATCGACAAATGGCGCACGACACACCAACATACGGAGATTGCAGGAACAATGCCACTAATAGACGAAGACACATTGCACGACCGACTGGAATACGCAGAGCTGGAACGGTGGCTATATAAGCAGATTGACGCTCTGCCGACGACATCGGGAATCGTATTGAAAATGCGCCAGCTGGAACATCGCGAACTGGGCGAGATTGCCGACATATTAGGCATACGACAGACGTCGGTCTCAACACTACTCTCACGAGCCCGAAACGAATTGCTAAACAAACTAAAGAGGAGGAACCAACAATGACAAGACATTACGACAAACAGGAGATAGCTCAGTTGCTCAGCAAGTTTATGGCTGGCGATACCAACGTTACCGAAGAACTGGAGCTGGCACAGTACTTCCGCACCCATGAGGTCGATGAAGAGTGGACGGAATATAAGGAGATGTTTGCCCTCTTCGACAGTGGACAAGTCGATATTGACCCCGAGGCTGATACGCCGGCACAGCCTAATAATGCAGACAATGGGAATATCCGGATGCTTCCCATGGCTGTCAAGGCGAAGCCAAAGATTCTTGCTCTGAGATGGCTCGTGGCTGGCATCGCAGCAAGCATCGCCCTGCTGCTGGCGTTCCATTTCGGTAATAACACCACCGAGCAGACTCCACTTACGGCTCAACATACGATTACCGCAGACAGCACTCAGACCCAGCCCGACGTCATCAGCCCCACAGAGTCCACAGAGCAGTCAATAGTGGCTCAGGTTGCACTTATGCCTCCCACAAAGTCCACAACAGCAAAGCATCAAAAGGCCCGGCCCAAAGCCATAGAGCCTAAGGATACCGACACTTCTGCAGCCGAGAGCCTTGCCAACTGCATAGCCCGGCTCGAAGCCGAAATGGAAAGTCTCGACGACAGCGTCAACTCAGAACAAGTGGAAAAGCTTATCGCCGCCGACGTTCGTCTGCAACAGATGGTAAACCGTATTGTAGGCAAACAGGTGGAACAGGCAATAAATGAAATCAAAAGAGACAGCACAGCTAATTATATTTATTTCTAAAGACAACGAACATAACGACATTAACGGATATAGCAATATGAAAAAGGAGTTATTGACAATAGCACTTTTGCTGATGCCTATAGGCACCCTGTTTATTCACGCCCAGGAAAACAAGCACGCCCAGGCCATGCATACGGCCTTCGTCGAAACGCTCAACGGCAAGTTCCCCAAGAACATCTCGTCACAATGGATACCAGGCAGCAAGGACAGTACCAGTATTTTCTTTACGGCCCATGATGGTGGCGGTCTCGTTCCCAAGAACAAGATTCACGAGGTGAAGCTTGCAAACAATAAGACCGTCGTAGGTCCTAACTACCTCGACGGCTGGAGGTTCGAGTTCCACAACGTGCCCGATGACGCCAACCTACCCCTGCGCCAGATTCTCGATGCCTTCGACAAGCAGGCACCATACGCCTCCAGCTACTACAGCTATGTAGCAGGCGACGAGCAGGCCGTCTTCCCAGGTGTCAGCATTGCCTACGGCGAAAGTGGCGAGACCTTCCAGCGCGATCTTCACCCTACCCTAAACGTACGCATCATTGGTTTCAAGGACGACGATGGCTTCCGTTCCACCTATCTGCTCTCGTGGTGGAGCTATGATGAGGACACCACCGACAGCAAGCACAAGTACTATGTAACCACTGGCAGCATGTACGAGTTCCACTGTCCTAAGTTGAAAGCTCCACAAGTCAAGTCCTACGACCCCGATGAAGAACTCGACCGCAGCAACATGTCGCTCAGAGTAGCGCAGAACCTGTTGTTTGAAATGCGCAAAAAGGAGCCCGAGCGTGTCAAGGCCCTCAATACTGACACACTGGCCGAGCTCTACCCATATAATTACATCAAGATGGCGCAGCAACTCTACGACTCACCCAGAACATTAAACCTCAAAACCAGCTACGAAGCCCTTCATGCCAAGCTTTTGCTCATGACGGATATGGGCAGCACCGCCACGTCCACCGAGCAGAAAGCCATCTGCCACACACTCCTCAAAGAGGTTGAAAGCTATCCTTTCCTGCTCTCGCATCGTCACGCTGAAGATTTAACGGGAATGACTAATGATATAGCCCAAGTCATGCCCGACGACCTCAAGAAACAGGTCAATGCCGCCCAGCTCTACATTGACCTGCTGCGCAACCAGACGACCGAGATTGACAGCCTCAGCGACAACGACCAGGATTACCTCAACCGCTACCACTGGAAGCTCACCCACCAGCCCGTGGAATACACGCACGAGGATATGTTCACCAGTCGTGGCGAACACTACACCGCCGACCTGCAGACAGGCTATCTCCACGTGCAGAGCGAAAACTATGCCGATGGCTTCCGTGCCGAGAACACCCTTGAGGGCCTGCGTCCGGGTCGCTATCGTGTCTCTGCCGTCGTACGGGCAAGAAAGACTGACTCAGGTCACTCGGGCTTGGTCGTCTTTGCCCAAGTTGGCGATAAAACCGTGCGAAGAGAGATTCCCGCCGGCGGCGATATCGGTGGCAACGTGTGGTTCTCGGCCCTCGACCGCTTCTCACGCATGGCCAACGCCAACGATGGTGTCCTCGCCTTGGATCTCAACAAGGCCTCGGCCCACGGCGGACAGGGGTTCGGCTGGAACCGCATCTACCTCGACGACATCACCATCACTGACGATATCCGCAACAAGAACCTTACCTATGGCATCGCCCTCGATTGCGACATCGTTCAGAAATACGGCAAGAGCAGCAATTGGTTCTCGGCCTGCGACTTTATCGTAGAAAGGGTCGGTGACTAAGAACTACCCTTCGCCAAGTGTAGCGCTAACAGGAAAACTATTATCATTTGGGATTTTAGTTATTTCCCTGGGGAATGGCACGGGCCGCAGCGACTGCGCCCCGTGCCATCTTTATGAAAGCCGCAAACGGGCAAAAAGATTAAGCCGTTCAACCCTATAGAAAGAACGGCTTATTCGATTTGAAAGAACGGCTTTTTCTATGAGAAAGAACGGTTCAAACTATGAGAAAAAGCCGTTCTTTCTCCAAAGCGTTCCGAAAGCCCCTAGGTTGAATAATTGGCATATTTTTTGCTGTTAAAATAAAAGAAAGGAGATTAGGCGTATGGCATTTATAGATTACTACAAGATTTTAGGCGTCGACAAGACGATAGCGCAGAAGGATGTGAAAAAGGCATACCTGAAGCGCGCTAAGCAGTTTCACCCCGACCTTCACCCCGATGACCCGAAAGCGAAGGCAAAGTTCCAGGCCTTGAACGAGGCCTACGACGTGATAGGCGACCCCGAGAAGCGCAAGAAGTACGACCAGTATGGCGAACAGTGGAAGGAGGCCGAGGCCTTTGGCGGCGGTGGCAGTGCTGGTGGCGGCTCGCCCTTCGAGGGTTTTGACTTCTCGTCGTTCAAGGGCGGCGGCGGGTTCAGTTCTTTCTTCGAGAACCTCTTCGGAGGTGGACACAGCGGCGGGTTCTCATTCACAAGCGGCGGTGGCAGTCCCTTTGGCAGCCGTCAGCCGGCCGAGACCCAAGCCAGCGTAGACATCGACATGTACACGGCCTTGCTGGGTGGCGACATCGTGGTGAGCACAGGCACGTCGAAGCTGCGGCTGAAGGTGAAGCCCGGCACGCAGCCTGGCACGAAGGTGCGGCTGCGCGGCAAAGGTCAGGGCGGTAACGACCTGATTATCACCTACAACGTAAAGCTGCCCACCTCGCTCAGCCCCCGCCAGCAGGAGCTGCTCAGGCAAATGCAGATGGGGTAAGAGTTAGTTTCCTCCTGCCATGATGGTGATGACGAACGAGATGTCGGCTACATCGACGGAGCCGTCTTCGTTCACATCAGCGGCCTCATACGCTGCAGTTCCGGCCATCTGGCTTATGATTGCCGAGATGTCGGCCACGTCGACCGTTCCGTCGCCGTTGACGTCGCCCTTCATGCCCTCGTCGGCGGGCAGCTCATCGAAGGTGGGCACATTCTTCCATGGGCCATCGATGGGGATGAAAGCCAGCTCAGCCTTCGTGGTCTCCAGCAACTCGGCTATCTTCTCGACGTTCTTCTCTGCCAGGGGGAGGTAGATGTGTTCCCCCTCGGCCATGTCGCAATACTGGTAGTTGTCACCGACATACTTCTCGTCGCGCTCAAAGCCCACTTGCCCAGGCTTGTTGACAAACTTGTATAAGATGCGGCCTCTCTTGTATGCCTGTCCCGGTTCGGCTTGCCAGCTTACTGATGTGGAGAAGATTTTCCCCGTCACCTCGTCGTCGGTCAGGGTCAGGGTGTATGTGCCGGGCTTGGCCACAAGCAGGAGTCCTGAGCTGCTGTTCGTCGTGCTTGCCACGACCACGGTGTCAAGGCGGAACTTCGTAAAGGAAAGTCCTGAGGAATTGGAGCCGAACATGCTGCACACGAGGACGTTCTTCGGCCCGGTGAAGTTGCGGCTGGGCTTGATAGCCAGATAGCCCGTCTCGGGTACGACGACCGTGGTGTCCTGATTGGCTGTCTGTGCATTGCCCAGCGTGGAGGTGAGTAACATGCCGGCCATGAGGACCAGCGTCTTGAGGGGTGAAGTGGTTTTCATATCGTTGCTGTATTAATAGTTCAGTTGTATAGTCCGAAGGTGAGCCCCACGGTCTTGCGGTCGAGGGAGTGCTGAGCAGAGATGAGGTCGCCGTATGCCTTCACGTAAAAGGTGCTGCGGTAGCCTTTTAGCTTCATGGGGAAGAGGTACTTCACGGAAATCTGGCCACGGAAGTAGTCGGCGTCGTAGTAGAGCATGTCGGGCAGGAGCACCTGCTGTGCCACCTCAGTCGTTGGGTCGAAGAGCGAGAGGTCTGCCTTCGTAGCATGGCTATATGTAGCGGTGGCATCGAACCAGAGGCGGCCTTTGAGCAGACCATAGCCACCCTCGAGAGAAAGATCCATCCGTTGATGCTTCAGCTCCGAGGCGGGCAGGAGGTGCTTGGCGTCGGAGTCCGAGAGGCGGGCCTGGAAACCTGCATAGCTGATAATGGCAGATGAGGGCGTCTGCGCTCCCATGATGTTCAGACGGTAGTGGAGACTGGCATCGAAGTTTGTCAGCTGCTGGCGCTTGCGGTATTCTATCTGTGTCTCATAGCGGTAGGAGGTGTAGCCCTTCTCGGGGTCTTTCTCCTGAATGAGCTGCTGGCGATACTCGTCGGCATAGGCTTGCTGCCACTCTGCCTCCAAGTCGACGGCATGAAGCAGACGACCCTTGCCGAAACGGTTGCGCGATGCTGCCTTATATATATAAGATGTGTAGCGGCCAGGTGAGAACTTGTACTGTCCCCAGACATCCTCCACGCCACGGGAGATACCGATGGAGTTGAGAGATGAGCGTTGAGAGTTGAGAGCTAAGCCGTACGTCAGCTCTGCCCCAAACTGGTGGTTCACCCATTCACGCTGGTAGCCGCTGTAGCCGCCGACGGTTCCTGTTGCCTCGCCGAGGCCATAGAACTGATAGTACATCAGGTTGGGATCCTGTTGCACGGTAGTCATGTTGGGGATTTTCTCCTTGCGACGGCGGTAGTGGCCGGTAAGGCCGACGGTATTGTTGCCAAAGGAATAGGTCACGGCGGGCGCAATCTTGTAGTCGAGCAGTTCGGAACGGGAACGCGGGTCACGCAGACGGCTCAGGTCGCCCACCTTATAGTCCAGACGGGCACCAAGCGTCAGTTCGCGATCAAGGCTTTCGCCCGCCAACGGAATGGCGATGGTGGAGAGGGCCGCCGAGAGGTCAAACTGCTGACGGTCGTACTTGCCGTGCACGCTGCTGCCGCCGTAGAAGGGGTTCGAGTCATAAGGGCGCATCACGTCGGCCCAGGCACGGTCCTTAGTCCGGTCCATGTCGAAGCGGAAGTGTCCATAGCCCACGAGGAAACGGCCTATCTTCTGGTAACGTTCCGTCTCGAAAGACAGCTGGTTGCGCTGTCCACCCTCCTGCACACGGTGGTAGTCGCCCGAGCTGTGTTCCAGTTCGAACTCCGCATAGCCACGGTTCTCGCTGTTGTCGAGGCCCAGGCCGGCGGCGTTGTCGGTGAGCCGCCACAGCTGCGAAGCGTCCTGATAGCGATAGAGGCCCTCCTGGGCTGCAACATTTTTGCAGCAAAGAAGACAAGCAAAAGAAATTGGAATTATCTTATTGGTCATACTCTCTCGGTTTTATCTTAGTGGATGTCTGGAAGTCGTTGCTCGAGTTATTGGTGTCCATCAGGATAGGATGTCCGTCGGCGGCGAGCTTTGCCGTACGACGGTAGACCACCTCGCCGTTCCACCCGCTGATGGCATTGATATTCGTATAGCCCGCATCGATGTCATCGTAGAGGCGCTTAGTACCCACGTCTACGGCGGGAGTCTTGTTCGTCAGTCGGAGGCACTCCACACCGTCAATGATGTGTCGCTTGGGACATAGCAGCCACTGGTTTCCGGCGGTCTTACCGTAGGGATAAGTCTTCGACCAGACAGTGACATCGTCGTCGGTGCGGAAGATGACCACGCCACAAGGACCGCTCTGCACCAGGTTCATCACCGATATGGAGGGGTACATGGAGTAAATCAGCTCCAGCGCTGGCGTGGCAGGATTATTCTGGACAGGGTTCGAGCTATAGTCCTTGGCTTCGAAGTCGGCATCGAGCAGATTGTTCTCCAGCGTGTCGTTAGGCGTATGGTCGATGGCGCTGTTCACCAGCAGCACCGTTCCGCCGGGCTTCACCCTATGGTTGGCATCGACGGGTATACGGAATACTTGCTTCAGCAGGATGACGGAGTCGGCATAGTCCTCGTGCAGGTTCTCCAGCGTGTAGGCCTGCGTGCTCTCTCCCTCGACGAGACCGATGTAGAGTCCGGAAACGTCGACTGAGTCGTCGCTCTGGTTATACAGCTCCAGGTACTTACCGGCCATATACGTGCGGTTGTTCAGGTCCTTCGATCCGGCGTAGAATATCTTTCCGATGAGGATGTCTCGGTCGATGCTCAGGTTGGTGGGCAAGGTGATGGTCTCGTTGTCCTGACTGATAAGGCGCTGGTTTACCGAGCCGCTGACGGTTGCCCCGCTGATGACCTGTGCGTCGCCGGTCAGCGCGTGATATTCCTCTGCGGTTATCTTCCACGAGCAGGAGATGTCGTAGACATCGGGCGTGAGGCCCTGGAACGTGGCAATGCCGTTGTCGTCGGTCTGGGCAATGTGGCGCTGGTCGGCAAACTGCAGCGTGATGTCATGCCCGCCGAGACCGCCGCCCGAAGTGAACTCCGAAGGCAGCGACAGCTGCACGCGGGTGGAAACACCGTGGGTGGCGTCGTCAAAGTCCACGCAGGAGGAGAGGACGGCTGCGCAGATAGCGCAGCATACGAGACAAGGGGAGATATGGGAAGGGAGTTTTATCATGTCGTTTTTTCGTTATTTCGGTATTACGATGTTTCGGTATTACGTTCTTTCGTGATTAAGTCAGAGGTTGAGCGACAGCTCTGCCCCGAACTGGAAGGTCCCGGTATTGCGCTGTGTGAGCGTCGTGACATTGTTGCCCTTGAGGTAGGGCTCGTAGAACAGGGCATTGTTCACGTAGAGCGAGAGCGTGCCGACGTGTCCCAACTCCTTGGAGAGGCGGGCTGAGAGGTTCCAGGTGACGGGACTTTTGTTCGGCTCGTTGTCGGTGTGCTTGATGGCCAGGTCGGCAACGGCCACCTGACCGCCATCGAAGGCGATGCTCTCCTGCCCAGCCAGCTGGTGGTACACCAGGTCGGGCGTGATATATCCGATAACGTCCTTGTCGGCGATGAACGAGTAGGTAGAGTTATGCCAGATGGCCTGTGCGGTAAACGACGCCACCATCTTCAGTCTCGGGATATGGGTGACGGCGCGCAGCGTGGTCAGGAACCGGCGGTAGCGGTCGTAGTCCTGTCCCGAGGGGTAGACCACCTTGACGGGTGTCAGTCCCAGCGACTGGTAGTAGGCAGGCAGCAGCGCGTTGCGCACCGACTGCGAGTTCATGTCCGTCGACCACGTCTTCGTCTGGCTCCAGGCACCGCTCAGATAGAAGCGCGTGGCCAGGAACTTCACCTCGCCCAAGTCGCAGTCCAGTTCCACGCCGGTGTTCACCGTGGTGTTCTCGTTGCCTATCTTTCCTGTGGTCATAAAGATGACGTCCTCACGCACGGCGGCTGGGTCGGCCATCGTACTGTGGACATTGTCGAGCGTATAGTAGTTGCTGGTATAGGTGAAGTACTCCGTCAGCGCGCTGAAGCCATTGGGCGTCTTGTCGTGATAGGCCATGATGTTCACCTTCCTTCCTCCGGGCAGCTTCAAGTCTATGCCGCCCTCAATCTTCGTGGTCGTCGCGTTCTTCATGCCCGACGAATACTGCACGTCGTAGACCTGCGTGTGGTAGTTCAGCACCTGCTGCGAACCGTCCTGTGGCATATAGTTGGCGGCCACGCGGTCGTCGTACTTCTTGTCGGGATAGAGGTAGTTCAGTCCCGGTGTCTTCGAGTTCATGCCGATGCCTAAGCGCAGGTCGAGCCATTTCGTAGCCGTGAACGCCACGTTCACACGGGGAGAGAGTGCCGTGGTGGCCAAGTCGCCGAAGGGTTGCAGGGCGGTGAAGCGCAGTCCCAGTCCTATGCGCAGCCGGTTCACCTTATTTATATTATATGTGAACTGGTCCTCGGCGAAAGCCGACAGCTGGTGCAGTCCGGGAATGTCATCAAAGGCACGTGGCCGGCCGCTACTGTTCGGGCGGTAGGGCCGTGCCTCGTTGTCGTTATAATAGCCGCGGCCCGTGTTCCAGTCGTAGTGGTAGTCGGCGCCCAGCTTGAAGCTCTGCACGGTCTTGCCCTTGCGAAGGAAGAAGTCGTCGGTCAGCTTCACGAACACATTGCCCGGCCGGCTCTCGGTGATGCCCGTAGCCAGATACGAGGTCGTCATCCAGGGCACTTCGTAGTAGCCCGTCTCCCGCGCCGTAAGGATGGGGAGAAGACCCGTCGCGTTGGCCACGTAGCTGGTGTTGCGGTTATCCGTCTGCGTCAGGCTCAGCCCTATGGTGTACTTCAGCGAGCGGGCCAGCGCCTTGTCTAAGCGCACACGGCCGTTGTGGGTCACGCCCACGGTCGTCGTCTTGTTCTCCGACTGCGTACCGTCATCGATGGCGTCGGGGTCGTTGCCCGTCCAGTCCTTCGCCTGCATGAAACGCACCTTCGTGTCGGCGTGCCACTTTTTCGTAAAGTCGTAGCCCCAGCCAAAGTTCAATGTATATCGGTCATACGAGCGGGTCTTCTGTCGGGGGTCGCCCCAGGCCTTGGCATAGTCGCCGCTAACGTTCAAGACGCCGGCGGAGCCAAGCGAAAGGCCCTTGCCCACGCTGTAGTTCTGCAGCCCTGGATTGATCTTCGCCTTTACCTGCAGAGGGGTGACGCCCACACGCGAGTGCACCACGACGAGACCGCTTGTCAGGTCGCCATACTCCGCCGAGGGGATGCCTCGGATAATCTCCACGTTGTCGATATCGTCGGCCGACACCTGACGCAGGTCGGTGCCGGTAAAGGCCGTAGCGGAGAACTGTCCCTGCGTCAGCTGTCCGTTGTTCGACATCGGCATGCCGTCGACGACGACGCTCGATCCGAAGGCCGCCGTGTTGTTGTTCACCAGCGTGCGCAGCTGAAGGTTAGCCTGTTGCGTCAGGTCGTGGTTGCCCATCAGCTGGCCCGGTATGAGCTGCATCACGTCGGCAAGACTCGTCGCCTGCAGGTGGTCGATGGCTTGACGGCCTACGACGCTGGCCGTCGACGCCCCGCTCTCCTTCTGCTGGGCCGTCACCGTCACCTCCTTCAGGGCCAGGCTGGTGGGCGTCATGCGGTACGTCATTGTCATGTCGCGCTCTACGCTCACCGCCGTCTCTATCGTCTCCATGCCCACATAGCGCAGGCGCAGCGTGTAGCGCCCCGAGGGCACATTGGTCAGCACGGCCTCGCCCTTGAGGTCGGTGGTGGTGGCGGCTCCCGAGGGCAGCAGCTCAACGGTACCCATGACGACAGCCTCGCCCGTAGAGCCGTCGGTGACACTGAGACGAAGCGTGTGGCCGCTCTTCTGGGCGGAAACGCCCACGGCAGCAAACAGGAACAAAAGGCCCGTTACAACGAACCTGGTAAAGCTATTGAGTGACATGTCTTAATCCTTCTGTGGTTTATCTGGCTGCAAAGTTACGAACTTTTCCACAATTATACAATAATTATTTTATTAATTTTTTAATTCCGGACATTCCAAAATAGCCGAAAGTAGGGGCAAATGGAAAGAACGGCTTTTTCCAGTCGAAAGAACGGCTTATTCCAATCGAAAGAACGGCTTATTCGAATGGAAAGAACGGCTTATTCAATTTGAAAGAGCGGCAGCACCATAACTCCTTTCCTCCTAAACTCCTTAGACATATATCCTTAGCGTGGGAGAACTACACATCGGGCAACCCCTCTCTCCGACAGCTGTGCAATTGATATAAAGCAAGAAATTGCCCTGTTTTGTAAAATCGTCGGCGCGCAAAATCGCCATCTCTGCCTTTCTCCCTACTTTTGCAAAGCAAAACCGAAAGGCGCAAGTCGCTGAATTACAATAGTAAGCGTACACACCGCCCAAAGGCATGCACGACATCATGGCGCAGAGGGACAAATACAGAACAAAAGTCCCTGTGTTATTATGCCGTAAACTGAACAGAAAACAATAATGTCAAACTAAAATTTTAAAAAGCGTATGAAAAAATTATTTACTTTAATCCTCGTCTTGGCGGGGTTTGTGGGCACGGTAAGTGCATCTGAAACTATTTGGTTGCGTACCAATGTTGGAAGTTGGGATGAAAATCTTGATGCATGGAAAATAGAGGGTACATGGAATCAAGGTGATCAACAGGATGTTTATGAATTTGATCTTCCAGCTTCAAAGATTGGTAATGGCGACTTCTATTTTAGACTTTTTCGTAACAACACAAATTTTCAATTAGGTCCTTATAATCATACGGATTATGCCTATCAATTTACAGACGGCAATACAGAAACATATACTGCAACTGCAAATGATGATTTTAAAGGAGAGAATGGTGCTTTCTTAATCAAGCATTCAGAAATAAAGGCTAGTCAGTATAAGATATCTATCTATGTGAAATATCCTGCAGGTTCAGATTGGATATTTTACATAAAGGTGGATATTGTCTCCATACCTGCCACAGTATCTTCTACTCTTGGCTATTCCACATTCTCCTGTGTTTGTCCTGTTGATTTTACCGATGTCACTGATGTCACTGCCTATCGTGCTGAACAAACTAATGACAATAAGGTATTGTTGAAAAAGGTGACAGGCAAGGTTGCTGCCCGTACTGGTCTTGTTCTGAAAGGAACCAGCACAATTATTCCTACAGCAAGTAGTGGCACAAGCTATGACCTTACCACACCTGATGGTAACTATCTTATGGCAAGTGTAAACGCTACAACTATTACTCCACATAGCGGAACTAGTGACTATTACTATTTTCTGTCAGGAACCTCTTCTGCAGACGTAGGATTCTACCAGTTAGAAAACGATAAAACCTACACTTCCGCTGCCGGTAAAGCTTACTATCACACACCAACGCCATTGACTACTAATGCTGCCCGTGCTGCTTGGATTATTGAGGGCGAGGAGACTCAGGGCATCAACAACGTTGAGAGCACTCAGAACGCTGACATCGTCTATGACCTTCAGGGCCGCGTTGCTAAGACTGCAAAGGCCGGACTGTATATCAAGAACGGCAAGAAAGTTGTCATGAAGTAATTACCATTTCTGAAACATATCATTTATAGGAGAACAAAACTATGAAAAAGAATTATATCAAGCCCTGCACAACTTCTATCACCGTAATGGCTCATAATCTTTTGCAAGATTCTATTAACATGGGTGGTAGCAAAGGAACATTTAACAGCAATACGATGCAGCAGGCCTCCCGCCGTGGTGGAGACAGCTCTTGGGACGACGAGGAGTAATCCCTACTCAGGGCATTAGCCTGCACGATTAACGATAAAACCCAGGATGGTGTGGAAACACTGTCCTGGGTTTAATTGTCCCATCATTTAAGCTGGATTTGCAATCCGGCCCCTACAGATAAAAGATGCTCTCCGGCCCCATGTTCAGCAGGAGGTCGAGGATGCTGAGGTTGGGCAAGAAACCGTGCTTCTGGGCGAACACCTGATAGTAGGGCCGAGACTGGAAGTCAGGGTCGGGAAGCGGATGCTTGGGACGGATGACGTCGCGGAAGTCAGACCCACCCCCAGAGAGTGGAGCGAAATGGGTGGTGTACTCCAAGTTCGGGTGGATGTCTATCAGCTCGCATATCTTGCGGCAGATGGCGTCGTTGTAGTCTATAAGCAGCTCCCAGCGCCGCTCCGTGAAGAAAGGCTTCAGGTCGTCCTCGTAATACTCGAAGAAGGGCGACTCGCCGTATGCCGACTGTATCGCCTGCCAATGCTGCCGCCGCCACTCACCGTGGTCGGAGAGACGGAGGGATTGAAGACTGAAGACTGAAGATTGAAGATTATTTGCTGGTGCAGCAGGATGGACAATAGGCACGGTAAGCGCCTGCACACCCTGCGTGGTAGCTATGAGGCAGCGGTTGCGGTAGGTCTGCTTTTGGAAGGTCTCGTGCTGCTCAATGAGCACACGGTCATAGCGGTACAACTTCTGGTACCACTGCACAGGGCCGAAATAAGTCGTAGACAGCAGGGCGGTCATTTTGACCTCAGAGATATGACTTTAGACTGCAGACTTTTTAATTCTCAAAGGTCGAGCCGCCAAGGAACTCGCGGAGCAGCGACGTAGGCGGTATCTGGTCCTCGGCAATAGGCCGTATGTAGCCCAGGAACTTACGCAGACGATAAGCCTCGGCATACTCCAGGCAGTTCTCGGGCACCTGCTCCAGCAACGGCTCCGCCTGACGCTTGATGACGGCCAGCTCAAAGAGCATGGCGGTATTGAACATCGCGTCGGCGTTCTCCTGATAGGGGAATATCCAGCGGTTCTCACCCTTACGGACTGAAGCCCAGCGGCGAATGGTCTCCTGTGCCGACACGCCACGGTACTTATGGTCGCGGATGATGCGGCGCAGCAGACGGTTGTCGGTCGTAGGCACGTAGTTGTGGTTGTCGAGCAGGATGGTGGTTAGCGCCGAGGCATAGACACGGTACTTCAGTTCTTCGGGAATCTGTGCCGTCAGCTCCGGGTTCAGGGCGTGTATACCCTCCACGACGAGCACCTGGTCCTTGCCCAGCCGCAGCCGCCGTCCGCTCATGAGGCTCTTGCCCGTGGGGAAGTCATAGCGCGGCAGCTCCACCTCCTCACCATTGAAGAGTGCGGTGAGCTGTTCGTTGAGCAGCGGAAGGTTGAGGGCGTGGATATGCTCAAAGTCATAATCGCCCTTCTCGTCGCGCGGGGTCTTCTCGCGGTCCAGGAAATAGTCGTCGAGGGAGATGGGTACGGGCTTGATGCCGTTGACGGCCAGCTGCACGCTGAGGCGCTTGCAGGTGGTGGTCTTTCCCGACGACGACGGGCCGGCAATCAGCACTAAGCGTACGCCCTGATGACGCTTGATATCGTCGGCAATCTGCGAAATCTTCTTCTCCTGAAGAGCCTCACCGATAAGGATAAGCTGCGACGAGTAGCCCTTGCTGATGACCTCATTCAGGTCGCCGATGGTGCGCAGTCCCAGGATGTCCTGCCAGCGGTGATGTTCCTTGAAGATGGCAAACATCTTGTCCTGCATGATCATCTCGCCCAGTTCCGAAGGGCAGTTGGGCGAAGGCAGACGCAGAAGCAGGCCGTCGTAGTATTTCTCCAGTCCGAAGAGGTATATCTGGCTGGTGTTCGTCAGCATAGAACCGTAGTAATAATCACGGTAGCCGTCAAGGTCGTAATAGGTGGTGTAGAGCGCGCCAAGAGAGCGTAGCAGCTTCACCTTGCTGTTGGTGGCTTCCCCTCCCCACATCTTTATTGCATCTTCCGTCGTCGTCTCGTAGCGGTGTACGGGCAAGTGGCGGTCAATGATCTCCTGCATCTTGCGGCGCAGCAGTCCTACGTCGTCAAGGGTCACGGGTCGGCCAATCTGCAGGTCGACGTAGTAGCCGTTGGAGACGGGAATATCGATAGTTACCTTGCACTGGGGGTCGAAAAGCTCGTGGGCGGCTTTGCAGAGCACGAAGAACACCGTGCGGGTGTAGCAGCGCAGTCCGCTCGACGCGGTGATGTCGAGGAACTCCACTTCCTTGTCGTTGAAGAGACGGAAGTGCATGCCCTCCATCTTGTTGTTCACCCGGGCCACGATGGGGCCGTATTCCATCTTCAGGCCGGTCATCTGGTAGACCTCTTCCAGGGTGCAGCCCATGGGCACCTGCATCAGCTTTCCGGTGTTGATGCACCGAATGTTCTTTTTCTCTTCCATACTATTGGTAGTTTAGTCGTTTGGTTGTTTATTGGTT
>JAGCNO010000029.1 GCA_017645905.1 Prevotella sp. | reverse complement strand
TTTAGTGTCGTCTGTCGTTTTTGACTTCCGACGATGCAAAATTAGGATGAAAAAAAGCAGGTTCCAACTTTTTTCGTGTTTTTCGCTTTCACTTGTTGCGACACAGGCCCGATATTGCGACAAACCCGCAAATACCCCTCCAAATCTGTCGCAGCAAGCCTAAAACATCGAGTTTTCAACAGATTGTGGATAACCTGCGAGTTATCCACAATTTTTGTATTATTAACAATGAAAGTGATATGACGTTAGCGGGAATTTACTAAATTTGCAGCCCCGATGTTGAGGGATGACAGATTAACAACAAAACGAATAATGAGACCCCTAGAATATAACAAAATAATAACCGAACTGGCTGAGTGGATCTCCGGTTTGAAAGAGCGTCGGCCCTCGGCCGGACGGAGGATGCTGGTGGAGAGCATGACGGCCGACACGGACGAAGTGGCCGACGGCCTGCAGCGCGACGTGATGGAGCGGGTGAGCCGTGAGATCGTGCTCGACGCCGACGAGGGCATCGACTACAAGGCGCTGGCCGACGGTGTGCAGCCGCTGCTGCCCGTGGAACTGAAGTCGCCGGCGGCAGGTGAGGACGAGGCGTGCCAGCAGCTGAACGACGCGCTGGAACGGCTGCAGGAGCTGCTGCTGGGCATCGCCGGCGAGCTGGTGCGCCATCGCAAGGACGAGGCCTACGTGAAGCTGTATGAGCGGGAGCAGCGGACGTTTACGAGAAACCATGGTGTGAGCCGTGCCCGCCTGGAGTATGAGGAGTGGAAGGAGAAGGAGTGCCTGGGCTCGCCGTCGATGGAGGATCTGGAGGCATACCGTGCCGACATGCTGCTGGCGATGTTCGATGCCGGCGTGTTCGAAGAGAAGGTGGCGGGCATGAGCAGTAACCGTCGTATCAACGGTGAGGTGGATTTTGACGGACTCATCGAGCGCCATAGGATTGCCCCCGAGGATTTGTATAAGTACTACCGCTGTCTGCGTTCGGTGTGCGATTTCGAGAAAGGCATGCTGGTGGTGAACGCTAAGAAGGTGGGCACCCATTTCAATGCCTTCCGCAAGGAGAAGGGTGCTAAGCAGCGGCGGACGGCCTTCTTCAAGTGTATGCAGAAGGTGGAGTTTGCCCAGCAGGACATGCAGGCGCTGCGTGAGCGCCCCGGTGTGTGCCAGGCTGCGCTGCCCGACTCGCGGCGGGGCATCCTGGAGGCGCTGGCCGAGCTGGTGGGCTATGGTGAGTGGATGGCTCCGGCTTCCGACGAGCGGATCATGGAGATGCTGCAGAACGCGCTGGGCGTGGGTATCTATGAACTGACGGGCGAGGACGCGGAGATGTCGGAGACACTCTGGTCGATGCTCGAGGCGACGGGCAAGCTGCGGGTGGCGTGGCAGAACCTGATCGGCTATTTCGCCGAGAAGCGGTTCTTCAATCCGACGTTAGGGTCGCCGGCGCTGAACGAGATGTTTTTCGGCAACAAGGAGCTGTATCAGAACATCGACAAGGGGCGTCCGGGGTATAAGCACAAGTCGAAGAAGTGGACGCAGGTGCTGCCGCTGCTCGACCGCTTCGTCCCCAAGAAAGACAGACAAAACGACAACGCAAGAGATCGTTAGACAATAAACTCAAATAAACCGAATAAACCGAGAGCTGCGTGAAGGCCGATATCCGAAAAATCTTCGGGTGTCGGCCTTTTTGTATGTGGCTGTGTGTCAGAAGATTGCGGGTGCGTAACATTATTTAACGTGTCCGTCGGTCGGTTTATGCGCTCAGTTTTGCGCGGTTTGTGGGTTTATCTACCTTTGTCCCCCGAAAGCTGGCGCGGGAGAAAGACCGGTCCTCCGGCAGCGCGGCGATCAAAGCTGAAGAATATTATAAAAAAGGTATGAAAACAATGAGAATTTTCAATCATGCGATGTTCGGTGAAATCCGGACGATGGTGAACGAACAGGGCGAGACCTTCTTCGTGGGTAAGGACGTGGCCGTGGCACTGGGGTATAGCAACCCGTTGAAAGCCGTTCGCGATCACGTTGACCTCGAAGACAAGACGGTGAACGAATCGTTCACCGTTAACGGAACTTCTCTGATTTTCATCAACGAGAGTGGCCTTTACGCGCTGATCCTCTCTTCGAAGCTGCCGCAGGCGAAGACGTTCAAGCGGTGGGTGACAAGCGAGGTGCTGCCCGCCATCCGCAAGACGGGACGCTACGAGCTGACTTCTACGGAACTGAAGCAGCTGGCCGGCAAGGCGGAGTACTGCGACGAGGTGCTGGAGAGCGTGAGCTGCAAGACGACGACGCAGATTGCCAAGGAGCTGTCGATGACGGTGAGCGACCTGACGCGGTTGCTGGAGCACGAGAAGGTGATGTACAAGCAGGGCCGTCACTGGCTGCTCTATGCCGACTTCGCCCGCAAGGGGTATGCCAAGAGTCGCACGAGCTCGTACCGCGACCTGGAGGGCGACCTGCACACGTGTACGTATCTGGTATGGACCGAGGCCGGGCGCCGATTTATCCATCGCCTCTGCCACGACGAGGAAGTGATGGTGACGGTGCTGCTGGATCCAAAATAATCGTGGCTTTAGCTACTTTAATCTGTGAAATCTGCGAAATCTGTGGTAGAAAAAGAAAAATAATAGGAGTAAAAGTTATGAGAGTATCGGATATTTGTTTTGAGAAGATTAAGGAGTTTGAGGGGTTGCGGACGGAGGCGTATTACGACGCTGCGGGGGTGCTGACCATCGGTTACGGCCATACAGGCCACGACGTGCGCCCGGGTGACGTGATCACGAAGTACTGGGCAGAACACCTGCTGAAGGCCGACCTCTACGATGTGGAGAAGGCAGTGGACAGCCTGGGACATTTCAACCAGCCGCAGTTTGATGCGCTCGTGAGCTTCGCATTCAACCTCGGGTTTTACAAGCTGAAGACGTCGACCCTGCTGAGGACGATCCGCGAGGGTGGCTCGATGAGGGCCATCAAGCAGGAGTTCATGAAGTGGGTGTGGGCCGGCGGCAAGCGACTCAAGGGGCTCGAGACGCGCAGGGCGTGGGAGGCCAAGAGGTTCTTCGAGGCCGACGAGATGGAGCCCATGAAGCGGCGGGACTGGAGCGATTTTCATAAGACAGAGTAACAGATTAACATATTATTTAGACAGAAGAACAAAAGAACATAAGAGTATAAGAACAGAATATGATAAGAGAGATTGCAGTTAATACGCAGCATATGGGTGACCCACGGCAGGATCACCGCGGGTATGCAGAGAGCTGGACTTCGGAGCAGGTGGATAGCCTGCTCTCCGAGGACTGGCTGCGAAAGATGGTGGCGGATATCCGCGGCGGCAACGAGGCCCTGAAGGACCGGCTGCCCTATCTCTGTCCGCACTACAGCGCCTTCAAGGACAACCACCGTGCGCAGAAGGATATCATCCCCGAGGCGTTCACGTTTATGACGTGCGTCGATGTGGATGATAAGACGCTGGTGGCCAAGGCTATACAGAAGGCGATGGAAGTGAACGTTGATGAGTATTCCGACTGGCAGAATCAGGTGCTCCGTATCGAGTATTCGGCACGGAAGAAGGTGCATATCTACATCCGCATCCCCAAGGGCATGACCATCGAGGAGGCCCAGCGGGCATTCTGTCAGGAGATAGAAGTGCCCTACGACGAGAGCTGTATCACGCCCGAGCGATTTATCTACGTGACAGGTAAGGACGAGGAGGTGTATCGGTCGGAACATTGGCTTGAGCCGTTGTCGGAGGAGGAGATTGCCGAGCGCCGCGAGGCCTATCTCGAGCGTGGTCTCGATGTCGACGGCCGGAGATTAACGACAACGCAAGAGATTAAAACGACAACTATGACCGCTCGACCTCTGGTCGCTTGCAAGGCAAGAACTAAGACAACAATTGTTGGCGACAACCTGTCGCCAGACGACCGGACGCGGTTTATCTTCAAGGCGTGCATGGAGGAGGCGGAGCTGGAGCCGGAGGCGCTGGTCGTGGAGGGTGCCCGCCACAATGCCGTGAAGAGCATCCTGAGCGTCGGGGCCGCACAGCTGCTGACGAAGGGTGAGTTCAGCGGTGTGCTCAGCGAGATGATGCCCGACCACTGGCAGGACAAGAACATCCAGGACCTGCTGAACGACTTCTATGAGAAGTACACCGACTCGAGTCAGAAGATGACGCAGTTCCAGCGCCGCGTGTTTGCCAAGAGCCGTAAGATCGGTCGGTCGCAGGCAGAGAAGCCGGCTGTGGAGGCGGAGAGCGAGGCCCCGCAGTCGGAGCTGTCGAAGCTCTACGCCAGTCAGGAGCCGCCACAGATGCCACGGGTGTTGCCGAAGCTGGTGAAGGCCACCGTGTCGCGCACCCCCGATCTGTATAAGCCGACGGTGGCGCAGGCCATCTTCCCCGCGCTGGCCACCTATCCGCGGAAGATCCGTTTCACTTACATCGACAACCAGGACCGCGAGTTGCGCATCAACTGTCTGATCGTGGCCGAGACGGCTGCCGGCAAGGATTCGTGCATCCGTCAGCCCATCGCCCATATCCTGGCCGACATGAAACTGCGCGACGAGCGGAACCGTGACCGTCTGAAGAAGTTCAACGAGGACTACAACGGCAAGGCCGCCAACAAGGAGAAGCCCAAGCGTCCGGCCGACCTGATCATCCAGACCATCAAGTCGGACATCACGAAGGCCGCCCTTGTGCAGCGTATGGACGAGTCGCAAGGCGCACCCCTCCACGTGAAGCTCAACGAGCTGGAACAGTGGGACAAGGTGGAGTGCGCCACCGGCAAGTCGAACCAGTTTACCAACCTGAAGCTGAACGACGACGAGGACAACGACTTCGGTGCCGACCGTGCCAGTGCGCAGAGCGTGACGGCCTCGGTGAGTCTCCACCTGAACTGGAACGCCAACGCCACCGTGTCGAAGGCGCTGCGGTACTTCAGATACGTGCTCGTCGACGGGCCCCTCTCGCGCCTCTGCATGGCCACCATCCCCGACCGTGAGATTGGTTCCGACATCCCCGTGTTCGGCAACTACGACAACGACTACGACGAGGCCCTGCGCCCCTATATCGAGAACCTGAAGCAGGCCACGGGCACCATCGACTGTCGCGAAGCGCGACGGCTGGCCTCACGGCTGGAGGCTGAGTGCAAGGAGTTTGCCAGGCTGTCGCAAGACCGTGTGTTCGACAATCTCACCCATCGTGCCCTGGTGCATGCCTTCCGCAAGGCCTGTCTGCTCTATGCCGCCAACGGCATGAAGTGGGAGAAGGCCATCGAGAGCTTCTGCCGCTGGAGCCTGCACTACGACCTCTGGATCAAGATGAAGCTCTGGGGCGAACAGATCCGCCATGCCGACGAGGGTCTGCCGACGTCGAAGCGCGGACCGAGGAACCTGCTGGAGCAGATCAAGACCGACCAGGAGGGCGTGTTCACCTATCGCGACGTGGTGACTGTGCGGCTGAAGAACGGCATGGACGAGGAGGGCACCGTGGGCATGCTTCGACAGTGGAAGCACCGCGGCTACATATTACAGATGACAGATGACAGTTTCAAAAAAGCCCGGACATCATAAGAGAATCCCTGAAACGAGAACCGTTTCAGGGATTTTTGATGGTGAAGGGAATCATCTTATCGCACAATCACTTTCTTTCCACCGCGAATATATACGCCTGGCCGAAGCTGTTTGCTCTGATGAGAGATACCCCGCAGGTCAATGACTGGACCGTCGTCGGTATCTTTCAACTGTTCGATACTCTCTATGGAGGTGGAAGGGTCGGAAGCGAAATACTTGCAGTACCCTGGCAGTGAGAACAATATCTCATACATTCCATTTCTATTATAATCAATGCTACAGTAATACGACATTTTAGGATTGAACAAATGTTTGTCAAAGAAGAATGTATAGTGTTTGGTTTCTCCTGGCGCAAGGTTCAGATAATAGATATGTTCACTTATTATCTTGTCGTTATCCGACAAAAGATTTCCACTCTCGTCTTGTTGGTTTTCACCTAAGACAACATTAAACCAACTATTATAGTTATCTTCTCCTACATTTGTTATGTCAGCCTCTATCTTCAGACTCTCATAGATGCCTCTTTCGTGTGTCCAGGTCTTGTCTTGATCCCAGACAGGCAAAACGGAGCCGTCATCAAAAGTCCTTTTTTGTAGGTACATCCCTTTAAATCCTTCCACCGTTACAATTGCATCCAGTTGCACTATGCGGGCGGGCGTCACCTCCAACGTGGTTTCGTAAAGGACGTCTTTGCCATCCCAGTCGGATGTGATGCGCATGGGGTATGTCCCGGGCTCCGTTGGCGTGGCAAAGCACATGACGACATCACCGTCTTGCCCGGGACCGACATACGAGCCGGCGCCACCCTTTAGAACATCTCCCTGCCATAGGAAAAGATTGTTCTCATAGGTTTCTCCTACATTCCGATGATTAATGATGGCCACTGTCTTCTCTCCGGCATAAGGATTGTAGAACTCAACGCTTGTGACTTCTAACTGGCTCTGTTTGCCTGTCATGTCCTCTCCATTGGTGAGGCTCTGCAGCGGCTGGCTGCTATTGGCAGGTTGGAAGCCGAACACGGCAAACTGAAACACATTGTAACCACTCATCTCTACAGGACCCATTTGAAGCTCACAATCATTGATAACGTGCAATTTGCAATAGAAATTCCCATCATAGTAGCCGTAATCCCCTGTGACAGCATGGAAATATCCTCGGCCGTCATAGCCATCAATGATAAAGCTGTGATTCTGTTGCAATACAGCTCCGGCACCATACGGCACGGGGCGCCCTGCAGTCAATTCATTATATACCATCTGTTCCCATGTGGTGCGTGGGTACTGACCGGCTGACAAAACGCGGGCATCGCTACGATAGCCGAAATACTGGGCGATACGGGCCACATCGAACGACGAAGCGGAACCGGATGATGAGTATTGCATCTCCACAGCACTGCCGGCATACTTAAGTAATTTCTGTACAGCCTCCAGTTGGGCGGGGGTGTAGTTCGGTTCAAATGTATCCCAGACATAATAATCAAGCATGAGATCGTAGTTGAATGTTGTTGGAGGCAATGCGGGCATCTCTATCCCATTCTGGGTGGTATAGGCCGGTATTGTGACAGTTGTCTGTTCTGGGTACTTATAGTATTTCATCAATTGAGCCAGCGTGATAGCCACACAGCCCACCAGGGCCGTTTCTCCCGAATTAGGGTCGGTAGGGCAAAAATGATAGTATGGATCATACCCATTCCAACACGTAGTGATCAACGGATAGACAGGTTCGCGGTCTTGCTCCTTATATTCTTTGTCGTTACGTGCAGTAAAGAAGGGTGAAGCAGCCACAGCGGCAACCTCGTCATTGAGCCCTGCAAGCATAGCCTTCAACGCCTCGTTGCCTTGTTGGCTGTCGAAGGAACCGCTCTCGCTGTATGCCAGCACAGCATCAGTCTTGTCATCAGTAGAGACTACCACAAAGCCTCCGTTCTCTCCATTGTTGAAGACGTAAAGATGATCGAAGCCAGCGTCGACTGCCTGCAGACTCGTTTTAGAACTGGCACTTTGGGCTCTGGTCTGAGCTGACGATACCTTGTTGAGGAATGATGCAGCCTTGCTGCGCGCTTCGTCGATACCGACGGGATTGGCCATCGCCGAAACGGCTACGGTAAAGACGGAAAACAGAGTGAATATTTTTCTCATAAGCCATTGAGTAATTTAGTTGTCTGCTGCAAAGGTACGAATAATTCGGCAACATACAATAAAAAGCCCATTAATTTTTTTCATTTCATAATGGGATGATGGTGCACTCGACGTCTTCTTTGTTGGTGGCGTAGCTGACGTAGAGGCGGCCGTTGTGGACCATCGACTTGGGATAGCTGTAGCCGAGGGTCTTGGCTTTGCCGGGATAGCGTTGGGGCTGGAGGCTGTTGCCGCTGCGCAGGAGCAGGGCGCGGTCGAAGCAGATGCCATCGGCACTGAAGAGGACTACCAACGGATAGCGGCGCTTGGTGCCTGTGGGGTTGCCCACGAGGTAGGCGGTGCCGTCGGGCAGGTTGCCGGCGCTCTGCTTGACGCGGGCATCGGGGATGTTGGTCAGCACGGGTTCTGTCCACGTCTCTCCCCCGTCGCCGCTCAGCGAGGCCATCTTGCGGTAGGAGCTATTTTGGTCGCGGAAGACCATTACCAGCGTGCCGTCAGGCTGGCGGTAGATGCTCGGCTCCAGTTCGCGCGACTGGCTGCCTCTGTCGTGGGCTTTGAAACAGCCTCGCTGCCAGCCGCTGGTGCCGGTAGGATCATCGGTATAGACAGGACAGACGTGAAGGCCTGGCTGGAAGTGCGCGGCGCCGATGATGCGGACGTCGGCGAGCGGGTAGGGGTCTTGCTCGATGATTCCCCGCATGGGTTGGCCGTCGGACATCATGACGGGCAAGTAGCTGCTCCAGCGGCTGCCGTCGGTAGTATATATATAATAGGTGTAGCCACCTGCGGGCTGAAGTCCTCGAGGCCAGCAGTTGAGATAGGCCACGAGGGTGTCGGCGGTGGCAAGCCACCCGCCAGAGGTGAAATAGCAACTGTCGGTGGCTGCGGCGAGTAGTGTGGGCTTAGTCCAAGTAAGGCCCTCGTCGGTACTCCGGCTGTACATCACACTGGTCTCGGGTGCATCCTCATCGATTTGCGAACTCTGCCACATACAGTAGAACGTGCCTTTGAAGGCTGTCATCACCACACCGTTGGAGTAGTGGTGGGTGGAATCTGAGGGAGAGAAGATGGTAACGGTCTTTGCCTCAGGACAGGACGGAAGACCCAGCGTCGTGTGCTGCGTGGTGTCGATAATGCCTTCCTTCAACTGGGGAATGCGGTCGTCGGCCTCGGCGCAGAATGCTGTGGCGGTCAACAGGACAATGATGAGGGCAATCCTATTCATAATACTGTCTTAACGAAAAAGAGAGGGCATCGCACTGCGGTGCCCTCTCCATGTTATTGAGCTGAGCTCAGTTTTTCACTTACTTCTGAAGGTACTTCTTACCGTTCATGATAACGATACCCTTGTAAGAAGCGTCGACCTTCTGGCCCTTCAGGTTGTAGATAGCACCTGTTGCAGGAGTGATGGTCTTAACAGACTTGATACCGTCTGTACCACCCAGCTGGAAGATCTGGATCTTCTTCACGATGGTCGTACCCTTGAAGTCACCGCACTGGAAGAGCAGGTGAGCACCCTCAGCGTCAACAGACCAGCCGGGGAATTCACAAACAACCTCCTGGAAGTCACCTGTAGCGGTAACGGGGAACTGAGCCTGGTCGTTAGCACTCCATGTACCCATGTTGATCTGCAGAGTACCATCGGTCGGGAACTTAGCGGTAACAACTACCTTGTAGTCACCATCCTCAGCGAGGTTGAAGCTGCCATCGGGAACGATCATTACCTGAGGCTGCCAGAGCTGACCGGTCTGGATACCAACAGTGATAGCAACACCGTCTGCGTCAACGTCTACCTTACCATCGGTCTGCTCGTCACCGAACTGTGACCATCCATCGAATGCAGTGATACCAGTGAAGTCGTTCTCATAGAGAAGTACCTCGCCAGCGGGCTCTGGAGCCTCGGGAGCTACAACTTCCCATGTGATTTCGCCTGTTTCAGGATTGAATGTGACGATGACGGTGCTACCGTCTTGAGCAACATCAACCACGCAGTTCGGGCCGTCCTGCTTGAAGTCAGAACCCCAGTTCACTGTCCAGTCGTGATCCTGACGGATCTTGAACTCATAGCTGCCAGCAGCAACATCCTGAACGTGGTAAACATAGAGACCGCCACCACCAAGAACCATGTCAGCATCAACATCCCAGCTACCAACGAGGGTACCTACAACGCCGTAAACGTGAGCCTCGGGCTCGGGCTCGGGCTCATCGCCACCTTCACCGATCTCAACAATCTTAATGCTCTTCACGATGGTTGTACCCTTGAAGTCACCGCACTGGAACAGCAGGTGAGCACCCTCGGCGTCAACTGACCAGCCTTCGAAGTCGCACTCAATGGTCTGGAAGTCGTCAGAAGCCTCAACGGGGAACTGAGCCTGGTCGTTAGCACTCCATGTACCCATGTTGATCTGCAGTGTACCTGCGCTGGGGAACTTAGCGGTAACAAATACCTTGTAGTTGCCATCCTCCTTCAGGTTGAAGCTGCCATCAGGA
>JAGCNO010000028.1 GCA_017645905.1 Prevotella sp. | reverse complement strand
TACGCGAAACTGCCAAATTTTAGCAGCTAAATGTGCGTCACTTTGAGATTTTCTTAGTACCTTTGCCGTCGCTTTATTGACATGCTGACAGAAAAGACGATGGAGAAGCTGCGAATTCTCGCAGAGTCGGCGAAGTACGATGTGTCGTGCTCGTCGAGCGGTACCGTGCGTAGTGGTAAAAAGGGCATGGTGGGTTCAACGGTTGGTGGTGTGGGCATCTGCCACTCGTTTGCCGACGATGGTCGTTGCATTTCGCTGCTGAAGGTGATGCTGACGAACTACTGCATGTACGACTGCGCCTACTGCATCAACCGCCGTTCTAACGACATCAAGCGGGCGACGCTCTCGGTCTCGGAGCTGGAAGAAATCACAATGGAGTTCTATCGCCGCAACTACATCGAGGGCCTTTTCCTCTCAAGCGGCGTGGTGCGTAACCCCGACTACACAATGGAGCGGCTGGCAGCCATTGCCCGAGACCTGCGACTCGTTCATCGCTTCAACGGCTACATCCACCTGAAGAGCATCCCCGGCTGTTCTCAGGAGCTGCTCAACCAGGCTGGACGCTATGCCGACCGCATGAGCGTGAACATCGAGATTCCGAAAGAGGAGTCACTGAAACTCCTGGCACCGGAAAAAGACCATCAGAGCGTGTTCCAGCCCATGCGCCTCATCCAGCAGGGTGTCCTTGAGAACAAGGAGGATCGTCGCCACTTGCGCAATGTGCCGCACTTCGTACCTGCCGGACAGTCCACCCAGATGATTGTCGGCGCTACAAAGGATACCGACCGTGACATTCTCAACATGTCATCGATGCTCTACAGCCAGCCCACGATGCGCCGCGTCTATTACTCCGGCTACGTCAGCGTGAACACCTACGACCCTCGCCTGCCCGTACTGAAGCAGCCGCCACTGGTGCGCGAGAACCGGCTCTATCAGGCCGACTGGCTCCTGCGCTTCTATCATTTCAAGGTAGAGGAAATCGTCGATGACCAGCACACGAACCTCGACCTCGAAGTGGACCCGAAGCTGGCTTGGGCACTACGCCATCCCGAAGCCTTCCCCGTTGACGTCAACACCGCCGACTACGAAATGCTATTAAGAGTCCCCGGCCTCGGCACTAAGTCAGCCTGGCTCATCGTCAACTCTCGCCGCTTCAACCGACTCACATCCTACGACTTGAAGAAGATGGGCGTTGTGATGAAGAAGGCCAAGTACTTCATCACCTGCCATGAGCTGACCCGTTGTCAGGGATTTGCAATCCCTGACCCCATCGTCGGCATCAATGAGCTGCGTCCCGAGCGTCTCCGCCCCCTGCTTATCAGCAAGGCACAACAAAAGAGAGCCGCCGCCGAGCAGCAACTCTCCCTCGATTTCAAGGACGAAACAGACAGGACATGACAGTATATACATTCGACGGAACGATGAATGGGCTGCTGACGGCAGTATTCGATGTCTTTGCCCTAAAAGAGCAGCCTGAGCAGTTGCTGGCGGAGGGCGACCCCCTGCCACTCTTCTGCGAGCATATATATAATGTATATACCGACGGGGAGAAGGCACGGCGCGTATGGGCCGGACTGGAGAAACGGGTGTCACGGGAGGCCATGAGACTGATTGCCGTCAGTTGGCTGTCTGAACAGAGGGAGCTGAACCAGCCGCTATTCCAATATATCTGTAAGGTGTTCCGTCAGGGAGACATCGAGCGAAACTTTGCCGACCCCGACGTGCTGACGGTGACGAACATCGCCCGCCGCGTGCTCCACGAACAGCTACGCATGAAGCAGTTCATCCGTTTCCAGAAAGCGAAGGACGGCACCTACCTCGCCGTCGTCAGCCCCGACCATAACGTGCTGCCGCTCATCACCCACCATTTCCAGGACCGGTTTAACGACCAGCCCTGGCTCATCTATGATGCTCGTCGGCATTATGGGTTCTATTATGACGGGGAAACCGTCATACATGTGACCTTCGAGGACGAAGCCGCCGTGCCCTTCAATCTGTCGAATGGTAAGCTCGATGACACTGTAATGAGCGAGAACGACAAACTCTTCCAGGACCTCTGGCGTACCTACTTCAAGGCTATCTGCATCCGTGAGCGCATGAATCCCCGTAAGCAGCTCAGCGACATGCCCCGCCGCTACTGGAAATACATGACCGAAAAACAAGGCTAAGACAATGATAAAAGACCAACCCATATTCCGGCGCTCGGAGCTGCTGCTCGGCAGCGAGGCGATGGAGCGCATTGCGCAGAAGCGCGTGATTATCTTCGGTGTCGGGGGCGTAGGCTCCTGGTGCGCCGAAAGTCTGGTGCGTAGCGGCATCCGTCGGCTGACGATTGTCGATTCCGACCGGGTGTGCATCACCAACGTCAACCGCCAGCTGATGGCAACAACCGCCACCATCGGGCAGGTAAAGGTGGAGGCGCTGAAGGAGCGTCTGCTCAGTATCAACCCCTCGGCGGAAATCACGGCGTTGCAGAAAGTGTTCTCCCAAGAGACGGCGCAGGAGTTCGACCTCGGCAGCTACGACTACATCATCGATGCCATCGACTCGCTGAAGGACAAGGCCCAGCTCATCCTTATGGCCACACAGCTGCCTGTTGTCGGGGATTCTTCTGTTGTCGGGGATTTGCAATCCCCGACCAAGCTCTTCTCCTCTATGGGTGCAGCCCTGAAGCTGGACCCCACACGCATCAAGACCACCGAGTTCTGGAAAGTGGAGGGCGACCCCTTGGCCCGTGCCCTCCGCAAGAAGTTCAAGTCAATGGGACAGTACCCCAAGCGAAAGTTCCTCTGTGTCTACAGCGACGAACTGCTCACAAACCGCGGCAATCCCACAGACGAAGGCGAAGAACCTTCACCCTTCAACAAGCCCCACGTCAACGGCACCGTCGCCCACACCACCGCCATCTTCGGATTCATGCTCGCCGGACTGGTCATCCAGGACATTGCGAAGTGACTCTCAACGTTTTACTCGGATAACAGCTCTTTTATCACCAAGTCTTTGTTCGTTACGAACGCCAACATATCACGATAGATGTAGCAGTCATCGTAAGCCGTACTATTTAACACGCCTTCTTCGGCAACGTAGATCTCTGCATCAGGATAGGCAAGAATAACTGGCGAGTGGGTGGAGATAATGATTTGCGAGCCTTCGGAAACAGCATCTTTTAACCATACTAAGAACCGGAGCTGGTTCATATAGGATAATGCCGCTTCTGGCTCATCAAAGATGTATAGTCCTTTGCTTCTCAACCTGTTAGTAAATAGAGCCATGAAACTTTCGCCGTGCGATTGCTCATGAAGGCTGACACCTCCATAGCTTTCCAACATCCGCCTGTCTTCATGGGCAATCCTGTCCACTTCAGAGGCTACGTTATAGAAACTCTCAGCACGGAAGAAGAAAGCGTTTCTGTAGTTTAAGTCTGCCCTGACGGCACGCAGCTCTTTATAAAGGGAGGAGTGCGTTTCCTGCGTCCTGAAGTTGAAGTTTCTGCTTCCACCTTCAACATTCAGACCAAGTAAAGAGGCAATAGCTTCAAGGAGAGTAGATTTACCCGAGCCATTTTCTCCCACGATGTAGGTAACGCTCTTTGAAAATTCCAAGGTCTTCAGGTTGCGTACTATGGGAAGATTGAACGGATATGAATCATGTGCCGATGGGACATGCTCATTCCGTATTGCTCGAAGAAATATGTTTTGACCTCCAATATTCATTCCTATTATTTTAAAAGTAGTCGCATCATTTGCTACTTTACAGAATCTCCCTTGCTATCCAGGCGCAGGCTTCGGCATCGGCGAGGGCATGGTGATGGCGTGCTAACTGGTAACCGCAGGCGGAGGCGACGGTATGGAGCTGGTGGTTGGGCAGAGAAGGGAGCTTGCGACGGGAGACGCAAAGGGTGTCGTAGAACTCATAATCGGGATAGTCCATCTGGTAGACACGCATCACGGCTTTCAGGCAACCCTCGTCGAAGGGCTTGTTGTGGGCTACAAGGGGCAGACCCTCGATGAGTGGCTCTATCTGTGCCCAGACCTTGGGGAAGACAGGAGCATCGTCTGTGTCCTGACAGCAAAGGCCGTGAACCTGTGAGCACCAGTAGTTATAGTAGTTCGGCTCTGGCTGGATGAGCGAGTAGAAAGAGTCCACAATCTCACCGTCACGGACAATCACCACGCCTACAGAGCAGACGGAAGAGCGATTGTTGTTGGCTGTTTCGAAATCTATTGCTGCAAAGTCCTTCATACTATTCGTTTCAATATGCGTGCAAAGGTACGAAAAAGAATGGAAATGACAGCCGTCAGCAAGGATAAAAATGAAGAAGCGTGCAGGAATCTTGTCTTTCAAATGGTAAAGAATATTTACAACGACTGCGTTGTAAGTCGTAAATTTGGAGCAAGGACAATCGAGGATTCATACGTGCGAGTTTTGAGGGGGGAATAAGGGCGCTGGGAGAAAAAACCGTCTTTTCTATGGGAAAGAATAGTTCTTTCTATGGGAAAAGATAGTTCTTTCTCATAGAAAAAGCCGTTCAAACTGTGGGTCTGATCTAAGATGATTTTGAGGAAAATTGCGTGTAAAGAAATCGGAAAGCGCTTATAAACAGAGGATTACAAAAAGGCGTTGTGGAAGGAGCGGGTGGCTTGGAGCGTGTAAAATTTGGGCAAAAACTACATTCTGGAGGCGGAAAAGGGTCAAAATGCAGTTTCTAATTGTTAATTTCTGCACAGATTGACGAGTTTGTGCAGGGAGAAAACGGAAGAAAAGTGCACAGACGGGCTATTTTGTGCAATGAAAAGTTCCAGATGGAGCTTCTTTGAGAGCGTATTTTATTGACAATTTTCTTTACATCATAAAGGCTGACTATCAGGTCGGCGGAAACATCTGAGGGTGTGCATATCAGAAAGAAATAACTGGTGATATGGGATGCGAAAGAAACGGAATAAATGGTAAAAATATGCGGGGAATCATGGAATAAGTGGATTTTCTTTGGAGTATTCGCCAAAAAGTTGTAACTTTGCACGCCGAAGGAATTTTTATCCATGAAGAAGAAGGACGTAACTGAACTATACAAGCTGCTGGCCCAGGGCAGTAACGGCAGGCTCAACCTGGTGGCCCGCAAGGAGGGCTTCTGCACGCTGGAAGCCAAGGGGCTGGTGAAGCGTTATGGCAAGCGCACGGTGGTGAACGACGTGAACTACAACGTCACCCAGGGAGAAATTGTGGGACTGCTGGGGCCTAACGGTGCCGGCAAGACCACCTCTTTCTATATGACTACCGGTCTGGTGCTGCCCAACGCCGGACGTGTCTACGTAGTGGACGAGGCCAAGGACGACAATGACCCGCAGAAGTGGAAGGAGATTACCGACTACCCCGTCTATAAGCGTGCCCACACCGACGTGGGCATCGGCTATCTGGCGCAGGAGGCCTCAGTATTCCGCAAGATGAGCGTCGAGGACAACATCTTCTCCGTCCTGGAAATGCGCAAGCTGAAGAAGGACATCTCGCAGCAGACCATCGACCATCTGACCGCCATCTACGACAAGCCTGAGCTGGCCGAAAAGCTGGCTGCCTTCCCAAGGCCGGAGAAATATACAGAGTATGACTGGAAGCGGCTGATGATGGAGGACCTTATCCATGAGTTCCGCCTTAACAAGGTGCGCAGGAACCTCGGCGACCAGCTCTCCGGAGGTGAGCGCCGACGCTGTGAGATTGCACGTTGCGTGGCCATCAGCCCGCGTTTTATCATGCTCGACGAACCGTTTGCCGGTGTGGACCCCATCGCCGTGGAGGACATTCAGTTTATCGTCTGGGACCTGAAACAACGTAACATCGGAATACTCATCACCGACCATAACGTGCAGGAAACGCTCTGCATCACCGACCGTGCCTATCTGCTTTTCGAGGGACGAATACTCTTTGAGGGCCGGCCGGAGGAACTTGCAGCCAATAAAGTGGTGCGTGAGAACTATCTATCTAACTCGTTCGTGCTCAAGAAGAAAGACTTTGCCAAGATGTCGGTGGAGCGACACAAAAGGGACACGGAGGAGGAGAACAAACAATAAACAATAGACGATAAACAATAAGCAATAAACAATAGACAATAAACGATAGAGCAGCGTTGGTTTATCCCAGCAGATGCTCTATGTCTTTTTGCGGCAGGATGGCGATAATGGCCCGTCCGTCAGGGGTATAGTTCACGTTAGAACAGGCGAACAACTCGTTCACCACGCGCTCCATCTCCTCGTTTGTGAGCACCTGGCCCTCGGGAATGGCCGCCTGACGGGCCAAGGAAAGGGCCATCGCCTCGTGGAGCGACTGTGCGGATAATTGTAATGACTCGGCAGCATCGGCCACGATATTTCTTACCAACACTACAGGATTGAGACCGTCGAGGCCGGCAGGCACTCCGATGACAGCATAGCTGCCGCCGCCAAGGTCGCTGATTTCGAAGCCCATTGCCGAGAGCTCGGGCAGCGAACGTTGCATGGAAATATTCTCAGAAGGCGAGAACTCAATCATTTCGGGGAAGAGCACGCGCTGGGTGTTCGGCATGCCTTTCTCGCGCTGCGCCATGTATCGGTCGTAGCGTATACGGATGTCGGCACGATGCTGGTCGATAATCATCAGGCCCGACTTCACGGCAGTCATGATGTAACGGCCCTTGTACTGGTAGTGAGCCGGCGACTTGTCGCTGACGATGCTCTCCGGAGCTGAGGGGAAGAGCCCGGGAGAAGTCTCGCCTGGTTCCTCCTTGTCGGAGAGTGCACCTTCGTAAAGGGTCTGCCAGTCGGTAGGAACTTTGCTACGCTTAGAAGTGTCTCCTCCTATATTGGTAGAGAAGGGGTTATAGTTCGGGTTGTAGGTCACGCGAGGCGCAACGATATTGTCGCGGTGCGGGTCGTAGGGCGGTATCTCGGGACGTCCTTCGGTGTCGAAATCAATGGTGGGAATATCGCAGAAGCGGCCTATGGCATCGCGCACGGCAGCGGAGAGGATTTGCCAGATGGCCTGCTCATTCTCAAACTTGATCTCCGTCTTTGTGGGATGGATGTTGACGTCGATGTCGGCAGGATTGACGTCGAAATAGATGAAGTAAGGCACCTGCATACCCTCCTGCACAAGGCGCTCGAAGGCGTTGGCCACGGCTTTGTGAAAGTAAGCGTGACGCATGTAGCGCCCGTTGACAAAGAAATAAGTCGCGGCACCCTTCTTCCTGGCCGACTCAGGCTTGCCGACAAAACCGGTGATGCGGCAGAGGGCCGTGTCGACCTCTACGGGCAGCAGGTCCTGGCTGAGCTTCTTGCCAAAGACATCGCTGACGCGCTGGTGCAGGTTGCCCGGCCGAAGGTTCATCAGTTCCTGCCCGTTACTGTAGAGGGTAAAGGCGATACCGGGATAGACGAGCACGATGCGCTCAAAGGCCGCGAGGATATTGTTCAGCTCGGTGGCATTGCTCTTCAGGAACTTGCGCCGTGCGGGAACGTTGAAGAAAAGGTTCTCAACCTTGAAGTTGCTGCCCACAGGACAGGCCACAGGCTCCTGACTGACAACGTGCGACCCTTGGAGGGTGAGCCGTGTGCCAATATCGTCGGTGGCCATGCGAGTAGTCAGTTCCACCTGTGCTACGGCGGCAATCGACGGCAGAGCTTCGCCTCGGAAGCCCATCGTGTGAAGGGAAAAGAGGTCGTCGGCCTGACGAATCTTCGACGTAGCATGACGCTCAAAGGCCAGACGGGCGTCGGTCTCCGACATTCCGCAACCGTCGTCGATGACCTGAATCGTAGTTCGACCGGCATCAATGATGACCACTCGGATGTTCTTGGCCCCGGCATCGACGGCGTTCTCCACCAGCTCCTTGATGACCGATGCAGGCCTTTGTATCACCTCGCCGGCGGCTATCTGGTTAGCCACGCTGTCAGGTAAGAGCTGGATGATGTCGGACATTTACGGGGGTGAGGGTGAGGGGTTAGTTCTGTAGCGCGAGTTCAATCTGGTGCTTCTTGGCCATGTGGCGCATGTTGATAAGTGCATAGCGCATACGTCCCAGCGAGGTGTTGATGCTCACACCGGTCAGTTCGGCAATCTCCTTGAACGACAGCTGCTGATAGAAGCGCATGTAGACCACCTCGCGCTGCGGAGCGGGCAGAGCCTCCATCATCTTCTTCACGTCGCGCAGAATCTGTTCGTTCACCAGTTCCGACTCATGGTCGATGTCGAGCACTGAGGCACCCTGCAGGTTTTCAAGGTTGTTGTCCTCGTTAGGCTCTACCAAATGGCGACCCTGCTGCGTGCGATACCAGTCCATAATGCAGTTATGGGCTATGCGGGTAAGCCAGAAAATGAACTTGCCGGAGTCGGTGTACTGCCCTTGTTGCAGCTTCGTGATGACCTTAACAAAGGTCTCCTGGAAGATATCATCAGCAAGGTCATGGTCACGAACCACGAACATGATGTAGGTGAATAACTTGGTTTGGGTACGGGTTAATAACTCGTCGAACGCACTGTTATTGCCTTTTACATAAAGGATGGCCAACTGCTCGTCGGTCAATTCATCGAAATGTTTCATTGCTTTTTTACTTTTTTAATCAAGTAAAATCTGTTTCGATAGGCAATAATAGTTTGATTTTTTAGTTATTAAATTGGATTATCGGCTGCAAAAGTAAGATAAATAATCGTAACGACCAAATTTTTTGTCGTCTTTTTTTGCTTTCTCGTGACTTTTTGTCTTTTTTTGCTTTCTGAAAGCTGTTATTTTGTCTTTTTCCGCTTGAACTCTATCGTCTTTGGCAGTTTCTGCCATTTCCCCTTATTGGGTACTTTGAGCGTGGAGCCGCTGAGGTGTTGTAGCACGTAGAGTGAGTCTCCTTGAACGGTGAGTTCTGCCTTGAGATCCTCACTTCCGTAGTCGTTACACATGACGAGCTGTGCCTTGTCGCCCTCAACGTCGGCCTTCACCACGAGCCAGCAGTAGGTGGTTCCGTCCTTGCACAGGTAGCCGGCCATCTGGCCAAACATCTCCTGTCCGGGGATGGTGATGTCTTCATCGTAGAAGTTGATGGGCATACGCAGCTGGTATTCCTCGTTGTAGAGGCTGGCCTTGAACGGTCCTTTGCTCTCCTGGGCTATCATGGCCACGGGGAGCAGGGCGAGCAGTAATATAATAAAGATGTGTCTCATCGCAGGCTGTTTAAATGTTAAATTGGAATAATAAGAACCCGTTTTGTCTTATTATTCCAATCTTCGAGCCTCTTGTCGGATTCGAACCAACGACCCCGAGATTACAAATCACGTGCTCTGGCCAACTGAGCTAAAGAGGCGGGTGGGCAAGCGGTCTGCATCGCGCCGCTACAACCAAGTACCTTTGCTACGTTCCCGTCC
>JAGCNO010000027.1 GCA_017645905.1 Prevotella sp. | reverse complement strand
GGTGTACGGGCAAGTGGCGGTCAATGATCTCCTGCATCTTGCGGCGCAGCAGTCCTACGTCGTCAAGGGTCACGGGTCGGCCAATCTGCAGGTCGACGTAGTAGCCGTTGGAGACGGGAATGTCGATGGTGACCTTACAGTCTGGGTCGAAGAGCTCGTGGGCGGCTTTGCAGAGCACGAAGAACACCGTGCGGGTGTAGCAGCGCAGTCCGCTCGGGGCGGTGATGTCGAGAAACTCCACGTCCTTGTCGTTGAAGAGACGGAAGTGCATGCCCTCCATCTTGTTGTTCACCCGCGCCACGATGGGACCGTATTCCATCTTCAGGCCGGTCATCTGGTAGACCTCTTCCAGGGTACAGCCCATGGGCACCTGCATCAACTTTCCGGTGTTGATGCACCGAATGTTCTTTTTCTCTTCCATACTATTGGTAGTTTAGTCGTTTGGTTGTTTATTGGTTTTTGTCGTAGGCGTGCACGGGGTAGTCGATGGTGAAGTGCAGTCCGCGACTCTCTTTTCGCTCGAGGGCGAAGCGGGTGATGAGGTAGCCGACGTTAATCATGTTGCGGAGCTCGCAGATGTCGCGGCTGGCTTTCACACGCTTGAAGAGCCGTTCCGTCTCCTCGTAGAGCATGTCAAGGCGGTCCCAGGCACGGTGCAGGCGGAGGTCGGAGCGCACGATGCCCACGTAGTTTGACATGATCTGGTTCACCTCCTTGATGCTCTGCGTGATGAGCACCTTCTCCTCGTTGGTCATCGTTCCCTCGTCGTTCCACTCGGGCACCTGGTCGTTCCAGTCGTAGAGGTCGACATGCTTCAGCGAATCCTTGGCGGCAGCGTCGGCATAGACCACGGCCTCGATGAGTGAGTTCGAGGCCAGACGGTTGCCGCCGTGCAAGCCCGTGCAGGAACACTCGCCGAGGGCGTAGAGCTGCTCGATGGAGGTCTGGCCGTTGAGGTCGACCTTGATACCGCCACACATGTAGTGGGCAGCAGGCCGTACGGGTATGTAGTCGGTGGTGATGTCGACGCCCATGCTGAGGCATTTCTGGTAGATGTTGGGGAAGTGGTGGCGCGTCTCGGCCGGGTCTTTATGGGTGACGTCGAGGCAGACGTGGTCGATGCCGTGAATCTTCATCTCCTTATCGATGGCACGGGCCACGATGTCACGTGGGGCCAGCGAGAGGCGCTCGTCGTATTTCTCCATGAACGTCTGTCCGTTGGGCAGCTTCAGTATGCCGCCGTATCCACGCATGGCTTCCGTGATGAGATAGGCGGGGTGGGTCTCCTTGGGATTGTGGAGCACGGTGGGATGGAACTGCACGAACTCCATGTCGGCCACCGTAGCCTTAGCGCGGTAGGCCATGGCGATGCCGTCGCCAGTGGCGATGACGGGGTTCGACGTGGTCAGGTAGACGGCGCCGCAGCCGCCGGTACAGAGCACGGTGACCTTGGCGAGGTAGGTGTCGACGGTGCCCGGATTTGCTGGATTATCGGGGTTCCCTGGGTTTTCTGGATTGCTGGGGGCTAAGACGTATGCTCCGTAGCATTTGATGTGGGGCGAGCGGCGGGTGACGCGTACGCCGAGATGGTGCTGGGTGATAATCTCCACAGCGAAGTGGTTCTCCTTGACGGTGATGTCGGGGCAGGCTCGTACAGCAGCCATCAGTCCACGCTGAATCTCGGCGCCGGTGTCGTCGGCATGGTGTAGGATGCGGAACTCGGAGTGGCCGCCCTCACGGTGGAGGTCGAACGTGCCGTCTTCCTTGCGGTCGAAGTTCACGCCCCACTTTACCAGCTCTTTTATCTGAGCAGGGGCCTTGCGTACCACCTGCTCCACGGCTGCACGGTCGCTAATGTAGTCGCCGGCAATCATCGTGTCCTCGATATGCTTGTCGAAATCGTCGACAGCCAGGTTCGTCACGCTTGCCACGCCGCCCTGCGCGAACGAGGTGTTCGCCTCGTCGAGGCTCGTCTTGCAAATCATGCACACCGTGCCCTTCTTCTCGCGGGCAACCTTCAGGGCGTAGCTCATGCCGGCCACGCCCGCTCCTATGACCAGGAAATCGTATTTGTAAACCATAGTATCAGAATTTTGCTTGCAAAGATAATGCAATTTGTGCAAAGTACAAAATAATTGAACATTTTTTTCCAATACTACAGCTTCCAGCGCAGTTGCAGGTCCAAGTCGGCCTGTTGCGGACTGTCTATTAGCTGCAGTCCGGAACCGATAGTGGAGCGGTCGGAATAGCGGGTAAAGCCCAGGCGGGCCGTGACTCGCAGATGCTGGCCGAAGCTTTTGCGAACCAGAGCGGCAAGGTGCAGGCCGTGGCCGAAGTACGTCGGCATGATGTACTCATAGGCCATCTGCCGCTCGTAGAGATAGATGCGGCTGGCGTAGTCGTCGGTATGGAAGTAACCCGCCGTAGCACAGAGCAGCCAGGAGCGAGGCTGCCACGTCAAGTGCTCGCTCAACATCCATCCCAGTGATGGCTTCAGATAAAAGGCCCGTGCGGCATCAAGCTGAGTACGCAGGCTGAGGACTCGGCTCATATCGCGTGTGGCAGCGAGACGTAGCCGGTACTCATTATTGGCCGTGAGAGCGGTCTTGTCCTCGTTGTCGCGTTCCCGGAAGCGCGTCCTGCCTCGTGCCAGCAGCTGCCACTTGCTGAGGCGATATTCGGCCTGAAGAAGGAAGTCGAGTGCCTGCGAGGGTTGTGACACGAGGTATTTAGCCCAAGGGAACCAGGCGTAGTCGGCGTATGCCCGTAGCGTCAGACGGCGCAAGGGTTTCCATGTGGTGCCGAGGAAGAAACCCTGCTCGTTCTGCGCCCTGGCGTTGTCGCCGAAGCTGTGGCTGTAGAGACCCGTGTAGCGGTAGCTATAGTGTCGCCACAGGGCCATGATGCTGATATTGGACGAGGGTTGCCAGCCCAGGCTGTTTATTGTAGCCACGGCTCCGTCACGATTGACGGCAGTCTCGCCGCTTACAGTCAGTCGGGGTCGCGTGTAACTATAGTCAAGGCTGGTGTTCAGGAAGTCGGTGCCTGCAGGGTTGTAACGACGGTAGAGCGTTGTGGTAGGCGGTTGCAGCCGGCGGTCGAGGTGTGTATGGACGACATTCAGCCCCACGCGCCAGCCGCCCTTGGTAAAGGCCAGCCGTCCGCCAAAAGCTGTGAGGTGGGTGTTGTCCTTGCGCGCCATCTCAGAGACGGTGCGGTGGTAGCCGCTGGTGACGAGCGTCGCGGCCGTACCGTCGTCAGCCAGCGTTGCATCAATTGGCCGGTGGGAGACAAAGGCGGTGAGCTTTAGCGTGGCATCGTCAACGCGGTCGCTGCCCAATACACGGAGCGTGGTGGCTGCCCCACGGAAATAGTCGGCCTGAGAGCGTGAGCTGTGGGGACGCAACGTCGTGGGCTGTCGTCCCAGCGACATCAGCGAGGCCAGCTTGCCCAGTCGGAAGCTGCCGCCGAGCACCAGCCCCATGCCTGCCGACACGCGGTACTTGCCCACGATGGCCTTGTCGAGAATGCCCAGGCGGCCCACCTGCACGTAGTAGGAATAGTTGTCATATCCCCAGCGGTTGTCTCCTGCGAAGAACGGCTCGCCGGCATCCTGCGAACCTATCAGCCCCACCTTCATCCGTTCGCCCTCGCTGTACTCTGCCCGCAGGGAGTGGCGGTAACGGTAGCCCAGATAGCCCGCGAGGTCGCCCTTGCGCTCATAGAAGGGCACGAGCCCGGTAAGGGTCACCTCGGCATGAGGGTGGTAGGAGAGGCGTCGGCTGTACGTTGGGAGCGGCTCGTCGGCCTCGTCCTCTAAATACACAAAAAAGGGCAGCAGTTCTTGCTGCCAGTAGTCCAGCGACTTGATCATCTTCAGCTCGCCGAGCGACCGCATGGGGCCGTAGCGGTGCAGATATTCCTGGAGGTCCATCACCTGCAGCTCTGACAGAAACGGCAGCTGCTCCAGGTCCTCGCGTGTAGCCTTGTTCAGGTCTACAGGACTGCGTGCCAGCTGTGCCAGCCGCTCATAGTCCTCGTCCTGCGCCTCCTCGTCGTCCTCGTCATCCGCGTCGGCCTGCATCTCCTGCCATAGCTCCTCCCACGTCCGAGACTGCTGGGAAAGGGCCGGCAAGGCGGAGAGCAGCAGGATGGTGATGACGACGGTTATGGCTTTCATGTCACTTTTAGGATTGATGGTGCAAAGTTACAACAAAAAACTGAATAAACTACTATTTGCTGTAAAAAAGTCATTGCCCGTCAGAGAAAAAGCCGTTCTTTCGATTCAAATAAGCCGTTCTTTCTAAGGGAATAAGCCGTTCTTTCGATTCGAATAAGCCGTTCTTTCTCCACCCCTAAATCTGACATTTTGAGATGTAACCAAATTGTAATCGTCTTTTTTTGGTAAGTTGTTTGTGTTTTCGTATCTTTGCAGCAGACATAGAAACTTAGGTTATCAAGATGATATGAATATCGAATTGTTTTTCAGGTTGCTTGGCTCGCGTCATCGTGACAGACCGCACCGTGAATGTCAACATCACCCGCCTGCGCAAGAAAATAGGCCCATACGCTCAAAACATCATTAGCCGAACGGGCTACGGCTATGTGTTTGAGGAGTAAGGCTTCGCGCTAAGGACTTTGTGTGTGAGTTGACGACGGCGTGACTGCTGTCGAGCCTTTATCATGACATAAAGTGTGTTATTTGCGGCAAACAAAGTTAATTTTCTTGAAATAGGTGTCTGTTTCAGAATTTATTACTAATTTTGCACGCTCTAAAAGATTACACATTAATTTATAATGGACAAACTTAGCTACGCCCTTGGACTGGGCATTGGTCAGCAGCTGGCCCAGATGGGCGCCACAGACCTGAAGGTGGCCGACTTCGCTCAAAGCATAAGCGACGTGCTGGAGGGACGCGAATTGAAGATTTCGCACCGCGAGGCACAGCAGATTGTACAGCAGTACTTCGCTCAGCAGGAGGAGAAAATCAACAGGGAGCGCATGGCCCAGGGCAAGGTGCACAAGGAGGCCGGCGAGAAATATCTGGCTGAGAACGGCAAGAAGGACGGAGTGGTGACACTGCCCAGCGGACTGCAGTATCAGGTGCTGCGCGAAGGCAACGGCAAGAAGCCGTCGGCCAAGGACTCGGTGAAGTGCCACTACGAGGGATTCCTCATCGACGGAACGGTGTTTGACAGCAGCGTGCAGCGCGGCGAGCCCGCCGTGTTCGGTCTGCAGCAGGTCATTGCCGGATGGACCGAGGGACTGCAGCTGATGCAGGAGGGTGCCAAGTACCGTTTCTTCATCCCCTACCGCCTGGCTTACGGCGAGGGCGGTGCAGGACAGATGATTCCTCCCTTCGCAACGCTCATTTTCGACGTGGAGCTCATCGAAGTGGTCTAATCCATAAAGCCCATTAACCCCATTAACCCCACAAAGCCCATATCAACCCACAAAAAAATAATTAACAAACAAAAAATGAAAAAACTTACTTTCGTGGCCGCTATGGCCATCGCAGCCGCTACGCTCGCTTCGTGCAGCGGCAACGCCCCCAAGGCTAGTCTGAAAAACGAAATCGACACCCTGAGCTACGCTATCGGTGTGGCACAGTCACAGGGCCTAAACGAGTACATCTCACAGCGTCTCGGCGTGGACACCGCCTACATGGCAGAGTTCATCCAGGGTGTTCTCGACGGTGCCAATGCCGGCGACGACAAGAAGAAGACCGCCTACTTCGCAGGAACCCAGATTGGTCAGCAGATTGGCCAGCAGATGATTCCGGGCATCAACTCGAACATTTTCGCCAACGACAGCACCAAGAGCATCTCGAAGAGCAACATGCTCGCCGGTTTCATCAGCGCTATCCTGAAGAAGGACACGAAGATGACCGTGGCTGAGGCCGACAGTACTGCTAACGCTATTGTTGCTAACATCAAGTACGGTGACAGAAAGGTGAAGAACGAGGAATTCCTTGCCGAGAACGCCAAGAAGGACAGCATCGTCACTTTGCCCAGCGGTGTGCAGTACAAGATTCTGAAGGAAGGTAACGGCGCACTGCCCACTGACAGCAACCAGGTGGTGGTGAACTACGAGGGTAAGCTCATCGACGGCACCGTCTTCGACAGCAGCTACCAGCGCAACCAGCCCGCAACATTCGGACTCGCCCAGGTCATCCCCGGTTGGCAGGAGGCCCTGAAGCTCATGCCCGTCGGCTCAGAGTGGGAAATCTACATCCCTCAGGATAAGGGCTACGGCACTCGCGACATGGGTAACATTCCTCCCTACTCGACTCTTATTTTCAAGGTTGAACTCCTGGAAATCAAATAAGCGCTGACTTATGAAGAAAGTTATAGCACTGGCACTCGCCGCCCTGGTGGCGGGTGCCTCTTTCAGCACTTTGGATGCTAAGAAAAAGAAGGACAAGAAGAATGCCCCCGTGGCTGAAGTGCTTGCCCCCGTGGTGCTCACCAACGGTTGCGACTCGATGAGCTATGCCGCCGGTGGAGCTATGACAAGGGGACTCATACCCTACTTGCTCCAGCAGGGCGTGGACACCGCCTACATGGCCGACTTCGTCAATGGACTTCGTCAGGGCATTGAACTGCAGAAGATTGCCAATAACGATCCCCGCGAGAAAGCCCGCACAGTAGGAGAAAAGATTGCCAGCACGCTGGTGCAGGGCATGCTTCCCGACGTGCAGCGCGACTTTACCGACACTCCCGATACGCTTATCGAGGAAGTTTTCTACCGCGGATTTATCGATGCTGTCAAGAACGACTCCACCGTCATGACCGCAAAGCAGGCCGAAGACCTCTTCAAGGAAAAGCAGAAGGTGAACAAGGCTGCCAAAATGGAGAAACTGACCAAGATAGGACGTGAGTTCCTCGAGGCAAACGCCAAGAAAGACAGCGTCATCACCACCGCCAGCGGACTGCAGTACAAGGTGCTGAAGGAAGGCGACGGCGAGGTTCCCCAGCGCTCGGACAAGGTGAAGGTGAACTACGAGGGACGTCTCATCGACGGCACCGTCTTCGACGCTTCATCAAAGCACGGCAACGAGCCCGCCAGCTTCCGCGCCGACCAGGTCATCAAGGGATGGACCGAGGCCCTGACCATGATGCCCGTAGGCTCCAAGTGGCAGCTCTTCATTCCCCAGCATCTTGCATACGGCGAGCGCCAGACAGGCCAGATTCCTCCCTACTCCACCCTCATCTTCGATGTAGAGCTGGTAGGAATTGAAAAGGCTGAGCCAAAGCCTCAGGCCCCCAAGGACGATGACATATTGATCCAGGGTAAGACGCCTACCGTTAAGCCTGCGGCAAAGCCCGTGAAGAAGTAATAACATCCGCAATAATACTCATGGAGAAAATCGACAACCTGGACAAGAAAATACTGAGCATCCTCTCGAAGAACGCCCGCATACCGTTTAAGGACGTGGCCGAGGAGTGTAACGTGTCGCGTGCCGCCGTCCATCAGCGTGTGCAGCGGCTCATTGAGAGCGGCGTCATCACCGGCAGCGGCTTCGACGTGAATCCCATGTCGCTGGGCTACCGCACCTGCACCTACGTGGGCATCACACTGGAGCGCGGCTCGATGTACAAAGAGGTGGTGAAGCGGCTGGAACTGATTCCCGAGGTGGTGGAGTGTCACTTCACCACTGGGCCTTACACCATGATGGCCAAGCTCTACGCCCGAGACAACGAGCAGCTCATGCACCTGCTCAACGGACAGCTGCAGGAGATTCCCGGAGTGGTGTCCACCGAGACGCTCATATCACTTGAACAGAGTTTTAAGCGCGATATTCCCGTACACTTCGAAGAGGAAGAGGAATAGATGAAAACTTTCGACTTCAATGCCCAACTGGCCGCCCTTCACCAGCGTTTCCCCGCTGCTGACAGGCGGCCAGTTGTCGGTATTACTGGCAACTACGGCGAGCAGACCTGCAAGCTCGGCGAGGGATACTACAAGCAGATAGTCCGTGCTGGCGGCACGCCGCTCATCATCCCGCCGCTTACCGACGAGGCCACCATCCTGGAGACACTGGAGCGCATTGACGCCCTGCTGCTCAGCGGCGGTGCTGATATCAATCCACTCTTCATGGGCGAAGAACCGCAGCCCCGCTTGGGAGGCATCTGTGCCGAACGCGACCTCCCTGAGCTGCTCATCACCCGCCTGGCATTCAACCGACAGCTGCCTATCCTTGGCATCTGCCGAGGCATACAGACCCTCGCCGTGGCACTGGGCGGAAAGGTCGCGCAAGACCTTGGTGACTCTCTCCTCAAACATTCCCAGGATGCCGACCGCTCGGAACCCACTCACACTGTGGCCCTTGCCGAAGGCTCCTCATTGCGAGCAATCTTTGACAACGACCGCCTCTTCGTCAACTCCTTCCACCATCAGGCTGTGAACCAACCTGGACCTTATCTGAAGGTCACCGCCACCGCTCCCGATGGCATCATCGAGGCTGTGGAAAGTACTGAGCACAAGCCCGTCATCGGCGTGCAATGGCACCCGGAGTGCATGGGCGACGATGGCCTGCCGCTTTTCCAATGGCTCGTCCGCGAGGCTGAGACTTTCCGCCAGGTGAAGGCTCTCCACAGCCGCGTGCTCACCCTCGACACCCATTGCGACACGCCTATGCTCTTCCCGCAGGGCATCGACTTCGCTACTCGCGACGACCGTCTGCTTGTAGACCTTCACAAGATGACCGAGGGCAGGCTCGACGCCACCATCATGGTGGCCTACCTGCCACAAAAGGGCACCACAAACCCCAAGGCCTACGCCGACGGTATCTTCGACCGTATTGAACAAATCATAGCCGCCAGCAGCAACTATTTGGCTATTGCCCGCACTCCTGCCGACCTCTGGGCCAACAAACATATAGGCCGTAAGAGCATCATGCTCGGCATAGAGAACGGCCTGGCCTTAGAGGATGACCTCGAAAACCTTGACCACTTCGCAAGTCGCGGCGTGGTTTACATCACGCTCTGCCACAACGGCGACAACAGCCTCTGCGACTCTGCCAAAGGAGAGAGCACATGGGGCGGCGTTAGTCCCTTCGGTGCCGATGTCATCCGTCGCATGAACGAGCTGGGCATCATGGTCGACCTCAGTCATGCCCACGAAAAGAGTTTCTACGATGCGCTCGACATCAGCAACCTTCCTATCGTCTGCAGCCACTCCTCTGCCCGTGCCCTCTGCGACCATCCCCGTAACCTCACCGACGACCAAATGCGTGCCTTGGCCAAGAAAGGCGGTGTCTGCCAAATAACCCTCTACCCCGGCTTCCTGAAATCTCAAGCCTCCGAAGCCACTATCTTCGATGCCATGGCCCACCTCGACCATGCTATCGCGGTGATGGGCATAGACCACGTAGGACTGGGCACCGACTTCGACGGCGACGGCGGCGTTCCCGGCCTGGCCAATGCCAGTGAACTGACGAACTTCACCCGCCAGCTGCTTGCCCGCCGATTCAGCGAGGACGATATTCAGAAGATATGGGGAGGCAACTTCCTCCGTGTCATGGACGAAGTTCAGCGCGCTGCCAAGAAGTGAACAGGAACGGCTATTCCTGCTGTTTCTTCCTGATATATTTTATTTTTGCGCCAAGCACGTCCCACTGCACCTGCAGTGAGTCGCGCCTCATACGCAGTTGTGTCAGTGCTGTCAGCTCTTCGGCGGTGGCACGCAGCTCTTTCTTGTGCTGCTCTACCTCAGCCTTCATCCGGTCATACTCAGCCTTTACGGCTTCCAGCGTGCTGTCCACAATGGCCAGTTCCTGCTGTGATGCCAGCAATGTGCTGTCCTGCTTATGTTTCAGGGCGGCACGGCGCTGCTCTATCTCCTCACGTCGCGAGTTGTCGGCACATGACGATGCAAGCAGCACAACGGCTAAAAGTGAAATAAAGAGGAATCCTTTTGACATAATATCGGGTGTTTTATTGATGTTTAATCTAAGTAAATGAGGGCTGGCAATCACCAGCCCTCAACCAACACAAAAACTAAACTAGACTTAACTATTACCCATCCTGATTTTCTCAAACCTTGGAAAGGCGATGCAAAGGTATACAAAAAATATGAATTCCCAAATTATTTGACAAACTTTTACATTTCTTCCCGAAATATTAAATACCATTAATTCTTTGTCCGTTCCCTTTCTTTTACCTACCTTTGGGCAGGAAAAACGCCGTAACAATGGAAAAACGAGCAACATGGATATGGTATCCCGGCGACTTTGAGATATGGCTGGGCAACAAGTTCAATAACCGTCGTACGGAGCGCGGCGCAATGTTTCCACCCTTCTGGAAGCAGGACAGCCATTGGCCCACCGTAGTCTTCATCCGCGACATCGAACTCTTCGAGCCGGAGACCGTCAGCATTGCCGTCGAGGGACAGTTCAACCTAAGCATTGACGGGAAACTGCAAGGAGGACTTCGCACCGTTACCCTCCCCTCCGGCAAGCATAGTCTGGCTCTAAAGGTCTGGAACCAGTCCACGCCGCCAGCCCTTTTCATCGACGGGCCTACGATAAAGACCGATGCGAGCTGGGAGGTGACCTACGAGGACAAAATCTGGATTGACGAGCTGGGCGTTGCTCATGGTTCAGGCATCTACGTGCCAGTGGGGCATGGTTCTGACAGTCATGTCACGCCGCCTTCACAGTTCCGCCTCCCCACGAAGTCCCTAACTCCCGTATGTTGTGAGTCTGTAGGAACCAATGCTGTTCTCTATGACTTCGGCCAGGAGACCTTTGGATATCTTCATTTCCACGGTTTGCGTGGCGAGGGTATGCTGCGTGTCTACTATGGCGAGAGCCGAGAGGAAGCCCTCGACACCGGCCACTGCGAGACACTTGATATCCTGCATGTAGGTGAAACGCCGGGTAGCAAGGCTTTCCGCTTTGTCTTAGTTGTGAAGGAGGACGGTGCCAGCTACGACGACGTGACTATAGATTTCGAGTACGCACCTTTTGACCTGAAGAGGAGCGGCACCTTCCGCTGCAGTGACGATGAACTAAACAAGATTTGGGAAGTGTCTGCTTACACCCTCGACCTCACCACCCGTGAGTTCTTCTGCGACGGCATTAAGCGCGACCGCTGGACCTGGAGCGGCGACGCCATACAGAGCTACCTGATGAACTACTACTTGCGCTTTGACACCGAGTGCGTAAAGCGCACCATCCGACAGCTCCGAGGCAAAGACCCCGTCACCGCTCATGTAAACACCATCATGGACTACACCTTCTATTGGTTCAAGTCCATTGCTGACTACTACGCCTACACCGGCGACCGCGACTTCATCCGAGAGATGTGGCCGAAGATGGTTACCCTCATGGATTACGTGCTCTCACGCACTAACGCCGACGGCATGGCCGAGGGCAAGCCCGACGACTGGATTTTTGTCGACTGGGTAGACTTCCCTATGCACAAGCGCGGCGCTCTGGCTTTTGAGCAAATCCTCTTCTGGAAAGCCCTTGAGACCATGGTCCTCTGTGCCCGCCTTCTCTCTTCAACAAACGGAAAGGACTACGCCGCTCTTGCCAACGCTCTCCATGAAAAGACCAAAACGCTGTTCTGGAGTAACCCCTGCAATACTTACCTCCACGCCCTTGAGGACGGACAGCTCAACGCCCAGGTCACCAAGTTTCCCAACATCTTCGCCATTATCTATGACTTCGCCGATGAGAGCGAGAAACCACCTATTGCCCAAAACGTGCTGCTCAACCCCGCCGTCCCTGCCATCACCACGCCTTATATGCGCTTCTACGAGCTGGAGGCCCTCTGCCAGATGGGTCTTCAAGACCATGTGCTCTCCGAGATGAAGTCCTACTGGGGTGGCATGCTTCGCCTTGGGGCCACCACCTTTTGGGAGAAGTACAATCCCGAGGAGCAGGGCACGGAGCACCTGGCCATGTATGGCCGACCCTACGGCAAGAGCCTTTGCCATGCCTGGGGCGCCTCTCCTATATATATAATAGGTAAATACTTTCTCGGCGTGCGTCCCGTGAAGCCCGGCTATGAGGAATACGAGGTGCGTCCCGAGCTTGCCGGCCTGGAGTGGATGGAAGGTGATGTGCCCACGCCCTTCGGCAAGATTCATGTAAGGATGGACAAGACCTCGGTAACGGTACACAGCGACGGAGGCCAGGGACGCCTCATCGTCGGTGGCAAGAGCATCAACATACCAGCGAACAAAACAGTAACACTCCTACAAAAAAGAGACCGCCCGGAGTAATGTCTCCAGACGGTCTTTCTTACTTTTCCGAAACTTAACTCTTACTTCAGCTCGGCGAGGTACTTGATGGTGCGGACCATCTGTGAAGTGTAGCTGTTCTCGTTGTCGTACCAGCTCACAACCTGTACGAGTGAGTTGCCGTCACCAATCTTGCTGACCATAGTCTGGTTAGCATCGAAGAGTGAACCGAACTTCATGCCGATGATGTCGCTCGAGACAAGCTTCTCCTCGGTGTAACCGAACGACTCGTTGGTAGCAGCCTTCATGGCGGCGTTGATGCCCTCAACAGTCACCTCACCCTTCACAACAGCGTGCAGGATAGTGGTAGAACCTGTGGGTGTCGGAACGCGCTGTGCAGCACCAATCAGCTTACCGTTCAGCTCGGGGATAACGAGACCGATAGCCTTGGCAGCACCAGTTGAGTTAGGAACGATGTTCTGGGCACCGGCACGGGCACGCTGAACATCACCCTTGCGCTGAGGACCGTCGAGAATCATCTGGTCGCCAGTGTAGGCGTGAACGGTGGTCATGATACCGCTCTGGATGGGAGCGAAGTCATTCAGAGCCTTGGTCATGGGAGCCAGACAGTTCGTGGTGCAAGAAGCAGCTGAGATAACAGTATCAGCAGGAGTCAGTGTCTTGTGGTTAACGTTGTAAACGATGGTGGGCAGGTCGTTGCCGGCAGGAGCAGAGATCACAACCTTCTTGGCACCAGCCTTGATGTGAGCCATTGACTTCTCCTTAGAAGTGTAGAAACCTGTGCACTCCAGAACGACGTCAACACCCAGCTCGCCCCAAGGCAGCTCAGCAGCGTTGGGAACAGCGTAGATGGTAATCTCCTTGCCATCGACGATGATGGAGTTGTCGGTGCAGTCCACAGTGTGCTTGCCCTCACCGAACTTGCCGCAGAAACCGCCCTGAGCGGTGTCATACTTCAGCAGGTGAGCCAGCATCTTCGGGCTGGTCAGGTCGTTGATTGCTACTACTTCATAACCTTCAGCCTCGAACATCTGACGGAATGCGAGGCGACCGATACGGCCGAAGCCGTTAATTGCAACTTTTGTCATGATTTTTGTTGTTTATTTAACAAGTTAAAGAAAAAATTCATTAAATTTTATGCCCAAATGCATTTTTTTTGCTTTTTCGTGTGCAAAGTTAAAAATAATTCTTATATTTGCACACTGAAACGTTCTTAATAAAGATTAAACGTAACAATTTTTAATCATCAAACAATTATTACAACTATGGGATTTATTAAAGAATTCAAGGAGTTTGCCATGAAGGGCAACGTAATGGACATGGCAGTCGGTGTCATCATCGGCGGTGCATTTGGAAAAATTGTCAGCTCACTGGTCGACGACGTGCTCATGCCGATTATCGGTATGATTACCGGCGGTGTCGACTTCACTACACTGGTAGCCAAGGTGGGCGACGCAGAGGTGAAGTACGGCGTGTTCATCCAGAACATCATTGACTTCCTGATTGTAGCCTTCTGTATCTTCCTGATGATTAAGGGAATGAACAAGCTCAACAAGAAGAAGGAAGAGGAAGCCGCACCCGCCGCTCCCGCAGGACCCACACAGGAGGAGCTGCTGGGCGAGATTCGCGACCTGCTGAAGGCCAAGTAATCTTTTTTGCTGTTTATGAGTAAGGAGTTGAGGAGACGATGTTTGTTACCTCCTCAACTCCTTGTTCTTTTTTTATTTTTTAATAAATGCCCGTCGTGAAGAGCAGACCTTCATTATTACCTGTCATCATCGGCACAGGGTTCGGGTCTGGGTTCTGGCCCTGGGGACCGGGCACGGCCGGTGCCGTTTTGGCAACGGCCGTCTGGCTTGCGCTCCACGCCCTGCTCACTTTTGTTGCGCTGGAAGTCACGACCGTCGTGCTCATCCTGCTGTTCACCCTCTTGGGAACCTGGGCCACGCGACGGCTGACACCCTACTGGGGCGACGACCCCAGCCGTGTGGTGGTCGACGAGATGGTAGGCGTTTGGGTGGCCCTGCTGCCTGTCGCCGGCTGGCAGGCAACGCAGCTCTCGGCCGACGTCTGGCCGATGGCCCTCGCAGCCCTGCTCCTCTTCCGCTTCTTCGATATCGTGAAACCATTGGGCATACGTGCCCTTGACCGCCGCCAAGGCCCCTTCTGGGTCATGGCCGACGACCTCCTGGCCGGACTTTATTCGGCAGTAATCATCCTCCTGATACGGGTTTTCTGAGACTTTGCGCGGCTTTCCTCATCGAAAGTTGCGATTAAGCGAGAGGAAAAATTTCTTTCCCGAGCGTGAGCAACTTGGCCGCGTAGCGGCAAAGAACGGCTTATTCGAATCGAAAGAACGGCTTTTTCCCATCGAAAGAACGGCTTATTCGAATCGAAAGAACGGCTTTTTCTCAGCGCTTGCCCGGAGCGTCCTTTTCGTTCCGGCGGATATTATGCACATTTAACGGGGGAAATTGTGCTTTATTCCAAAACTTTTCGTACCTTTGCACCCGAAACAACAATTCTTATATTATTAACCTAATACTAACTGTATGAAAAAAATTCTGACTTTATTAACGAGTGTCCTGCTGGCTTCTGCCGCATGGGCTGACGTTGTGACGTTAGACATGAGCAAGCCGCTAAATCCTGCGAGCATTGAATATGGAGAAAACGGCGTGTGGACTGGCTGTTACAACGACGTAGACTACACCTGGCTTGAGTTTGGCGGTGAGAGCGGCGAGTTTCTCCTGTCTCATCTCATCGACGGCGAGGGAGCCTCGTGGGGAGGCTATTATTGGGATGGTTTTACGCCAGCCATGGGTGGTGACACATCCAATCATGTCAACGACGGCTGGACTGAAAACTTCGGCGGCTGCATGGCTGGTGGCGGTTGTGTTCTCAATAACGACGGCACCGTATCGGCAGATGCCTCGAAGCCCTACTTCGTGGCATACTACAGCTCATGGGCACAGGAAGGGCCCAGTAACCAGGTGAAGTTTGTCGACAAAGACGGCAACGAGGAGTTTGAACCCGTCGGCGTTTATATCTGCAACCACCCTTGGGCCTATTACGATTGTCTGGAAGGCGAAGGTGCGGCCCGTGCCTTAGATCAAGAGGGCGACTACTTCGAGATTGTTGCTCATGGCGTAGCTGCTGACGGCAGCGAGAAGACGGTCAAGATGAACCTGGCAACGTTCACCAATGGCGAGTTCATTGCCGTTAACGACTGGACATTCTTTGACCTCTCATCGCTGGGCAAGGTGAAGTCGGTCTATTTCACCTTGAACTCTACTGACGTAGGAGACTGGGGCATGAACACCGCAGCCTACTTCTGCATGGACAAGTTCCAGGTGAAGGTTTTTGAACCTGTCGTCATCGACGTAACACCGTACACTGGTGCATGGAAGAGTGACCTGGGTAACGTGGGCAACTATAGTACACACAAGGAGCAGTACAATGGCTCGACGGCAGAAGATCTGGGCAAGGTTCTTTATCAGACCATCACAGATCTGGATGCAGGCACCTACACTGTCACACTCGAGGCTAATGCTTCAAGTACAGGTTCCCGTGACAACATCGCTGGTAAGATTACCGTCAGCGGCGACCTTGCCCGCGTACAGGTTTATGCCAACGATGTCGAGAAGACCATTCCTACCATCATCCAGACAGCTGTTGGCACGAACAACATTGTTGAACTCGCCAACGTAGTCGTTGGTGATGACGGCATACTCGAACTTGGTATGCGCAAGGACATCGGCGGAACAAACTGGCACACCATCCAGATTACAGGCCTCACATGGGAAAGCCCCGAAGCTATACCCGATGAAGAAGCCGCTACTGCTTACTGGCAGGGCGTCCGCGACGACATCCTCGCCCTCGAAGCCTACGTAAACGTTCAGGGCGACGAACGGGCAGCTGTTGAAGCAGCTACCAACGAGCAGGAACTCCTCGCAGCCGTTCCTACATTCTACGCCGCCAAGGCCGAGGCCGACGCTGCTGCCCTGCTGGTAGAACGTGAAGCAGCATACGCCGACGCTTCGGAAGACAACCCGATGGTGACCGACTTCGTGGTCAACCCGTCGTTCAATGACGGCATCGCTCCGTGGAAGTCAACGACTGGAGCTCAGAACCAGGCGCTGGCCAACAACCAGACGGCGTTCCCCAACCTGCCCTTCTATGAGAACTGGAACCCCAGCAACTACACGGGCAAGATGTATCAGGAAATCCTCGGCGTTCCCAACGGCTTGTATGAGCTTAAGATGTGGGCCTTCTCAAACCATTTTGACGGTGCTCACCAGTTTGTCTTCGCCAATGGCGATAAGACAGCGCTGACCCAAGGTGCTCCGAAAGAGTACACCGTGCGCACCATCGTCATCGACAACAAGATTGAGATTGGTCTGATGCAGGATGCTCCCATCAACGAATGGATGGGTCTTGACGATGCAGTTCTCTCCTACTTAGGAAAGGTTGACGACAAGGCTGCACTCGCCGATGCCATTAGCTCAGCAGACGAAGTGAATACCAGCGCTCCGATGAACGGTACTGTAAGTGAATCGTTTGCCAGCGCCTACCAAGCTGCTGTCAGTGTCTACAACGACGATGCCGCTACGAAGGATGAAATCATCAATGCTACCCTTGCTCTGCAAGAGGCTACCAGCGCAGCAGCGGCTTCCGTCAGTTCATACGCTACGGCCAACAATAACCTCGCTGCCATGAAGCGGCTCGCCGAGACGACCAACTTCTACACAGAAGAGGATTACGAGGACTACTACGGACAGTGGAACCAGAAGTACGAGGCAAGAACGCTCACCACCGAAGAGGCCAACGCACTGCAAGACCCGTTCGTGGCCACTGGCTGGCACGATAGCGTCACGGTTGACAACTTCCTGCTCTCTGCCTGGGACACCAACCCCGACTTCCCAAATGGCGTTGCCTACTATATCAACACATGGTCGCACGAAGGTGAAGGGGACGGCACGAACTTCCTCGTCCCGTTCTTCGAGTACTGGACTCGCGAAGGCGACACTCTTGGTGAAAAAAGCCTGACCGCCACCATGACAAATATGGATCCCGGTACATACAAAGTGACCGCATGGGTACGTGTACGCTACACCGATGGCTCTACCGATGCTCCTTACGGCATCAGCATGAAGGTGGGCGACGGCGAGGCAGTTAACGTCTGCGCTGGCACATCCGTTGACAACTCACAGTTCTACATCGGTGAGTTCACCGCAGAAGGTGTTGTTGGCGAAGACGGTGTCCTGACCTTCTCGTTCGATGTGGCTGCTGAGAACAACGTCAGCTGGCTGTCGTTCCAGAACGTGATGTACAAGCCTGTTGAAGAAATCGTGGAAGACCCGAACGACTTCACGTACCTCATTGAGAATCCCGCTTATCTGCACAAGGGCGATGGCGGCACTGCTGACTATGCTGGCTGGACATGGAATCCTGCTCCAGGCGAGAGCGGATGGAAGTATCGTAACTATGGTGAACCGATGAACCTCGTCACCTACAGCGGCAACGTCAACTTCTCGTTCTACCAGATCATTCCCGAAGTTCCTATTGGTCAGTATCGTCTCAGCGTCTATGGCTTCTATCGTCCAGGCTCTTTGGAAGATGAAGCAACCCGCGTGGCTAACGGTGATCCTGTTCACAACCTCCAGATGTTTGCTGAATTCGGCGACGGCATCTACACACAGGACATCATGAACCTGTACGAAGGTGCTACTGAAGAAAACGTCATTGGCAAGGACTTCCATCCGATGGTAGAAGGTTACCAAGACCGCTACTGCCCGGACGGCGCCGTTGACTCACGCTCTTTCTTCATAGCAGGTGAATATCGCAACGACCTCATCCTCAACATCACCGAGGCCGGCCCCGTTAAGATTGGTATCACCCACACCGAAGAACGTACCTACGACAGCGACTATGCTCCTATCGGCGGATGGGAACTCTACCGGACTTCCGAGACTCCCGATGAAAACACAACTCCGATTGAGACCACCTTCGCAGACCAGAACAACTCGGCTGAGAAGATGTTCTTCGACCTCAGCGGCCGTCGCGTCAACTCCGTGAAGAAGGGTGGCATGTACATCGTCCGCTCTGCCGAAGGACGTAACAAAAAGATTGTCGTAGTGAAATGAATTACCGGGACGTCATACAACGCCTGATTTACACCGTGATTGACCCGCTGCTGCAGCTTCTGCTGCGGCTGCGGGTCACTCCTAATGTGGTGACCGTTGCCGGCCTTGTGGGAAACGCTTTGGCAGCGTGGCTTTTTGTGCTGGCGGCACGGTGCATAGACGATGACACGGTGCGGGCTTATTCCTTAGTGACGTGGGGCGGCGTAGTTATTCTCCTTGCCGGACTGCTCGACATGATGGACGGCCGGCTGGCACGCCTCGGAGGCCTGTCGTCACGATTCGGCGCGCTGCTCGACTCCTCCCTCGACCGCTACAGCGAGCTGCTCACCCTCTCGGGCATTGCCGTACTGCTGCTCCGCAGCGGCGACGACTGGCTTTGGGCAGGTATCATCACCTTTGCCGCCATCATCGGCTCTATGATGGTGAGCTATGTACGTGCAAGGGCCGAGGGTCTGGGCATCAGTTGCAAGGTGGGGCTCATGCAGCGCCCCGAACGGGTAGTGGTCACGGCTGTGGCCGCTATCGCCACAGGATTTGCCGAAGACCTTCTCTGGATAGCCATAGGCATGGCCGTCATCGCCTTGCTGGCCAACCTGACCGCCGTATGGCGAATCATCCACTGCCATAAGGAGGGGTGAAAGGGATGTCTGAGAATAAGCCGTTCTTTCCCATAGAAAAAGCCGTTCTTTCCCATAGAATAAGCCGTTCTTTCTATCAGAAAAAGCCGTTCTTTCTCTGAGAGTGCCCTAAGACTGTTTTTTTGTAAAAAAGAATTATGATAGGAACCATCGTCAATACCGCCACCATCATTGCTGGTACCATTATCGGCACCCTGCTGCACCGGGGCGTGAAAGAGAAATACAAGGAGGTGCTCTACACGGGCCTGGGGCTGGCCTCGCTGGCCATCGGCCTGAACGCTACCATCAGCTACCTCCCAAAGTCAGAATATCCTGTGCTCTTCATCATCTCGCTGGCCATCGGCGGCGTGGCTGGCACGGCTCTTGACATTGACGGAAGGTTTAAGAGGCTTGTCGACCGCCTGAAGAAAAGCGGGCAGGGCGACAATCGGCTGGCCGACGGACTGGCTACGGCCATCCTGCTCTACTGCATCGGGCCGTTGTCCATGCTCGGGCCGGTCATCTCGGCACTGAAGGGCGATCACACCTTCCTCTTCACCAATGCCACGCTCGACTTTGTCTCGTCGATGGTCTTTGCCTCGACCTACGGCATCGGCATGATTCTGGCTGCTCCTGTCTTGTTCTGCTGGCAGGGCCTGTTCTGGCTCACGGCACGCATATCGAGCACCGCCATTAGCGATGCCCTCATGGCTGAACTGCTCATCGTAGGCGGACTGCTCATCACGGGCAGCGGCCTTTCGCTGCTCAACCTGAAAGACTGCAAGACTCTTAACCTGCTGCCCGCCTTGCTCGTACCCGTTGTTTGGTTTTTGGTGGATTGGTGGTTTGGGGGATTGGTGGTTTAGGGGTTTGGGGATGTTACCCATTTCCCATCGCGCATGTGCAGCGTCCTGTCGGTAAGCGCTGCCAGTTCCTCGTCGTGGGTAACGATGACGAAGGTCTGGCCGTAGCGGTCACGGAGATCGAAGAAGAGCTGGTGCAACTCCTGCTTATTGCGTGTGTCAAGACTTCCGGAAGGCTCGTCGGCAAGGATAACGGCGGGGCTGTTGATAAGTGCACGGGCAACGGCTACGCGCTGTTTCTCGCCGCCAGAGAGCTCTGCGGGCTTGTGTGAGGCGCGGTCGCTGAGACCCATGAACTGAAGCAGCTCTATGGCTCGCTCCTTCGCCTGCTTGCTGCCCTTGCCACCGATGTAGGCCGGAATCATAATGTTCTCCAGCGCGGTAAACTCCGGCAGCAGCTGGTGAAACTGGAATACGAAGCCCAGATGACGGTTGCGGAAGTCGGCAAGGGCCTTCTGGGAAAGGGTGGTGGTGTCGATGCCATCGACACATACCGATCCGCTGTCGGGACGGTCAAGGGTGCCGATAATCTGCAGCAGCGTGGTCTTGCCGGCGCCACTGGGGCCAACGATACTGACGACCTCACCACGGTCAATATGGAGGTCGATGCCCTTGAGGACTTGTAGCGAGCCGAAGCTCTTGGTGATTTGTGTGAGGGTTATCATTTTCGGTGTATTAGTCTGAGGATGGTGTCGTAGAAGCTGGTCTCTTCGTGATGCTGTGCCTCAGTGAAGCTCATGCCCTCTTCCTTCAGTGTTCCGCCATACTGATCGGGGAAGATAATCATGAGGTTAGTGCCCGAGAAGTGGTGCTGCAGCTCGTCGGGCAGACGTTCCAGCGCGTTCTTGTAAGAGATGGTTCCCTTACGGGCGGTGACGACAACGAAGAGATGGTCAGGCGAGATGGACGATGCCAGACGGGGCAGCTCATTCCAATGCTTCATGGGCAAGTACTCGGCTTTCATGCTCTTGTGGTGCGTCCAGATGTAGTTTTCAATGAGGTCGAGCGACTCCTGCCTTCCGTGAAAGACGGTGCGGCAGTCGAGTTGGGTAGCAAAGCGGCACAGCCGTTCTAACCAGCGGTGGAAGCCCGGCTCGTACTCCGCCCTTGAGGGAACGGCCACCTGTATGCGGCGCAGCGTGGTCATGGGCTGCACGAAGCGCATGAGGATAATCTGGCGGTTAAGGCCGTTGTAGAGACTCTGTATGAATTCTCCCCAGAACTTGGGGTTCACGTCGGTGTGAACGTGCATTCCCATGACAATTTCGGAGCAGGCAAACTCGCGGAAGGCATGCTTGATGCCGTTGGCAATGTTCGATGCCAGGCGCACCTGGGTCTGCAGACGCACATCCGATGCTACGGCCTGTTGCTTCAGCGTCTCTAACAGCCGCAGGCCTTGTTCCCTAAGGGTGGAAGCATGCTCGTCGTCGTAGACCACGTTTAGGGCCACGACCCCTCGGTTCAGGCTCTGGTTGCGGATGAGGATGGAGAGGTCGAGCAGCTGCGGGGCAATCTCTGGATATTTCACGCAGAGCAGGATTTTCTCGTCGTCGGAGGCGGCCACACCACCGGCCACGCCCTGAGAGGAGGGGGAGTAGTTACTAAGCGTTATCTTCTGAGCGGCGTGCTCGGTAAGCAAGGTGGAGATAATGCACGTCACGAGAATCATCAGCACAACGCCGTTGAGCATGTCATCGTTGACAAGGTCGAGCCTTACGCCCACCATTACCATAGCTATGGCGCCGGCGGCATGTGCGGAGGTGAGGCCGAACATCATATTTCCGTCTTGCTGGGACAGGCGAAAGAGCAGGCTGCTGAAGTAGGCTGCTACAGCCTTGCCAAAGGTTCCGATGAAGGCGATGAGCAGCACCACCCACACCACGCCACCGCCGTTGAACAGCGCCTGAACGTTGATAAGCATGCCCACGCCGATGAGGAAATAGGGGATAAACAGGGCGTTGCCGATGAACTCAATACGGTTCATCAAGGGCGAGACGCGAGGTATATATCGGTTGAGGATAAGTCCCGAGATGAAGGCTCCCACGATGCCCTCCAGTCCGATGAGGACTGTCAGTGCTGCCGAAAGGAACATCACCGACATGACAAAAATGTACTGCATGACGGCGTCGGAGTATCGGCGCAGAAACAGGCGTGTCAGCCTGGGAATGAGCATGATGCTGCCCACGAGGAAGGCGGAGAGCTTGACCAGGAAGAAGAGCCAGAAAAGAAGTTGGGAAGGTAAGGGAGTGGAGAAGGTGAATAGCTTTTGGCCTTCGATGGAGTTGGTGTACATGGCAGCAAGTGCGGCGAGCATGACCAGCGCCAGGAAGAGCGAAATCATTGATGAGCCGACGCTCAGCGCCACTGAAGGGTGCTTCTGCAGGCCGTAGCGACCGATGACAGGGTAGGCAATAAGGGTGTTCGACGCCATAATACATCCTAAAAGGAAGGCCGTGGGGTGACTGTAGTCGAGCAAAAGCTGCGCTACGGCGTAGGTCATGCCGAAAGGCACGAGGCACGTCAGCAGTCCGAAGATGAGGAAGTTGCGGGTGCTGCGCCGCACACTCTCGAGGTCCATTTCCAGTCCGGCAAGGAACAGGATATAATAAAGGCCCACCTGTCCGAAAATCTCAAACGACGAACCGTGGGCCAGGAGGTTCAGTCCGTAGGGACCCACAACGATGCCCGCCAGCACCATGCCGATGATGTGGGGGATGCGCAGCTTGCTCATCACAATCGGCGCAAAGAGGATGATGAGCAACACCACGAAGAAAATCAGCGTGGGGTCGGTAATCAGGGGAGTCGCTGCGAGAAGCAATGAGGACATCGCAAATTTTTCTGCAAAGGTAGACATAAAAACTGAGTATGGCAAAAAATAGGGCCAAAAAGTAGGCTCAGGCCGGGAAAAAGTCACAAAATCTGAGCCTTTTGCTTATTTTTTTGCAATTCGTTGTGTGCGAATGAATAAAAATACGTACCTTTGCAGCCAAAATTTTGATTCCACACAAAGATGAAAGTAGCAATTGTTGGCGCCAGCGGCGCCGTAGGGCAGGAATTCCTGCGCATTTTAGACGAGAGAAATTTCCCGATGGACGAGCTTGTACTCTTTGGTTCTGAGCGTTCTGCCGGCCGCAAGTACACGTTCCGAGGCAAGGAGCTGGAAGTGAAGCTGTTGCAGCACAACGACGACTTCCGCGACATCGACATCGCCTTTACTTCGGCCGGTGCCGGCACGTCGAAGGAGTTTGCCGAGACCATCACGAAGTATGGCTGTGTGATGATTGACAACTCGAGCGCCTTCCGCATGGACGACGATGTGCCCCTTGTGGTGCCCGAGTGCAATGCCGAGGACGCGCTGAACCGTCCGCGTGGCATCATTGCCAACCCCAACTGCACCACCATCATGATGGTCGTCGTCCTGCAGCCCTTGGAGCAGCTCAGCCATATCAAGCGCATCCACGTGGCCAGCTACCAGAGCGCCTCGGGAGCCGGTGCTGCCGCAATGGCTGAACTACAGCAGCAATACAAGGAAATCGTGGAGACGGGCGAGGTGAAGACCGTCAAGAAGTTCCCTCACCAACTGGCCTACAACGTCATCCCGCAGATTGACGTGTTCCAGCCCAACGGCTATACGAAGGAGGAGATGAAGATGTTCAACGAGACACGCAAGATTATGCACACCGATGCCCGTTGTTCGGCCATGTGCGTTCGGGTGAGCTCGCTGCGCAGCCACTCCGAGAGTGTGTGGATAGAGACCGAGCGTCCGCTCAGCGTTGAGGAGGCCCAGCAGGCCATCGCCGCCGCTCCTGGTTGCACACTTGTCGACGACCCGTCGACACTGACCTACCCCATGCCGCTCCACACCGCCGGCAAGGACAACGTCTTCGTGGGCCGCGTGCGCAAGGACCTGGCCGATGACAACGGCCTGACCTTCTGGCTCTCAGGCGACCAGATTCGCAAGGGCGCTGCCCTTAACGCCGTGCAGATTGGCGAATATTTAGTGAAGCAGGGACTTTAGAGGCTGACCGTGCGGGCATAAAGCCAGTGGTCGAGGATGGTCATAGCGGCCATCGCCTCGACTACGGGCACGGCACGCGGCAGCACACAAGGGTCGTGGCGCCCACGGGCGGTGAAGGTCGTGGGATTTCCCTCCAGGTCTACCGTCTGCTGTTCACGCAGCAACGTGGCCACAGGCTTGAAGGCCACGCGGAAGAAAATGTCCTGACCGTTGGAGATTCCGCCCTGTATGCCACCGCTATGGTTGGTGAGTGTTGAGAGTTTAGTGTTGAGCGTTGAGATTGAAGAATCTTCTTCCGATAGAAAAATATCGTTCTGCTCGGAGCCTCTTTGCGTCACTCCTTCGAAACCTTCACCAATCTCAAAGCCTTTTACAGCATTGATAGAAAGCATTGCCTGACCCAGTTGGGCGTGGAGTTTGCCGAATTCCGGCTCGCCGATGCCCGGCGGACAGCCACGAACGACACAGGCGATGACACCGCCAATGGTGTCACCCTCGGCCTTTACTTGAGCGATGAGCTGCTCCATCTCGCGAGCTTTCTCAGGGTCGGGACAGCGCACGGCGTTCTGCTCCGTCAGCGAAAGGTCGTAAAGGTGGTAGTCGCGCTCCAAGGCGATGTGCCCCACTTGCGTGGTGTAGGCACAGACACTGATGCCTAACTGCCGGAGGGCCAGCTTGGCCAATGCACCACCCACGACACGGCTGATGGTGATGCGTGCCGAGGAACGGCCTCCGCCACGGTGGTCGCGTATACCATATTTATAATGATAGGTGTAGTCGGCGTGCGAAGGGCGGAAGAGTGTTCGCAGGTTCTCGTAGTCCTGCGAGTGCTGGTTCTCGTTGCGCACGAAAAATCCGATGGGAGCTCCTGTAGTACGACCCTCGAAGACACCGCTTAGCAGTTCCACGCGGTCGCCCTCCTGACGCGAAGTGGTGATGGCGCTCTGTCCTGGGCGTCGGCGGTCGAGCTCATGCTGAATGAACGACAGGTCCACCTCAATGCCGGCGGGCATGCCGTCCACCACGCCACCGACACCGGCACCGTGACTCTCGCCGAACGTCGTCAGCGTGAAGAGTGTTCCGAAAGTATTACGCATCCAGATAGGAGATTAATGGTGGCAGTGACCACAGCCACACTCATGACCCTCATGGCCCTCATGACCGCCTTCGCAGTCGTCGCAGCCGCAGCACTCGTGGCTAATCTGGTTGATGAGGTTCTGGATTTCCTCTTTAGTGGCATCGCGGTTCTCCAGCACAAGACCCATGAACTGCAGCGTCAGGCCGGCAAGCGGGTGGTTGGTGTCGATGGTCACGGCCTCTTCGTCGACCTTCAACACGCGGGCCATAAAGCGCTTTTCCTCCTCGTCCATGAGGGTGATGACGGCATCAGGGTAGATGTTCTCATGGTCGAAATGGCCGTTGATGGTAAACGCCTCGCGCTTCATCTTGTGAACCCCTTCGGGGTCGTACTCGCCAAAAGCCTCAGCGGGCTGCAGGGTGAAGTCGAACTTGCTGCCCTGCGGCAGGTCAGCAATACGCTGCTCGAAGGCATCGAGGGTGAAACCAAAGCCGGTGACGAACTGGAACGGCTGACCCTGCTGGGTCTGTTCCTCGAGGTGCTTCTCGCCTTGGGCGTTGATGGAATAGAGCTGATAGCTCACGGTGATGTACTTGCTCTCTTTACTGTCCATATCGTATGTGTTTTGTGAACTGCAAAATTACTAAGAATTTTTGAAATGCCGAAAAGTTTTTCGGCTTTTTATTTTGCCGTTTCACAAACTTAATGTAATTTTGCACCTTGAAACACATTTTATTTCATGGAACAGCAATTTGAACTCATCGCCAAGACCTTTATGGGCCTCGAGCCTGTCCTGGCGAAGGAACTCACCCAGATGGGGGCAAACGACATTCAGATAGGTAGGCGCATGGTGTCGTTTCGGGGAGACAAGGAAACCATGTACCGCGCCAACTTCCAACTTCACACGGCCATCAAGATTCTGAAGCCCATAGCCCATTTCAAGGCTACGTGCGCTGATGACGTGTATACCGAGGTGGGCAAGATAGACTGGTCAGAGTATCTCTCCGACGACCGCACGTTTGCCGTAGACAGCGTAGTGTTCAGCGAGGAGTTCCGACACTCTAAGTTTGTGAGCTACAAGGTGAAGGACGCCATCGTCGACCAGCTGCGCGAGAAGACGGGCAAGCGGCCCAACATCTCGGTCTCCAACCCCGACCTGCGATTGCACATACACATAGCCGAGACCGACGCCACCCTCTGCTTGGACAGCAGCGGAGAGAGCCTGCACCGTCGCGGCTATCGTCAGGACAGCGTCGAAGCACCCCTTAACGAGGTGCTCGCTGCCGGCATTATCTTGATGACGGGCTGGCAGGGCGAGACCGACTTCATCGACCCCATGTGCGGTAGTGGTACGTTCCTCATCGAGGCAGCCCTTATCGCCCGTAACATGGCGCCGGGCGTGTTCCGCAAGGAGTATGCCTTCGAGAAATGGCCCGACTTTGACTCCGAACTCTTCGACGAAATCTACAACGACGATTCGCAGGAGCGGGATTTTACCCACCACATCTACGGCTACGACGTGGATATGAAGGCCGTGAACACCGCCCGTCAGAATGTGCGTGCCGCAGGACTCACCAACGACATCACCATCGAGCAGCAGGACTTCAAGGACTTCACCCAGCCCAAGGAGAAGAGCATCATCGTGACCAACCCGCCCTACGGTGAGCGAATCTCCACGCCCAATCTGCTGGACACTTACCGCATGATCGGCGAACGCCTGAAGCATCAGTTCACCGGCGGCGAGGCCTGGGTACTCAGCTACCGCGAGGAGTGCTTCGAGCAGATAGGCCTGAAGCCCAGCATCAAGATTCCGCTATACAACGGTTCCTTGGAGTGCGAGCTGCGCAAGTACCAGATGTTCGACGGCAAGCTGCGTGAGTTCCGCAGCGAAGGCGGCGAGGTGAAGACCGAGGAGGAGAAGCGTCAGATGGCCGAGCACCACCGCTTCAAGAAGATGCGCGAGTTCAAGCAGCGACGCGACGAGCAGGTGGACAACGAGGATGGCGACATACGCTCGTTCACCTTCCACCGCCACGACCTGAAAAGCGAGAGGAAAGAGCCGAGAGGCGAGCGGAAGGAGTTCAAGGCTGAACGACGCGAAGGCCGCGACCGCTTTGACAAGCGTGGCGGAAAACCCAAGTACCAAAGCACCGAAAACCGAGGCGGACACGAGCGGTTCGACCGCAGCGGAGGAGGACGCAAGAAAAGACCCGAATAGAAAGAACGGCTTTTTCGATTAGAAAGAACGGCTTTTTCAAAGCGAAAGAACGGCTTTTTCGTTTAGAAAGAACCGTTCAAACTACAAGACCCAATATTGAACGATGAAAAAAGGAATCGCTTTACTATCCATTATTCTGTTCACACTTCCCATGATTGCCCAGCAGCTTCCTGCTTCTAATCCCTTGGAAAAGAAGCTCTTCACCCTTGAGGACCTCAACTTCGGCGGCACGAATTACCACAACCTCCGGCCGAAGAACATGTTCCTGACGTGGTGGGGCGACCAGCTGGTACATACCGACGTGGAGCAATGCTCGCTCATCGACCCCAAGACGGGCAAGGAGACGGTGCTCTTTACCCTCGACGAGATCAACCGCTGGGCCGAGAGCGACGACAATCATTACGTGCGCCACCTCTCGTCGGCCACGTTCCCCTATCCCGACCAGCCCATCGTCGCTGTGGGCAACAAGAAAGCCTTCACCCTCGTTGACTTCAAGAAGAAATGCATTGTCTGGCAAGACAGCCTTTCAGGCCAGGAGGCCAACGACTGGAACCCCCAGTCGCGGGCCACGGCCTACGTGGAGGATAACCAGCTTTGGGTCATCGATGCCGACAGCCACAAGCACCAGCTTACCACCGACGGCTCCCGCGACATTGTCTACGGGCAGAGCGTTCACCGCGACGAATGGGGCATAGAGAAGGGAACCTTCTGGAGTCCCGACGGCCAGCGCCTCGCCTTCTACCGCATGGACCAGTCGATGGTCACCGACTATCCTCAGGTGAACATCGACCCGCGCATCGCCACCATGGAGCCCGACAAATACCCCATGGCTGGCACGAACACCCACCTCGTCACCGTCGGTGTCTATGACCTCCGCACAGCCAAGACCGTCTACCTCCAGACTCCTCCTGTCTCCTATGCTGCGACATCGTCGCAGCCCTCCCCCTGCTTCTTTACCAACCTCGCCTTCTCGCCCGACGGCAGCACCATCTACCTACAGGAGCTGAACCGCGACCAGAACGACTGCCGCCTCGTCTCCTACGATGCCGCCACCGGCCAGCGCCTCGCCGAGCTTTACCGCGAGACCAGCGAGAAGTACGTCGAGCCGCTCCACCCCATCGTGTTCCTCCCCTGGGACAGCAGCAAGTTCATCCTCCAGAGCCAGCGCGACGGTTATAACCACCTCTACCTTTATAATATTAAAGGCGAGCTGCAGCGCCAGCTGACCAGCGGCCCGTGGGTGGTGATGGAACTGCTGGGGTTCTGCGAAAAGGCCAAGTCTGTCATTATCGCCTCGAACGAGAAGTTCCCACTGCATCGCAACCTCTACAGCGTTGACATCCAGACGGGCAAGCGTATGCCACTCGATAATGGCAAGGGCGTCCACCGTGCCAGCCTCTCCAAGACTGGCGTGCTGCTATATGACAAATGGACTACGCCTACGCAGTCCAACACCATTGATGTGGTAAGGCTTTCCTCCCGTCCCTCCGTCACAAACATCCTGGAATCCCCCGACCCCTGGGCCGACTACGTACAGCCTATCTTTGAGAGTGGCAGTATCAAGGCGGCCGACGGAACGACAGACCTGTTCTACCGCATGGTGAAGCCCAATGACTTCGACCCTGCCAAGAAATACCCCACTGTGGTCTATGTCTACGGCGGTCCTCATGCCCATAACGTCGAAGCCTCCTGGCACTGGCAGAGCCGTACCTGGGAGACCTACATGGCTCAGAAAGGTTACATCGTCTTCATCCTCGACAACCGAGGCTCTGAAAACCGCGGCCGTGACTTTGAGCAGGCCACCTTCCGCCAGCTCGGGCAGATAGAGATGCAGGACCAGATGAAGGGCGTGGAATTCCTCAAGAGCCTGCCCTACGTCGACAGCAACCGCCTTGGCGTACACGGCTGGAGCTTCGGAGGTTTTATGACCATCTCGCTGATGACCAACTATCCTGATGTCTTCAAGGTTGGCGTGGCCGGCGGCCCCGTCATTGACTGGCAGTGGTACGAGGTGATGTACGGCGAGCGCTACATGGACACCCCACAGACAAATCCCGAAGGCTACGCCAAGACCAGTCTCATCAGCAAGGCAAAGGACTTGAAGGGCAAGCTACAGATCATCATCGGCTATAACGACCCCACCGTCGTTCCCCAGCATGCCCTTTCCTTCATCAAGGCCTGTAACGATGCCGGCACCCAGCCCGACTTCTACGTCTATCCCGGCGAGGGTCACAACATGAGGGGTCATGCGAGCGTACACTTGCACGAACGCATAACCCAGTATTTCGAAGATTACCTGAAAAAATGAGAAATGAGAGATGAGAAATATGATTACCTTCGAGGCGAAATAAACGCTCTAAAGGTAATCATATTTCTCATCTCTCATTTATAATTTCTCCTTTCTCTTAGAAGTGAATCCTCAAGTCGCAGCCCACTTGCAGGGGATTGCCCTGCTGGGCGAAGTAGAGGGTCTCTCCCGCCATCGGACTTTCGGTGGCGAAGGTGTTGTACTTCTTTGCCGTGAGGTTGCGGCCCCAAAGGCTGACGGTGAAAGTCCCGAAGTCGGCATCGGCATGGGCGCCGAGCAGGCCGTAGAGTTTCTGTGAGTACAGATTCTCGTTGTCCCAGTAGGTCTTGCCGAGCATGGACAGGTTGGCTCCCAGGGTGATGCTCTTCAGCGCCCCCGAGAAGTCTATGCGGTAGTCGGCATTGGCCGAGAGCGAATGTTCGGGTACATAGGGCACTCGCTTGTCCTTATAGTCCACGGCCACCATGCCCTGCTCTCCCTTCACACTGTCGGTATACTCCTTGAAGACGGCCCGCGTATAGCCATAGCTCACGCCCCAGCCCAGATGACCGTCGAGCAGCTTGCCACGCAGCGAGGCCTCCACGCCGCAGCTGTAGCTCTTGCCGGCATTGACCATCACGCGGCCAAAGCCATAGTTGCCGGCCATGACGGAGAGCTGCTGGTTGCGTATCTGCATGTAATAGCCTGAGAAATCGAAATGTACCTTCGAGTCGAAGAGGTTCAGGTGGGTGCCGAACTCATAGTTCCAGCTCTCCTCGGGCTTGAAGGCGATGGTCTCGCGAATGTTTTCGTAGTCCTGCTCCGTGTGGGTTATCTCCATGTTGCCACGGGCTGTCTGGGCCACACCCTGCAGTTCGGTCTGAAGGATGTCGCTGAACATCTGGATGTTATAGCCTCCAGCACGGTAGCCTTTCGCCACAAGTGCATAGATGTTGCTGCCCTTCTGGTCAATCCTGTAGGTGAGTCCCACCTTTGGCAGGAACTGCTCGAAGCTGGTCTTGTCCTTATGCTCCAGGAGCGACCTGACGTTAGCCTTCACGTTAGTACCCATGACGTTCTCGTCGAGCGCCACGACGCCCAACGTGCTATAGTCTATCGACACCTGCGACAGGTCGTAGCGCAAGCCCAGGGTTGCCTTCAGGCGAGAGGTGATGTCGATGTCCGACTGGTGGAACAGGGCGTAGTTGTAGGTCGGTGTGCGGAACATTCCGGGCACGGTCTCCATCTCCATACGGATGTGGCAGCCTCCGGCCCGCTCAATCATGGCAGCGGCGGCCTCCATGCCCATGCGCTTGGCCATAGAGTTGAGCATGCCGTAGTAGGCATAGTCCTGGATGGTCTGCGACAGGTAGTCGTTCATCGCCGGGTCGAAGTATATCGGGGCGTTGGTCTTCAGCGCCTGGTAGGCGAAGAATGCTCCGGAGGTAGAGTGCCAGGGGCCGTCGCCCACGGTCTTCAGCGTCAGCTCCTGTGTGAGGGCGTTCTGCAGCTGTGCCTGCGTCATGTGCAGATAGTCCAGCGGACGGTAGTCGATGTCCATGAGCATGTCGTCCTTCAGATACTGCCACGAGGCGCTGTAGCCCACCTCGGCCTGACTGCCTCGCAGGCTCATCGACAGGCCCGTGACGAGCGCATGGCGCTTGTAGTCGCCCTGACGGTTAGAGTAGGGGTCTTTGGTGTCGCCCGTCTGCAGGTCCATCTCGCCGTAGGGGAAGCCGTTCTGCTTGGTATACTGGTAGTCGGCCGACAGGTCCAGTCGGAACGGCTCTGAGGGTTGCCACTGCAGACGAGCCCGTCCGCCGGCCTCGTCGCCCTTGTCGGCATGTCCGCCGGTGGTGGTGTTGTCGAAGAATCCCTGCTGACCCTCGTAGAAGCCGGCCAGCGAGAAGCCCAGCTTGTCGTTCACCTTATTATAATGTGCCACCTCGGCCTTGCGATAGAGGCCCGTGCCAAAGCTCAGGTTCACGTTCGTGCCTTGATAGCTGAGGGGCTGGCGGGTGAACAAGCGAATGAGGCCGCCCTCGGTGTTCTGTCCGTAGAGCGTGCCCTGCGGACCGCGCAGCACGTCGATGCGGTCTGCCTCGTAAACGTGGAAGTTGAGCATCGACTTGCTCACCAAGGGTATATTGTCGACGTAGAGGCCTACGGCGGGGCTGTTCACACGCGAGCCGATGCCGCGGATATACATCGACGACGTGTAGCGCGAGCCGTAGACAGGCATGACGAATGTCGGCACGAAGCTGGAGAGCTCGCGCACGTCACGCACATTAAGTTGTTGGAGGTCTTCAGCCGAGAAGGCCGAGCTGCTCAGGGGTTGCTGGCGCATGAGCAGCTGCTCCTTGGGCTGCGCCACGACAATCACCTCGTCGAGGTCTACCATGCGGGCGGTGTCATTCACTTCCACCTCGCTGTCCTCCGGTAAGATACTATTCTCTGGTGTTAAACCAGTGGCCTGTGCCGCCATCGTGGCGAGCAATGTCAGGCCCGATAAAATCATTCTCTTCATAACGGCTGCAAAGGTACGGGCTTTTCTGCGTTCCCGCAATCCCCATTTTTGAGGAAAGTGATAAAATGAGCTTAATCCATGATGTCGCTCAATAAAAGAAAGCGCTATTGAACTGTACGCAGCTGCTGCCTTTATCGGGCAGAAATAATCAACAGGCGGTATTAGACGTGAAAATTGTAAAGAAAAATGACAGTAAAATGCATCATGGAAAAGACTTGTTTTAGGTCGAAAACCTGCACAAAACATCGGTTCTGTGCAGGATTTGACCGTCAAAATCCTGCACAAATGAGTAGATTTGTGCAGGAAAACAGGAGAAACCACCCCTGTTTCGGTGCTTTTTTGCCTCCAGAATGAGATTTTTGTTTCCTTTGTTCGTCCCCCAAAGTTCTGAGCCTTTTTGTTGGTGTTTGTCGCAAGTGTCTGTGTGTTAGCGATTTCAAAATTCTTCGTCTTTGGTTTTCCTCCAAATCACAACGTATCAGGCCCGAAATCTGGACGGCTTTCTCTATGGGAAAGAACGGCTTTTTCTCTGAGAAAGAACGGCTTTTCCCCATAGAAAGAACTATTCTTTCCCATAGAAAAAGCCGTTTTCCCTCCCAGACCCCCTGAAGCCCTCTCAAAACTCGCTCCGTTGCCACGGATCATCCTCCGTCAGAATTTTGAAGACACAACGGGGTCGTTGTAAATATTTTTCCCACTTTTATAAGACAAGTACTGTGCCAGTCCGAGTGGTTGCCAGACGGTATTTGTAACATTTTGTTATTGTAGACGAAAAAAAAGTCCCATAAAGTTTGCAGAATTCAGACAAAAGCATTATCTTTGCAGCTGTTAACTGACACAAACCTATTTTTTGACACAATCCGCTATGCTACGGAAGCATCGCATAATACTAATAACTTAACATAATGTCTAACTAATAATTAAAAAACCTATGGAAAAGAAGACGAAACTTTCGAAGTCGTGGTGGCGGGTGCCGCTATTGCTTCTCGCGTGCCTCATCGGAGGCAGCAGCCCGACGTGGGCTGTTATGCATTTTAAAGACAATACTCGCATGAGTGTCTTTCATGAACCGACCGAGACAGAGCCTTTCATTGGCGTTAGTGTGCTTTATTATGATGCGAATGACTGCGACAGCTATTTCACCCACAAGAAGACAGAAGGTGGCAACCCCGGTCCCGCCGTTTACGTGGACGGTAAATACATCTGCTCTCCCGACAACGAGCTGGCATGGCCAGGAGGCAAGGCTGAAGGCAGCGAAGAGGGTAACTGGAGTGGTGCCGAGTCTGCCTGCGGTAAGGATGGATGGTATGGCAATACTTACAATCACGAATACTGTACCATCCGCTTTTGGAATCCTTACCACGAAGCCAAAAAGGGCAATGAAGGATATTACCGCACCTACATTGAAATGCGTATCTACTTGAAAAACTGGAACACTGCCCAGACGCACACTGTAAAAATTAAGGGTTGGTGGAGACTCAACTGCAATAAAGGAGAAGGTTATGAGGAAAAAGTCTTCAGCAACATCAAAGGCTTTGAAGACTGGAAGAATACCTCCATCACGGCTTTAACTACTGGCAGGAGTTCAGTGACTGTGAGCGGCAGTAATTTGGGGAGTAAGTCGACAAACGTGGCGCTCTATGCCAGCTTCGGCTCAGCTCCTTCTGAATACAAGGATGTTGCCGATGGGTGCTTCAGCAAGAACAGCAACTATACAACGTCATTTAGCAATATGACGTGCTCTGTAGATCGAAACAATTACAAGAATACCTTGAACTTACCCGTTCAGCTGAGCAGGACTATTACTACTGGCGACGTTAGTGGTGATATGCACATCTACAGATGGTTTACTCCTAATGTGCCTGGATTTGTCTATCCAGTTGATGTTAAATGCTCTGAGCCCAATCAGTGGACAAGGAAGACGACCCTTACTTGGACTGTCGATGCAGCCAACAACCGCTGTACGGAAGGTAAATGGGCTGTCAGGAATAGTACCACGGGTGAAGTTTTGTCTCAAAACGTCCTGACATACGAGAAAAGGAGTTACGAGGCGACCATCGATGGATATAATAAGACTAACACCTTTGAGGTCTATTTCGTGCCTACAGATGTAAGCAGTTTACCTTCAGAGCTTAAGGCTTCAACCTCTATATCAATTAAACCATCCTTTAGTTTTAATATAACTGCTACTGATACGCTGACGAATAAAATCTCCGTATCTTGGACTAACACAGCGTTCGGCGATGCAAGTCCCACTAACAAATATACCGTTATCCTTGAACGGTCGTTAGATGAAAGCAACTGGTCGGAAATTGCCCGATTCGAAATAGTTAACGATACTACAAAGGGGGCATACGACGACACAAACGTACAAAACTTGACAACCTATTATTATAGGGTCAAGACCACGGCTATGGGCCAGATGTTTATCTCAGAGCCAGCCAATGGTGTATTGAAGGGCATTACAACCATCAAGTCGTTCACAGCCTCGCGTGGTATGTTCAGCAGCATGGTGAAACTGAAGTGGGAAGCCGACCAAATAGGTACCTCTACTACCTATTTCACCATCAAGCGAAAGCGGTTGGACAACAGTACTAATAATGTGTGGAGTGAGATTTATAGTACTTCTGGCACGGGAGCTGTCTATAGCTATGACGACGTGACGGCGATGCCTGGCGACTTCTACGAGTATAGCGTGACACCAAGTCTCCTCAAAAACGACGGCAACATTGTCTATGGAAAAAATGTCATTACCGACGGTTACAGCCGCTCGTCGGGTAACGTCAGTGGACGCATTACCTACGGAACGGGAACAGCCGTGAAGGATGTGAAAGTCGTGCTGACTCCCAACGACGAGACAGCAGGACTGCGCAGCTTGAAATTAGAGGGTGGTTCAGGAACAGGCTTCTCCTGTACTACGACAAAAGAGGACATTCAAAAGCTGTTTGAGGGAGATTTCTCCATACAACTCTATATTAATCCCGACAGCAAAGTCATGTCTGACTCAACGCGTTATATCGTGTTAGACGCGAATCAAATATTCCACATAGGATTGGACTACGAACCCAGTAAAGACCGATATAAGCTGGGCGCATGGATTGCAGGACGCGGAGCTTCCAATCTTTATATTCCTGCCAACCAATGGAGCCATGTGACAGTGGTACACAAACACGCTACTGGCACCACGACATTCTATGTACCCGTTGCAGACACCCTACAGTCATCACAGGTGTGGACTAACAAGCCCCTCGCATGGGGTGATGTGAGTAAAAGAACCGCCAACTTTGCAATAGGAAACTACGGATCATTGTCAGCCCCACAAAGCAACAACTATTCTGGCTATATCGATGAGTTCCGCTTCTTCACCAAGGCCTTGAATGAGGAGGAAATCCTGCACAACTACAACCATACCTTGGTGGGTAACGAGTCCGAGCTGGCCGTCTACTATCCCCTTGACGAAGGCATTTACGGCCAGACTATGGCCTACGACTTCTCTAAGACGGGCGGTGTTCCTAACGGCCGACATGCAAGGGCCAACGTTTCAGCTATCAGTTCTTCTTCCACACCTTCTTCTGATCAGCTGAGCCTGATGGCTTATACCGACTCACTGGGCAGTTACGAGGTGAACGGCGTTCCTTTCTCTGGTGAGGGCATAAGCTACATCATCACCCCGCAGTTGGGCATCCATGAATTCTCGCCTGTCTATAAGACGGTCTACGTGAGCAGCAGCTCACTCGTTCACAGCGGCGTGGACTTTGAGGACGTCTCATCGTTCCCCGTCAGGGGTAAGGTGTTCTACGCCGACACAGACTATCCCGTCGTGGGAGTAAGCCTCTTGATTGACGGCATCACCTGCTCCAAAGATGGAGAACCCGTGATGACTAATTCACTGGGTGAGTATGAAATCAGCGTGCCCATTGGTGACCACTTTATTTCCGTGAGTAAGAACAAGCACGTGTTTAAAGATGGCGGACGCTATCCTAAGGATCCCAATGGCGTAGGTCTGAGACAAACCTTCAACAGCAAGTTAGAGAACCTTGACTTCTACGACGAGACACTGGTGAACTTCGCCGGACGTGTGGTCGGTGGTAACATCGAGGGCGACAAGCCTGTAGGCTTCCGCAAGAGCAATAACAACATCGGTATCACCGAGATGGTGCTCACGCCAACAAATGAAACTCCGCGCATGAACGTGGAGAAGATTGAGGAGGGAACCACCTTCAGATATGATACCAGAATGGTAACCCTCCCCATAGCTTCTGACACTACGTCGATTAACAGCAGGTCGTGGCGTGGAGCCAACGATGAGTGCAAAATGATCTTCATCCAGACCGACTCCTTGACGGGTGAGTTCTCCGCCCTATTGCCGCCGCTGGAATACAAGATTTTCAGAATGAATGTGCTCAGCAACCCCGAAATCGACTTTGGCGTATTGCCTACCGTAAACCTTACCGACATCGTTTCATCATACAGCGATACACTCTACAACGATGACGGAACGCAACAACTCTTCTCCTACAACACCTTGCTGAAGCAGATATTCCATTCCGATCCCCACTTCAATGTGGTGCAGGAAGGTCAGAAGGACGGTGCATTCGGTATCAGCAGCTATGAGATAAACGACGAGAACGGGAAAATGACCGTCAAAGACATCTATTCTAAAGACCCTGTGACCAACGTGGTGACTTATAAATATGGTGGTCCAGTGTTTGAGATGGATGAACGCTATACATTCAACCTGGAAGCCTACGAGGAATACGTGAACAAGGACGCTAACGAGGAAGTTACCGACCATGTACCCCTGGCCGACCTTATTGTGACTATCAACAATGCCCTGTCCGACCAGCAGCCAGTCTACAACAAGGACTGCACGGTGGAGGGCAATGAAGTGAAGGCCGGTGAGGTGGCCGAACTTCAGGATAACCAGTTGCCACTGGACAGTCTCGGCCGTGCCACTTATACTTGGACTGCAGGATTGCCCAACATCACTTATCCCTATACGCGAACCATCACTATGAACTACGATATAGAAGGACGCCCATATCAGTGGATATCAAAAGATGGCATGCCGGGTGTCGTCGTAGGCTCGTTGCCTACTGGAAGCAACTTCGTGACCAGTGGTCCCGATATGGTTGATATGATTTTGCGCGATCCTCCTGGAACAGGCTCATCAGCCGAATGGGGTTCAGGCGTTGTGACGAGCAAGTCAACATCAAACCTCGGTACCTGGAATAGTGAGACTCATCTGACCACTACATCAAAGCTTGGTGCTACAATTAAGACTGCCACTGGTATTGGTGTGGCAAAGATTGATGATGCAAAATCTATAAGTGACCTTGAAGTTGGCATCATGATCAACATTGAGGGTGAGGCTGGCAATAGTTGGAGTCGCTCCATAGAGACGATGAGAACCATTTCGACAAGTGATGATCCTGGCTTTGTAGGTGCTGACGGCGACGTGTTCATTGGCACAGCTACCAACGTCGTGTTCGGCAAGGCCCGCAATCTGGGATTCCATCGTGTAGGTTCATCTGAAGATTGGGAGCTGAACGTCGACGATGCTATTACAACTGGCCTGACATTCGGCACAGCATTCAGCTATACTCAGAGCCACATTATTAACACGCTGCTGCCCAATCTGGAGAGCTTGCGCAACTCCATGCTGAAGTGCGTAACCGACACCGCAGGACACACAGCAGATGGAAAATATCCTATATATGTGACAACCATTCAACCCGATGACCCAAGGTTCGGACTTTCTAACTATGATCCTGTTTGGGGTGACGAAGCCACCAAGTCGGCTTGCCCCGAAGGACCGTCATACAGAATGATTGTTCCCGACGAAACGCAGGACTATCAGGACAGCGTGGAATGGTGCAACAACCAGATTGACACCTGGAAGAGATACCTCGCGTTCAATGAGGAAGAAAAGGTCAAGGCCTTTGAAAACCGTTCACAAGATGCCAAGAATCTCTCGTTCGATGGCGGCACCAGTGTCAACGAAAGCTCTGATATGGAAGAGGAGCACGGCTCTTCATACGAAGTTCAGGTGTCCGCAGGCGTACACCTCAACCGAGCATGGGGCGTAATGCTTAACAATACCGGTGTTATCTTTGATGTCGGTACCGAGACATCGGCGGGCTACCACCGTACGACAGAGAACAGTACGACAAATAAGACCCACTACAGCTACACTTTGGCCGAAGAGGGTGAAGACGCACTGACGGTTGACGTCTATGAGTATGGTGCATTCAGTCCCATCTTCCGTACACGTGCCGGACAAACCAGCAACCCCTACGAGGGCGAGGTACGGACGAACTTCTACAAGAAGAACGGCGATTATCCCATCATCATGGAAGCTACAATGCAGATTGAGGTGCCGCAGATTGACGTTGACGCCCCCATCATAAGTGACATTCCTAACGGCTCGCCAGCCAACTACACAATCCGACTGGGCAACATTTCAGAGATTGGTGCCGACGTGGCCTATAAACTCTTCGTTCTCAACGAGACCAACCCCGACGGTGCTCTGATTAGCATTGACGGCATGCCTCTTACTGAGGGTCGCCTCATCAAGGTGCCTGGTAACCAAATGCTCACCAAGAGCCTACAGCTCAGACAGACTAACACCAGCGTGCTCGATTATGAGGGTAACAAGGTGGAAGGTCACGACCTCTACCACAAGGGAATTGGTATTGTGTTCGCCTCAGAGTCACAGCCCGAGGAAATTGCCGATACCATCTTCATTAAGGCCTACTATGTGCCCTCATCGTCACCCGTTGATTTGGCTCTGAGCAACACGACGATAAACACTCTGACAGGCTCTGACCTAAGACTGACATTCTCAGGCTTCGACCGCAACTATAATGGTCTGAAGGCATTCCGCCTGCAGTACAAGAGGCAGGGTGCTACCGACTGGACACAGTTGAAGGAGTATGTGGTCAACGCAAGCGATACGACCAAGAACAACTTGCTGCTGCCTGCCACGGGAGCCAGCGTAACATATACGCTGCCCATGGCACAGTTCAGCGACGGCAACTACCTCTTCCGCGTGGTTTCGGCCAGCACTTATGGCACTAGTGAAGTATATCGCTATAGTAACGAGATTGCCCTGACAAAGGACATGCAGAAACCACGTCCGCTCGGTCAGCCTGAGCCTGCAGATGGTGTGCTCGACATCGGCGACCAGTTAAGCGTTACCTTCAACGAGGCCATACTCAAGGGCATGCTTACCAAGGAGGCAAACTTCAAAGTGACCGGCGTGCTCAACGGAGCAGAGATAGCCCACGAAACCGCCCTGAGCATGCAAAACGTTGATGTTACTGCCCAGACTGAAGCCGACATCAACCTGATTGAGAAAGATTTCTCGATAGATACATGGTTGAATATTAGCGGTGAAGGCACACTGTTGACCCACGGAAAGGGAACCAACCAACTGACCGTGGAAACCAACTCCGAAGGAAAGCTTGTGGTGACAATCGCCGGCACCCCCTACACCTCTGATTATGCAATTCCTTTCGGTAAATGGTCTTTCCTGACCCTGTGTTACAAGAACAACGGCACAGACGGCGTAATAAGTGCCACCGTAGCCTACGACGAGGCTACAATTGATCTCTTCAAAGACAGTGGTAGCAAGTCAGTTGTAAAATACAACGGCAACGGTCCGCTAAGTGTAGGTAAGCAGATGACGGGTGCCATCCATGAGCTGCTGCTCTGGGATGAGGCCCACGACATGACCACCGCCCTGTTGAACCGCTCAAAGACAAAGAGTCCGTCGACGCGCCACCTCATCGGCTACTGGAAGATGAATGAGGGCGAGGGTACCACCATCCGCGACTACGCTCGCAGCCGCAACATGACCATGCCAGCCGAGACCTGGTATATGAATAATGTGAATAAAGCTGTCAGCCTGAATAACAGCTATATGACTTTTAATGTCAGCGACATGACTTACTGCACCGACGATGACTATGCCATCGAGTTCTGGATGCGCGGTGACGCTCAGGCGAAAGAGACCCAGCTGCTACAGGCCGGTCAGATTGCACTGTGGACAAACGCTAACGGACAACTGCAACTGACTACCAGTTCAGCCTACGATCCCACGAACGAAAACTCAGTGGCAACAAACAGTCCAGTGCTGACCAACAACGCATGGCACCACATTGCGCTGAACGTGCTACGTCAGGGTGCTGCCGCTGTATACGTGGACGGCAAACGTTGCCTGACAACCGATGCCGCCAACGTAGGCAACATTGCTACAAACAACATCATCGTAGGCGCACGCCGTATCACGGTTAATCCTGATCTTGCTAATTATTCCTACGACCGCGCTTTCAACGGACAAATCGATGAAATCCGCGTATGGAATGCCACACTCAATGCCGAAAAGCTTTCTGGCGACCGTAAAGTACGCCTTACAGGCAAGGAGGATGGCCTTGTAGCCTACTATCCCTTCGAGATGAAACAACTTGACAGTGGCAACCAGGTACAGACCGTCGGATATGCAAATGACCTCGTTAAGAGCGGACATACCGCAGAGGTATGGACGATTGCCGGTGCTCCGTCATCAATAGTTTACACGGACAATGCACCTGCATTGCGCACTAAGCCAACCGAGACCAACGTTGGCTATAGCTTCACGGCATCTGACAATAAGATTGTCATCGAACTCAACGAGGAAGAGGATGCCGCCGCCCTCGAAGGCTGCACCATCAACTTCACCGTGCGTGATGTTGTCGACGAGAATGGCAACAACTCCGTATCTGCTATTTGGAGTGCCTTCATCAACCGCAAGGAGCTGGTGTGGGCCGACGACGAGCTGAGCGTGGAGCTGCCTGTAGAGACCAGCAGCAGCGTTACCGCCACCATCGTCAACAAGGGCGGCAAGCAGCAGATGTGGACCCTCGAAGGCATGCCGTCATGGCTGAAGGCCAACAGCGAGTATGGCACGACGAACCCGAGGAGCGAGAGCCAGGTGACCTTCACCATCAGCCCGGCAACGCCTATCGGCAAGTATGAGGAGACCGTCTACCTGAAGGGTAACAACGGTATCGAGACTCCGCTCACCATCAAGGTGAAGGTCACCGGCGAGAAACCGCTGTGGAGCGTCATCGTGGGTGACTATGAGGAGATGATGAACCTGATTGGTGGTCTCTACGTTCTTGACATACAGAGCGAGGACGAGGACGACCTGGTAGGTGCATTCATCGACGGTGAGTGTCGTGGTGTGGCTCATCCCGAGTACGACAAGACCTTCGACAGCTTCTTCGTAACCATGAACATCTATGGCAACAACAGCGAGAAAGACAAGCCTGTTGAGTTCAAGGCATACGATGCTTCTTCGGGCATTATCTATCCTGTCGTTAAGGCCTACACCGCTACCTCTACTACTCCGCAACTGCTCGAAACCTCCTTCGACCCGAGCAACCTCTACGGCCGTTACAATGCGCCTGTGATTCTCTCGGCTACCGACGAGATTGAGCAGAACATTGACCTGGGTAAGGGCTGGAACTGGATGTCGTTCGCCGTCAAGCCCAACGTATTCGACGTGGAGAACGTGTTCAGCAAAGTCTCAGGCAAGGCAAAGATGGTGAAGAGCCAGACGAACTCTTCCGAGTTTGACGACGAGGAGTGGCTCGACGGCATCGGCGATATGAACAACAGCGAGATGTATGTCGTTCAGACTGGCGAGGCCTTCACGCTCAGCGTTACCGGACACCGTGTGAAGCCCGACGTGGATGTCATTTCCGTGAATAACGGATGGAGCTGGGTTGCCTTCAACTGCATGTCAGTGATGAGTCTTGACGACGCTCTGGCCGATATGCAGCCCAACACTGACGAGATCATCAAGGGACAGCGCGGAGTGGCTTACTTCGACACTGGCACCTGGTGGGGCAACCTGAAGCAGCTCGCTCCTGGTCTGGGTTACAAGATTCAGGGTAAGGCAGCACGTACCTTCTCCTATCCTACGAAGACAGCTGCCGGTGCTCGCAGGGCAACCTCCAACTTCTCACCGCTCACCGCTCAACCCTCAGAGTTCACTCCTGTCGACTACCACAATTATCCATACAACATGGTACTTATCGCACAGGTAGTGAATGACGGTACAGCCATCAGCGGAGCCGAACTGGGCATCTTTGCCGGAGACGAGTGCCGCGAGGCTGCCATCACCGATGAGCGCGGCATGGTCTACATCACCATCCCTGGCGATAACGCCACTACCCTGACCTTCCGTGTGGCCATCGACGGTGAGACTTCAATGGTCAATGGACAGTCCATCACCTACAAGACGGATGCCGTCATCGGTTCACCGAGCCACCCGTTCATCATCAACCTCGGCGAGGCAACTGGCATTGCTTCCATCAACGGTGATGATTCCAGCTTGTCTACAACCTATGACCTCCAGGGCCGTAAGGTTAAGACAACCGACCAGAGCCACAAGCTCCGCAAGGGTGTCTACATCGTGGACGGACAGAAAAAGGTTAAGTAAAACTGATTAGATACAAATTAGCACTGTCGGGGCCATCATCCTGATCAGTGCTAATTTGTTTCAACAAAAAAGAGAACATCATGCCTATCTATTATAAGAAATTATTAGCCAAGCTCTGTGCACTCTGTGTGCTCTGTGCTCTCTGTGTCCCCAACCTCATGGCTCAGGGTGACGATCCCTTTAACGATGAGTTCGACTATACAAAGTACCAGAGCAACATGACCGTCACCGGCTATGTGCGCATGGTCACACTGGTCAAAGGAGTCTGGACTCCCGTCAACGAGGGTGAGGTGCTGGGCAACGAGACTGTTGTTGCCGCTTACTGCGGCGACGAGCTGCGCGGCAAAGGCAATCCTGCCAACTTCAACAATAATAAATACATCAGTCTGCTGAGGCTGACCGTCTACGGCGAGAACAAGGACAAGCTCTATTTCAAGGTCTTCACCAACGGACATGTCATCGAGGTAGACCAAGGTGTGACATTTACTGAAGACGGGTATGGAAAGGCAAAGGAACCCTATTACATTAACCTGCCGGCACCCATCACCACCACTTTCAACGAGGATGGATGGGCTACCACCTGCCTGCCCTTCGATGCCCGTGTTCCCGAAGGTGTCACCATCTGGGTCGTCACTGGAATCGAAGACGGAAACCTGGTGATGGAGGAAATCGATTCCGACATTCTGCCGAAGGACACACCGGTGGTGCTCCAGTCCGACGGCCAGGCTTCATGTGAATGGCTCTCAGCTGTCGTCGACGAAAAGACCCTTGCAGAGGCCTCTTCATTGTTCAAAGACCAGACATCCATCCTCAAGGGCACCACAGAGCCGACAACAGCAGAGACAAGCAGCGTGCTTACTTTCAGTTATTCCGAGGAGACAAACGAGCTGGGATTCTGGCTTAATACGGACACTACAATTCCAGCCAACCAAGCCTATATTACCGACTTCCCAGCCGACTCAAAAGGAGCAAAGCTCATCACCGACACCACAACGGGCATTTCTGAAATTGAAAATGGAAAACTGATCCTTGGAAGTCCTGTCTACGACCTGCAAGGCCGCCGCATGGAATCCACAGTCTTCAATTCTAAAGCTCCGATTTTGAGAAAGGGCATCTATGTGATCAACGGCAAGAAGATCATCATCAAATAGAGGTAATGTAAAGAAAACTGACAGTAAAACACACCCGGAAAAAGTCTTCAATTAGGTCAAAACCTGTACAAAACACCCCTTTTGTACAGGTTTTGACTTTTTTATTTCTGCACAAATCAACCCATTTGTGCAGAAATCTGCACAGCGAAACGGCAAATTTGAAGCTTTTTCGCCTGTAGAACAGAATTTTTGCGCGAAAAACGCCTCCCACAAAGCACCAGGATTTTACGCCAATGCTTGTCGTAAACATCTGTATATGAACAATTTCCGATTTATTTACATGTAGTTTCACATCGTATCAGGCCCGAAGTTTGGACGGCTTTCTCTATGGGAAAGAACGGCTTTTTCCCATAGAAAGAACTATCCTTTACCAGAGAAAAAGCCGTTCTTTCTCCCTGACCCCCTAAAGCCCCCTCAAAACTCGCTCCGATGAGTCGTGGGCCGTCCTCCGTCAGAATTTTGAAGATATGATAACGCTTCTGTAAACATTTTTCAACCCGCATGACACACACATCTACAGTTTCGTAGCTGTAGAAAAAGGAATGGCTTTAGAAAAAACACTCCAAAAGTTTGCAAATTACAACCTAAAGTATTATCTTTGCAGCGAAAAGTATCACAACTAATTACAAGACTATGGAAACAACTATCGTTCGCCGACCCGCATCTTTCCGTTTGCGAGCCGACCTTTTAGAGGGGCTGAAGCGTAACGCTGCACGCGAGAACCGCACCCTGAACAACTATGTGGAGAGCGTCCTGCTCGAATTCATGTATGACGAGCCTAACGAGACAACCAAGGCCGCCATTAGGGAAGCAATGTCTGGGCAAAACCGTAATAAAACATACAAAGACGTTGACGAAATGTTCAATGACATCTTGAATGAAGAAGAATGAGAGAGCTGCAACCGACTACCCAGTATAGGAAAGACTTGAAGAGATATAAAAACAACCCCAAAAAACTTGATGCTCTCAGGACTATCCTTAATTTCTTAAAAGAGGGACTCCCTATACCCAGTGAATACTTCCCCCATAAGCTCTACGGTAACTACAAAGGCTGTATGGAGTGCCGCATCGAGGGTAACTTCCTGCTTATCTGGGTGGACGAGGTGAACAACATCGTTGAGTTAGTCCGACTGGGGTCTCATGCTGAATTGTTCGGAAAATAACTATAAACATAATTTTCTTAATAACGCTTACACACATGAAACATTTCAATCTACTTATCGCCACGTTGCTCCTCCTGCCCGCAGGAGCCAAGGCACAGTTTGCATGGTATGGCTCAGAGGGTAAAGCCAGGATTGAGACAGGTCTCGAGCTCGAAGATGCCGTTCTCAAAAATGAATGGTATTCTTTCAATGACAATGCAGACGGAGGAAAGTCGAAAATTGTCTGGGATATTGAAACAGACGAGATTAATGACAATCTTGTAAAAAAGTGTGGGGGATTAAGCGGTACGGCAGTACTCGACTTAGGTAAATTATACTATGCCCCATTCATAGGTGTTGGCTTCAACGTTGCCGGAGCAGACCCTATAACCCATCAGCAGTTTACAGCCGATGCTACCGCCTGGAATGGTATAGCCATCTCGTATGCAAGCGAACAACAGGTGACCATCGAGCTCGGATTAGGGGATTACGTTGACAGGCAGCTCGGATACGATAACCCTTCCGTTTATTTAAAAGCGGCACCAGAAGGCACTTTCGTCAGGATACCTTGGAGTCAATTCAAGCAGGCTGGCTGGGGCATGGGCAAAATTGAAATTGCTGATGCCGTAGCTGGGCTTGCTGCAGTCAAGTTCACGATTCATGGTTCTCAATATCAGACAAAACCGGTCAGTTACCACTTCAGAATCAATGCCATCGGGTCGTACGACATGCCTGAGCCGAAGCCTACAGGCGACGTAAACAACGACGGCAGCATCGACGTGGCCGACATCGCCGCCGTTATCGACGTCATGGCCGGAAAATCTCTCCAATACAAAGACAAGGCCGACGTGAACGGCGACAACAATGTCGACGTGGCCGACATCGCCTCCATCATAGACAAGATGGCAGGGAAGTAATGAATCCATTTGAATATAATATTTATTGTTTAACTTAAAAGCTATGATTATGAAACGGACTATTAAGGCCATGATGCTGTTTCTGGCCATCATGACCACCGCCTCAGCGTGGGCAGGCAATAAACCAAAGTTTTGCTTGGACTTTTGTGAGGGAGGACTGAACAACATCCTCATAACCGGATGGGCGTTCGACCCCGACGTTCCGGCAGCATCCATAGAAATTCATGTCTACATCTACACAGACGCATCCTGCAGTAAACAGTATGAATATACAGCGGTGAGCATCGGTGCGGCCGACGTTCCCAGACCTGACGTGAACACTGCGTATAACATTACGGGCAGCCACGGGTTCCAAACCTTTATTCCCATCGACGATGTGGGCACCTACTACGTGAGGGTCTATGCCCTCGATGGGTCGGGCGACAACACTAATCCCCTGATGAACAACCCCTACACGGCAGTGACCGTAACAACCCACGAGGGAAACGGAACTTATTCTAACCCTTTCACCATCGGCAGTAAGGAAGACTGGGATCTGTTCGCACGACTCACGACCAACCCGGGCACAGCCTTCTATTACGGCCTCGGTAACTACAAGATGACTGCCGACGTAGGCACCGCAAATGCTCCCGTCACCTCGATGTGGGGCACCGCCGCCTATCCTTTCAGCGGTGAGTTCGACGGCGACGGCAAGACGCTCTTAGTGAATATCGTCACCGACGGGGAGCAGGCCGCTCCCTTCCGCGTCGTCAACGGAGCCACCATCAAGAACCTGAACGTGGGCGGTCTCGTCGCCGTCAATACCGATGCCCACAACAACCACGCTGGCGGACTGGTAGGCTACTGCAAAGACGGCAATACGCTCGTCGACGGGTGCAACGTTGCCACACGTGTCGAAGCCAAAATGTATTGCGGCGGCATCGTAGGTCACGGCGGCGGAACAGGACTGACCATCCGTAACAGTATCTTCAGCGGCTCCATCGCGGGCTTCACCAAATGCGCCGCTGGACTCGTAGGCTGGTGCGACTGGCTCTCCATGAATCTCATCAACTGCCTGACAACAGGTACTTTTGAGTCGGGCGGAGGGTTCTACCATCCCATAGCCTTGACCAACAACTCTGGCAAAGCCCATGCCGACGCCGAGGGCGTCTACTACTCGAACGACATCATCCCGACGGCCCAGACCAATCTCGTGCAGGGTGGCTTAGGCCATGCCCTCAATAAAACCCGGGTACCCGGAGAATGGACAACATACGTCATTGCTGTCGACGGCAGCACCTGGTATGCAGCAGGATCCGACGGTTTTGTCGCCGTTGACGATGGAGGCAAAGACTTTGACAACTGGAGCAACTCACCAGAAAGCCCCATCGGCCCAGGCGAGCCAGTCACCCTCACTTACTCAGGCGTATATGATGTGAATAACATCTCTGCCGTCAAGCAATGGTATGGCGACCTTTCAGACCTGAACGGCAACGTTACCGTCACCGACGGCATGGTTCTGTCAGGAAAACTAGATAAAATCGTGAAGGTGTCCATCCCCGACGGTGCCACCGTGACGCTGCGCGATGTGGACATCAAGGGCGGGCATAACGATAAATACGTATGGGGAGGCATCAACTGCGAGGGCGATGCCACCATCATCCTCAGCGGAACGAACTATGTAAAAGGCTTCAACTTTTCTTATCCAGCTATTTACATTCCTGAGGGAAAGACACTGACCATCCGAGGCAACGGCTCACTTGAAGCTCATTCGAACGGAAATGGTGCTGCTATTGGCGGAGGCGAAGGCGTAAATTGCGGAAACATCGTCATCGAGAGCGGCACCATCAAAGCTTATGCAGGTTATAAGGCAGCAGCCATCGGCGGCGGTTCAGCAAGTAAGTGCGGCAACATCACCATAAATGCTGACGTCAACATAGTCACTGCCTACAGAAGCACTAATTCTACTTACAGCATTGGCCCCGGCAACAACGGTACCTGCGGCACCATCACTATCGGCGATAAAAAGTATGACCCCCTCGCCCAAAGCGTTTCAATTCCAGGACTGGCTACTCCATCGCCGGCCGCAGCATTTACCAGCGACAACTATATTCCCTTACCGGTAGAGGTATTCCCTGGCGAGGCCGACGGCACGTGGAACTTCACCATGCCATACAGCACTGTAGTGGTGAACGCGGAATACGTACCCGCAGGCTTTGTCACCTTCGCCGAAGGAACCAAGGATGTGGAGCACTGGAGTGTCACTCCTGACAATCCCGTGCCATACGGTTCTAACGCCACCCTCACCTACACAGGACCGAAGGTCGTGAAAAGCGTCACCGCCACGAGGGAATGGGACGGCAACTTAGCCACACTCAACGCCAACGCCACCGCCACCAACGGCATGGTGCTGACCGGAAGACTGGGTGCTAACGTGAAAGTGTCCATCGCCGACGGTGCCACAGTGAAGCTGCAGGACGTGACCATCGACGGCGTTAACTGGGCCATCTGCCCCTGGGCAGGCATCACCTGCGAGGGAGACGCCACCATCATCCTCAGTGGCACGAACTATGTGAAGGGATTCCACAGCTATTATCCAGGCATCTTCGTGCCTCGGGGAAAGACGCTAACCATCCGAGGCAATGGCTCGCTTGAAGCACGTTCAAACGAAGTTGGTGCCGGTATTGGTGCAGGCATGACCATAAGTTGCGGCAACATCGTCATCGAGGGCGGAACCATTAATGCTTATGGAGGCGGGATGGCAGCAGGAATCGGTAGTTGTTTAGGAAGCGATTGTGGCGACATCACTATCACTGACGGTGTCAACAGCGTCACAGCCCACGCAGGACAAAGTGCACCCTACAGCATCGGCCAAGGCAGTAATTTTTATATACCTACATCCTGCGGCACCATCACCATCGGCGGCACAGTGACACGTCCCATCAGCGATGAAACCTACACCTACACAGGAAAGGGAACATCGACCAGCGAGATGCCCGCCGGTGTGCCTACCGACGCCTTTACACACGTCACATTTGGAGTGGGAGCTGGCGAGGCCGAAGGCACGTGGGCCTTCATCATGCCCGCCGCCGACGTAGTGATGAACGTGGAATACGAAAATGCAGGCCGCGTCACCTTCGCCGAAGGTACTGAAGACTTAGAGCACTGGAGCATCACGCCCGCCAATCCCGTGCCCTTCGATTCCATCGCCACCCTCACCTACTCAGGCACAAAGGTCGTGAAAAGTGTAACCGCCGCGAAGCAGTGGTATGGCGACCTCTCCACGGTGAACAGCGACTTCACCGCCACCAACGGCATGACGCTGACCGGAAAGTTAGGTTCCTACACAAAGGTGTCCATCGCCGACGGTGCCACCGTCATGCTAAAGGACGTAACCATCGATGGTGTGAACTGGAGTATCTGCCCCTGGGCAGGCATCACCTGCGAAGGCGACGCCACCATCATCCTCAGCGGCACGAACTATGTGAAAGGCTTCTCTTCTACCTATTCCGCCATCTTCGTGCCTGAGGGAAAGACCCTGACCATCCGAGGAAACGGCTCACTTGAGGCTACTGCACTCGTGGAGCCAGCCATTGGCGGATACAACAACACGAATTGCGGCAACATCGTCATCGAGGGTGGCACCATTGTTGCAAATGGAGGCGTCTACTCACCAGGCATCGGTTGTGGTAGAAATAGTAATTGTGGCAACATCACCATCACCGATGGTGTCAATAGTGTCACATCCACCAAAGGGCAGCAATCGCCCTACTGCATCGGTACTGGACGCGACAACGGCACCATCGGTACCATCACCATCGGAGGCAACGTGACAGAAGGTTCTATCTCCGGCAATTCCTACACCTACACAGGAAAGGGAACCTCGACCAGCGAGATGCCTGCCGGAGTGCCCGCCAACCCCGTTGTATACATCCCGTATGGACTGACTCCTGGCGAGACCGATGGCACGTGGACCTTTACCATGCCTGGCGACAACGTCATAGTGAGCGTAGAATATGAGTCCTCCTCCTGCGACGTGAATGGCGACGGTGGCGTCGATGTGGCCGACATAGGCTTCATCATCGATGTCATGGCCGGTGTCATCGAGGGAGACGATAACAGGAAAAGAGCCGACGTCAACGGCGACACGGGAGTCGACGTAGCCGACATCGCCACCGTCATCGACTACATGGCAAATAACAGTCGCAGGGAATTACGCCCGGCTGATTCCGAATAACCGTCGTTAGAGAATAAGTCACGATGAAGCGAGAGGAAGAGGGTGTTTTGACACATCCTCTTCCTCTGTTTTTTCAGCCTCTTCCCGGGCAAGAGCGGATACGTCACCAGGAATTTGCCGTTCTTTCTATGAGAATTTGCCGTTAATTCTATGAGAATTTGCCGTTCTTTCTCCGTAGGGAATCTCGCTTGTCTAAATCCGGGAAATAAAAAACTGCAGGCAAATGTTGGGATTTACAAATAATATTTGTATATTTGCACCCAAATTGCTTAACATCATAAAGAAAGGAGACCAACTATGAGAACTACAACATTAAAAAGACGCCTGGCCATGACCCTGTTCCTGGCCATGATAGCTGCCGCCTCGGCCTGGGCCACGGACTTCATCAAGGACGTGATGGTCATCGGAGGCTCTAAAGACGAGACGAACAACCTGAAGTCTACCCTCATGGAGCAGGGATGGACGGTCATCACCAAGGACCTGAACACAGGAGCCAGCGGCGACTACATCTTCCTGCTCTACAAGGCGGAGAGCAACACCGACGGCATTAACCACAGCTACATCACCGACTTCTACATCGACAACGAGTACAAGCCCTGCATCACCTACCAGGGCCGCACCTACTTCCCCGTGCCCTGCGACGGAGGCACAAACTTCAAGAAGAGCAACGGCGACCTGAACAGAGGGGCCGGCGGAGACTACATCTACCTCTATTACACCAAAAACCACTTCACGGACGCCCGCGCCATCACGGAAATCACCTTTAACGATACCCAAAGCGGTGCCGTGGGCTTACAGGGAGGAACAACAGGCTACGACCTGAACAAAGGAGCCGGAGGCAAACACATCTACATGCACCTCACGACCGAAACGGCCATACATTCACACGCTATAACCTTCGCCGATGGAACCGAAGATACAGCTCATTGGAGCATCACGCCAGTTGGAGGGGATTTGCAATCCCCGACATTCGACGAAGGCACACAAGTCACCCTCACCTACTCAGGCACGAAGGTCGTGGATAATGTCACAGTCAGCAAGGGAAGGTGGTATGGCGACCTCTCCACGCTGACCAGCCATGTGACCGTCCCCGACGGTATGACGCTGACTGGAAGATTAGGTAACTACGTAAAGGTATCCATCGCCGACGGCGCCACCGTAAAGCTGCACGACGTGACCATCGAAGGCGTGAACTGGAACATCTGCCCCTGGGCAGGCATCACCTGCGAGGGCGATGCCACCATCGTCCTCAGCGGTACGAACAAGGTGCAGGGATTCCATAAAAACTATCCAGGTATCTTCGTCCCTGAGGGAAATACGCTGACTATCCGCGGGAATGGCTCACTCGAAGCACGTCCATCTTCAGTGTTATTATTCGGTGGAGGCATTGGTGGAGGCTACACCATAAATTGCGGAAACATTGTCATTGAAGGTGGCACCATTGTCGCTTCTGGAGGTCTCTACGCAGCGGGCATTGGCAGCGGCCTAGACAGTAATTGCGGCAATATCACCATCACGGATGACGTCAAAAGCATCACAGCATGCAAAGGATGGAACTATGCTCCCTACAGCATTGGCCCAGGCAAAAACGGTACCTGCGGCACCGTCACCATCGGCGGCAAAGAGACTGGCCCCATTAGCGAAAGCCCCTACACCTACACGGGAAAGGGCACCTCATCGAGTGAGATGCCCGAAGGAACGTCTACCGATGCCTTTGTATACGCCTCATTTAGACTGACCCCCATCGAGGTTGCAGTCGGAGGAGGGGTGCAATCCCCGACTTGGACCTTCATCATGCCTGACAGCGACGTGAAGATAAGTGTGGAATACAGTTGCGACGTGAACAACGACGGCAACGTCGACGTGGCCGACATCGCCGCCATCATAGACGTCATGGCCGGGAACGCGCCTGAACTTGTGGGCAGGGCCGACGTGAACGGCGACGGCGTCATCGACGTGGCCGACATCGCCCGCATTATCGACAAGATGGCTGGGAAGTAAAAGAAAAGAATGAATAAGATTCGAATACTCTTTGTCTGTCACGGAAACATCTGCCGCAGCCCGATGGCGGAGTTCGTGATGAAGGACCTCGTCCGGCAGGCGGGGCTCGAGGATGAGTTCTATATCGAGTCGGCGGCGACCTCGACGGAGGAAATCGGTAACGAGGTCTATCCCCCTGCCCGCCGTAAGCTGGCCGAGCATGGCATCACGTGCAAGGGCAAGACAGCCCGGCAGATGACACGAGGCGACTACAACCGCTTCGACCTGCTCATCGGCATGGACACGTGGAATATACGCAACATGAACCGCATCTGCGGAGGCGACCCGCAAGGGAAAATCCGCATGCTTCTCGACTTTACCCGCCGACCCGGCGACGTGGCCGACCCCTGGTACACCGGCGACTTCCAGGCCACCTGGCGCGACGTCCTCGAAGGCTGCAACGCACTATTGGAAGTGACAAGAGATAAGTGATATCTTTATACATTATTAATATATGAAACAGACCATTATGACTATTGCCATCGCTTCAGCCATGACGATGACTTTCTGTGGCTGCCAGGAGCAGACACAGCGTGAGAACCCCCTGCTCGCAGAGAGCACACTGCCCTTCGGCGCCCCTGACTTCAGCAAAATCCAGCCGGAGGACTACCTCCCCGCCTTCGAGGCTGCCCTGCAGCAGCAGCGGGAGAACATCCAGAAGATTGTGGAGTGTACAGACTCGGCTACCTTCGAGAACACCATCCTGCCCTTCGAGGAGAGCGGACAGCTGCTCGAGCGCGTCGGCCGCGTATTCTTCGCCCTGACCAATGCCGACAAGACGCCTGAGATTACCGAAATAGAGAAGAAGGTGCAGCCCATGATTACCGAGCTGGAGAACGAGATTTCGTTCAACAAGCAGCTCTTCGAGCGCATCCGCACCGTCTACGACAACGAGCACGACACCCTTCAGGGCGAAGACCAGAAGCTGCTCGAGGAAATCTACAAGGACTTCGTACGCAAGGGAGCGCTGCTGCCCGACGACAAGATGGAGCGTATGAAGCAGATTAACCTGCGCATTGCCGACCTGCAGCAGCAGTGGGGCGATGCCCTGCCAGCAGCCACTAACGATGCCGTGGTGTGGGTAGACAACAAGGAGGAGCTGGCCGGACTCAGCGAGGCCGACATCGCCCAGTGTGCCAAGGACGCCGAGAGCCGCAAGGGTGCTGAAGGGGATTTGCAATCCCCGTATGCCATCGTCATTGTGAACACCACGCAGCAGCCCCTCCTGGCCAACCTTGACAACCGCGAGCTGCGCCGGAAGGTGTTCGAGGCTTCCGTACACCGTGCTGACGGTACGGGTGAGCACAATACCTTCCCCATTGTCTGTGAGATTGCCAAGCTGCGCGCCGAGCAGGCTGAGCTGATGGGCTATCCCAACTATGCCGCCTACTCGTTAGAGAACACCATGGCCAAGACGCCGGAGAACGTCTATGCCTTCCTGAAGAGCCTCATCGCCCAGTACACGCCCAAGGCCGACGCCGAGACGAAGGCCATCGAGGACTTTGCCCGCCAGACCGAAGGACCGGACTTCCAGCTCCAGCCCTACGACCGTTTCTACTACTCGGCCAAGATGAAGAAGCAGCTGCTCGACGTCAGCGACGACGAGGTGAAGCCCTACTTCAATGTGGACAGCGTGCTCCTCAACGGCGTGTTCTATGCTGCCAACCGTGTCTATGGCCTGACGTTCAAGGAGCTCACCGCCGACGTTCCTACCTACCATCCCGACATGCGTGTCTTCGAGGTCATCGACAAGGACGGCAAGTCACGCGCCCTCTTCTACTGCGACTACTTCCGCCGTCCCACCAAGCGCGGTGGTGCCTGGATGGATGAGTTCCAGAAGCAGAGCCGCCAGCGCAACACTCAGTGCATCGTCTTTAATGTGTGCAACAGTGCCAAGGCTCCTGACGGACAACCCTCGCTGCTCACCTGGGACGAGGTGACCACCATGTTCCATGAGTTCGGCCACGCCCTCCACGCCATCCTCTCCGACTGCCACTACAACCGTCTGAGCAGCACCGACGTGGCCCGTGACTTTGTCGAGATGCCCTCGCAGTTCAACGAGTCGTTCGCCTCCATTCCTGAAATCTTCGACCACTACGCCCGTCACTATGAGACCGGTGCGCCCATGCCCGCCGACCTGAAGGAGCGCATGCTGAAGAGCATCACCTTCCAGACGGCCTATGCCCTCGGCGAGAACCTGGCCGCTACCTGTCTCGACATGGCTTGGCACATGCTCACTCCGGCCGAGGTTCCCACGCCGGAACAGGCTCCCGCCTTTGAGACTGAGGCGCTTCAGAAGGTGGGACTGCTCAACCCGCAAATCCTGCCGCGCTACAGCACCAGCTATTTCAACCACGTCTGGGGAAGCGGCTATGCCGCCGGCTACTACAGCTACCTCTGGACGGAGGTGCTGGCCGTCAACATCGCCGATGTCTTTGCCCAGCGCGGCCCGCTGAAGCCCGAGACCGGACAGGACATGCGCGACAAGATCCTCAGCCGAGGAAACACCGGCGACCTCATGAAGATGTTCTCCGACTTCACAGGCATGGACAAGCCCGATGCCTCCGGCCTGCTCAAGGCCCGCGGACTGTAGAAGTGATAAGTAATGAGTGAAAAGTGATGGATGCTAAAAGAATCTTAGACTACCTGCGGCAGGTTACGAAGAACAACAACCGCCCCTGGTTTCAGGAGCACAAAGGCGAATATGACGCCGTGCGGGCGGACTTTGAGGACGGTGTCCGCCAGGCATTGGAGCGCATCGTGACGTTCGACCCGTCGGTGGCCCACTTGACGGTCAAGGACTGTACTTACCGCTTCTATCGAGACACCCGCTTCTCGCCCGACAAGTCGCCATACAAGAACCACCTCGGCGCCTATATCTCCGCTCACGGAAAGAAGGCGCTTCACGGTGGCTACTACATCCACCTGGAGCCGGGACACTGCATGGTGGCCTGTGGCAACTACTGGCTGCCCACCAACATCCTCACGTCGTGCCGAAACGAAATCATGGCTAACACGGAGCAGTGGCTCAAGTGCGTCCGTAGTCCTGAGTTCCTGAAATACTACAGCAGCCCTGTTGCCAGCAACTTCCAGACACCCACCGACGTGTCGAGCTGGGACCAGCCCCAGGGCTTTGGGCTGGAGAAGCTGAAGACCTGTCCCTCCGGCTTTCCCCGCGACTGGGAGCACGTGGAGTATCTTCGCCTGAAAGACTACTGCTGTTGGCATCGTGTGGCCGATGATTTCTATGCCGGCGACCAGTGGCTCGACGAAGCTGAAGCTATGTTCCGCGCCGCCAAGCCCATGATGGACTTCATGAACTCCGTCATCGACGACTACGAGTGACAAACCCTATGTGTATCAACAAGTCAAAGACCGCCTTTTCGTGTCGTCCCAGGCATCGTTTCGCCTGATTGACGCCGCAAAGGTACTGACAAAAACCTCTCCCGCAAACAAAAACACCCACGTGTGGCAGTTTGCGGGAGTTTTTGTGGGAGTTTATGATAATAATTCGTATCTTTGCACCAGATTTAGCGTCCTAAGCCATTCTCTATGCACTATGAACTATAAACTATGCACTTTATTAACCGCCTCCCTTCTGCTCCTCATCGCGTGCAACAGTGAGCGCCATGAGCGTATGCAGCAGCAGCTGGCCGCCCTGCAGGCCATGAACCAGGCCGACAGCGTCCTCACCGACGACTCGCTGGCCCAAGCCCTCGCCGACTGGTTCGACCGCCACGGCACGCCCAACGAGCAGATGGAGGCCCACTACCTCCTCGGCCGCACCCATGCCGACCGCGGCGAGGCTCCCGCAGCCCTTGCCGCCTACCACGACGCCATAGACCGCGCCGACACCTCGGCCGCCGACTGCAACTATAGACAGCTGTGCAGGGTATATGCGCAGATGGCAGACATTTTCTATAAGCAGAATCTCTATAGCAATCAACTTGAGAACATCGAAAAGTCCATTTACTATGCGATGGTAGCCGGTGATACCCTCGTTGCACTGAACTCCTATGCGCACAAAATGTCTGCCTATCGTCAACTCGGAATGACTGATTCCGTTATCTCAATTTGCAGAAGGGTATATGAACAGTATTCGCTCATGGGCTTCAAGGACATAGGAGCCCAATATTATGGATTTTCCATCAAAGGTCTTGTTGCTAATGGCAACTATGAAGAAGCCAAAAAGTGCATTGATATTTATGAGAAATACTCAGGTTTATTTGACGAAAACCATAATATTGTAATAGGAAGGGAGGCGTATTACAACTCTAAGGGATGTTATTATTTAGGCATCCATCAATATGACTCAGCACAATACTATTTCCGCAAAGAACTCAAGAGTGGTAATGACTATAACAATCAGAATATGGGAGCCATGGGGCTTGCACGCCTCTTCATGCTCATAGGGCAACCAGACTCTGCAACTAAGTATGCAATGTATGGCTATGCCATGAACGACTCAGCTTATAACGTAATGTCCACCAAATCCGTAGCAGATATTGATGGAATGTATAATTACACCCGACATCAGCAAATAGCAGCAAATGAGAAGCAGAGAGCAGACCGCGAAGAAAAGAAATCTTATGCATTGATAATAATTCTGTTCTCAGTCATCTTGTTATTCACGGTGTTTTTGAGAATGTGGGTGAAAAACAAGGAGAGGGAAAAACAAAAGCGAAAGGACATTTCAAAGCAACTGGCCAATGCACAAATGGATTTGCTAAAAGCTCGGACGGCAGCCAAAGATTTCGCATCCGAGAGCACAGAATTAAAAAGTCTCATTCAGCTGAAAGAAGAAGAAACTGACAGACTTCGAGCAGAAATATTGAAAATCCAGAAAAAAGTATCTAACGAGGAAACTGAGAAAAAGCTGGGTATGTCTGATACTTTTATAAAGCTACATAAAAAAGCCAATGGATGTGAGCCACTTACGTGGCAGGAATGGCAAGAACTGAACATTATGATTATCAATATACTCCCGCAATTTCATGAATTCATTTCAGCAAAGAGATTCGCACTGACAGAACACGAGTATGAGGCTTGTGTATTGTTTAGACTGCACGTAAAACCCATGCCGATTAGTGTACTCATGGGGGTTTCCCCGTCTACAGTGACGAAATTGAGTAAGACTTTGCTTAAGAAGTTATTTGATGAGAATGGCGACAAGGATGACTTAATGGCCATTTTGGGTAATTATTGCTAGTCAAAACCGCAAGTATATTATTAGTAGAATTTCTCCCAACTTATTTATTTCAAGCGAATTATCTCTATTTAGTAAAATTTGGGTAAATTATTTGTGGGCGAAAAATTTGGATGAAACCGCTGTTTGTTTTTAAATTTGCAGCGTTTTATTTATTTAAGTTTTTCGTACTATGAAGAAGATTCTAACTATTATCATGGGCTTCATGCTCATCGGAGTTGACGTAAATGCATCTCCCCTAAAAATCGAATTGGAATTGTTCAGAGATGATGACACTCCAATTATTCCTAATCCCAGTAAAGGACCCGAAGAAGAACCTTGTGTATATCAAGATGACAATGTAATCACCTTCGACCAGGTTCATGACGGATACACTCTCTGCATTGTGGATGCGAATGACATTATTGTCTATTCAGCCTATGTACCATCAACACATACCATCGTTTATCTGCCTACCACCCTTAGCGGCGAGTACCAGCTCCGTCTGATACCCAATGATGGCAGCAACATCTACTTCTACGGCTACGTCTTGTTCTAAACTCTCTCAAGGCCATGGCGGCAGGACTGTGCTTTCATGGCCAACTTTTATTCAATACAAAATAATTAAAAAACCAATAATCAATTATGAAGATAATAGTTTTCATCGGGCTTTGCCTCCTCGGCACCTCACTTTCTGCCAGCGCGCAGCTGAAGGTGGCCAATAATGGCAGAATATACATGAAAGGCGATTACAGCAATGGCAACACTTTTGTTAATATAGGAGAGTTAGCTGACAGCATGACCCTGCTCAATGACTATAATACCGGCCTTCGCTCTTTATTCTATAACACTTCAGACTCTGGCCATGCCATCGGCCTTTTCGGAGAGGCCAGGCACTCGACAACCGGAACAAATTACGCCAGTATGGGTGTATGGGGCGTTGGAGGTGGAGGTAAAGTCGGGCGTAACTACGGCGTGGCGGGTACGTTGCACGACGGACGCTTTGGAGCCGGCATCTATGCTGCTAATCAAGACCATGCTTTTTTCACCATTCTTAGCAATTTTGCTGGTTTCTTCTATGGGCCCATACGTGTTGAAGGCCGGGTGACCACGACGGTAGGATTCTTCGACGTTTCTGACATAAGGCTGAAGCGCAATGTGGTGCGCATGGCAGAAAAGGAGCGCTATTCAGGAAGCACGCTCGGTAACCTGGCCAGTCTTGATGTACTCCGCCCCGCAGGATTTGCAATCCTGCGGAAGTGAATATAAGGACTTACAGTCCTGGAAAAGACGGCATTACAAATGCCTATATTCACTGCGGCTGGATTGCAAATCCAGCCGAACGGGGAACGGGAATATCTGATTATTGGTTTATTATTGGTTTATTGTTGGTTTATTTTGGGTTTATTATTTGTTGGACATTTATTTGTTCAGCACTTTTTTTCGCAATACTTTTGCAACGTGAATTAACTAAACCCAGCCGAACGGGGGATGGCGTTTTATACCTATAAGACACGGTGATAATGGGTAAACACCTTACCATAATAATACTTATGTTCTCAGGGCTGCTACTCGCGGGTTGCTCTGATAACGTGGAACACATCACTTACAACGTGGTGCGGGGCGGCACGGACTCGGTAGCGGCAGAGCCACGGCTGACGCGCCTGGAGTTCCTGGCCGCCGACAACCCGGAACTGCTGGTTGACGACGTGGTGTGCACCATCACGGGCGACAGCGTGGCGGAGTGCTGGGTGCCCCACGTGATGAGCGGCAAGTGGCTGGTGGCGCGCTTTACCGTTTCGGGGACTGCAAATGTCCTTCTGGGAGACACGGCATTGTCTTCTGCCGAGGTGCTGGCCGACGGTGAGCGGATGGAGAGCGGCGTGACCGCCGTGGACTTCGCGAGGCCGGTGGCGCTGACGGTCGTGTCGCAGATGGTCGGAGAGGACTTACGCCCCATCAGACGTGACTACACCGTCTACGTGCACGCCTTCACGGGGCTGCCCGTGCTGTGGATAGAGACCGAGGACGAGGCGCCCATCGAATCGAAGGAGGAATATGTCTGGGCCACCTTCCGGCTGACTGAGGACGTGGTGACGCGCTCGCCGGGCGATGTCGTGGAAATAACGGGCCAGATACGCGGGCGGGGCAACTCCACGTGGTCGCTGCCGAAGAAGCCCTACCGCCTGAAGCTCGACACGAAGACATCGCTGCTGGGTATGCCCGCCGACAAGTCGTGGGTGCTGCTGGCCAACTACTCGGACAAGACGATGCTGCGCAACGCCACCGCCATGCGCATGGGCGAGATGAGCGACATCGGCTACACGCCGCGGTCGCACTTCGTGGAGCTGATGCTCAACGGACGCTATGACGGCACGTACCAGCTGTATGAGAAGTTGGAGCTGGCCCGCCACCGCATCGACGTGGACGGCGACGGGTTCCTGCTGGAGACAGACCAGCGGGCGAAGGCGCAGGAGGACGGCCCGCTCGTCAGGGTGGAGCACATCAGCGCGCCCATCGTCGTCAAGGAACCCGACGTGACAGCCGGCAGCGAGGACTATGCCTACGTGAGCCGCTTCCTGGCCGAGGCCGACTCGGCGCTCTTCTCCGATGGGTTCAAAGACCATGACGGAGGATGGCGCAAATACTTAGACATGGACTCATTCGCGGACTGGTACGTGGTGAACGAGATAGCCAAGAACAACGATGCCTACTTCTTCGCCAGCTGCTTCATGAATCTCCGACGCGGCGGAAAGCTGCGCATGGGGCCGCTGTGGGACTACGACCTGGCCTTCGGCAACATACTCTACAACAGCAACTTCGAGCCGGAAGGCTTTTACATAAGGTTCGTGCCCTGGTACGCCCGTCTCCTGCGCGACCCCGCCTTCCTGGAACGAGTGAAGGAACGCTTCGGCTATTTCTACACGCACCGCGACGACATCCTTGCCGCCATCAACGGGGATGCCCAATATCTGCGCCGTGCAGCCGAGGAGAACAATAACCGATGGGGCACGCTCTACAAGCTAACTTGGCAGAACCATGATGTTTGGGGCAATTACCACAACGAGGTGCAAAAGCTCAAAGAGTGGCTCATCCACCGCATGGACTGGCTGCGCGATGAGTTTGCCAAGATGTGATTAGTTTCCACGGAGGCCATGATAGAATAAGCCGTTCTTTCTATTCGAATAAGCCGTTCTTTCTATTCGAATAAGCCGTTCTTTCGATGTGAAAGAGCCGTTCTTTCTCTGCATGGTTTCGAAAGCAATAATCGGAGCATCATTCCGTTATAACAATAAACGGCGGGGATGATTCTATGCTAAGTAAAACCGCAGGAGAAATGGAGAAAGAAGAGAAATACCGGCTGCTCGTCGAGCAGGTGAGGAGCCTCGTCGAGGGCGAGAGTGACGGCATCGCCGTCATGGCCAATGTCTGTGCGGCCATCCATGAGACGATGGGTTTTTTCTGGACAGGTTTTTACCGCGTGGTGGACAACGAATTGCTGCTCGGTCCTTTCCAGGGGCCTGTCGCCTGTATGCACATTCCCTTTGGCAAAGGGGTGTGCGGCTCTGCCTGGCAACAGCGACGGACGCTCGTCGTGCCCGACGTGGAGCAGTTCCCTGGACATATCGCGTGCAGCAGCCTCTCACGCTCAGAGATTGTCGTGCCCGTGTTCTCCGCCGACGGCAGCGACGTCATCGCCGTCCTCGACATTGACAGCCGCGAGCTGGCCACCTTCGACGAAACGGACCGCCAGTACCTGGAATACATCTGCCAAATAACTATAAAGTAACCAACACCCAACACCTAAAACTATGAAACGAGTAAACATCTACGAAGAGGCCGACAGATGCCTCCTGTGCCAAGACGCACCCTGTACCAAAGCTTGTAAGACCGGCGACCCCGCCAGGGCCATCCGCGCCATCCGTTTCGACAACAGCAAGCTGGCTCCACAATGGGTGGCCGACTGCACCGATGCCGACCTTGAGGCTGCCGAGAAGGCCTGCATCCACTTCAACTGGCCTATTCGCCTGAGGGAAGTGCTGCGCAGCATCAGAGCAGACGATGTCACAGCACCCTACCCCAGCCTGGAGATTGACTTCTGCGGCATACACTGTGAGAATCCCTTCTTCCTCGCCTCGTCCGCTGTCTGCACCAACTATGAGATGGTGGCACGCGCCCTTGATGCCGGATGGGCCGGAGTGTTCTACAAGACCATCTGCCTGCAGGAGATTAAGGAGGTGTCGCCACGATTCGATGCTGTCCACAGCCACGGTCCCAACGGCGACTTCTACGGCTTCCGCAACATGGAGCAGCTGAGCGAGAACCCCACCGACATGGATTTCGACATCCTGCGGCGACTGAAGAAGGACTACCCCACAAAGGTCATCGTGGCCAGCATCATGGGTCAGACAGAGGAGCAGTGGATGGAGCTGGCACGCATGGCCGAAGAGGCAGGATGCGACGCCGTAGAGCTGAACTTCTCATGCCCGCAGATGAGGCTGACGGGAATGGGCAGCGACGTCGGACAGAACCCCGAACTGGTGGCCATCTACACCACCGTCGTCAAGCACACTGTGAAGATTCCCGTCATCCCGAAGATGACCCCCAACATCACCCACATACACCATCCCGGCATGGCCGCCTACTTTGCAGGAGCCGATGCCATCTCAGCCATCAACACCATCAAGTCGGTCACCATGGCCGACGATGCCGAGGTTTCTGGCCAGCGCACCATATCGGGATATTCAGGCCGGGCCGTGAAACCCATCGCCCTGCGATACATCCTCGAGATGTCACAGAACTCAGTTATGAAAGGTGTCCCGCTGAGTGGCATCGGAGGCATTGAGACCTGGCGCGACGCCCTGGAGTTCATCCAGTTAGGGTGCAGCAATGTGCAGGTGTGTACCGCCGTCATGCAGTATGGCTACCGCATCATCGACGACCTCGTGCTGGGCCTGCAACGCTATATGGCCAAGAACGGTGTCAGTCACGTCCAGGACCTCGTCGGTTCGCAGCTTTCTTCCTTCACCACGCCGACGGACCTCGACCGCACGACGATTATCTATCCCATCATCGACCGTGAGCGCTGTGTTGGCTGCGGACGCTGCGAGATTTCGTGCATGGACGGAGGCCATCAGGCCATCACCTTCGACCGTGAGACCCGCCAGCCACGCCTCATCGGATCGAAGTGCGTAGGCTGTCATCTCTGCCGTCTCGTCTGCCCTGCCGGAGCCATTCATCTCAGCAAACGGGTGACGAAAAAGGAATAGACGTTCAATCCCTGAGAGAAAGCCGTTCTCTCTATGGGTTTTAGCCGTTCAAACTAAGACTATGAGCCGTCCAAACAATAGGTTTGAACGGCTCATAGTCTTTAGGGCCAAAAAGGGCGGTTTGGGATTTAGTTTGCTGAGAACTCATCCTTTCCTACACCGCAGATGGGGCAAACCCAGTCCTCGGGGAGGTCTTCAAAGGCGGTTCCGGGAGCGATGCCGTTGTCGGGATCGCCAGCGGCAGGGTCGTAGACGTAGCCGCAAACATCACATACGTAGGTCTTCATAGTCGTTTGTTGTTTTTGAGGTTATATTTTTCGTTATTACGATATAACGTTATTACGTTATAACTATATTTGGTCATTACGAGTTGCGATTGATGACTGCCGCCACGCGTTCAGCTATGGTTTCGGGTTTGATGCCGGTCATGCAGCGATAGTCGCCATAGCGGCAGGACTTCTGCCCGTAGATGCTGCAGGGTCGGCAGTCGAGGTCGAGGCTGATAGCGTTGTCGCGGCTCTGTCCCCATCCCATGAAGCCGGCGAGAGGGTCGGTGGCTCCCCAAACGGAGACGACGGGTGTGGCGGTGAGCGATGCCAGGTGCATGTTGGCGGAGTCCATGGTAATCATCACGTCAAGATGGCTCATCAGGATGAGCTCCTGATGGAGGGTCTCTAAGTGCTGGCCTACGTTGAGGCACTGCGGCATCTGTTTCTCCCACTGCGTGAAGACCTCTTCCTCCTCCTTGCCACGCCCAAAGAGGAAGAAACGCGCTTTGGGGTAGCGGGCGGCGAGCATACGTATCACTTCGAACATTTTCTCTTTGGGGTAGACCTTTCCCTGATGGGCAGCGAAGGGGGCAATGCCTATCCATTGCTCCCACGAGCGCTTGGGCCCCACGGCCTTGGGTAGGAGGTTGAGGTTGCCGCCCTCAGCGGGGAAGATGGATGTGAAGTCGGAATGATCCACAGGGAAACCCAGCTGGCGGAATACTTCGAAATAGTTCTCAAACGACGTGGGCAGCTGCCGGCGCACCTTCCCTTTCTGAGCTACCAGGCGGCGACGGCTCTTGCGATGCTTGTTGATGTGGTTTACCTTGAAGCGGCCCAGGTTGAAACGCAACCGCAGGTAGTCAGAACGGAGCACGGAGTGCAGGTCGGCTACGTGGGTGAACTGCTTGGCCACGAGCCGGCGATAGAGGGCGTTGAGACCTCGCACACCGCGGTATTCGCCCTTGATGTCAGCCACCATGAAGTTCAGGTTAGGTGCAAGGTCCTCGAACAGCGGTCGTGCATAGCTGCGGCTGAGCACGGTGATGCGCACATCAGGATAACGGCGGGCCACAGCATAGACCACTGGAACGGTCATGGCGACATCGCCGAGCGACGAGAAACGGATAACGAGGATGTGCTGGTGCTTCATGGGGCTGTTAGGTGTACTGCAGAAATGCCGCAGTATACAGGACAGAGACTAAGACTGCTTATAAAGGATGGGGTTGGTAGACGGGTCGTTGTACATCTTCATCTGGCGGTAGACCTTCATCACTTTGCGCCCAGCTTGGTAATCGTCGAGGAGCTGGTCGATAGCCGTCGAGAGGTCTTTCTGCTGCTCAAGGAGCACGTCAAGCTTCATCTGGCAGCGAGCCTTGTGCTCCTCAGAAGCGTCGGTACGCATAGCCTGCTCTCGCATGTGATAAATTTTCAGGGCAAGGATTGACAGACGGTCAACGGCCCAGGCAGGACTCTCGGTGTTCAGCCGGGCATCGGGCAAGGGCGTCACGTCGCTGTACAGCTGGCGGAAGTAGCTGTCTATCTCCTCCACCAGGTCAGTACGGTCTTGGTTCGAGCGGTCTATGCGGCGCTTTAGGGCCAGTGCTTCGGAAGGGTCGATGTGCGGGTCACGGATGATGTCCTCGTAGTGCCACTGCACGGTGTCTATCCAGCACTTCATGTAAAGGCTGTACTCCACGGAGTCACGCTCATAGGGATTGCGCATGGGCGTGTCTACGTTGTCGATGAGGTGATAGTCGCTGATGGCCTGGTTGAAAATGTGGTTGGCCAGTTCTGTGAATGTACTCATTCAGATTTTCGTTTTATTACTTTTCGTATTAACGGTATTACAAATGCAAAAGTATACAATCTTTCCCATTTAACCAACGTTTTTCTGCTTTTTTAAGTATTTGCGTGCCGCTTTTCAATTATTTTGATGTACCTTTGCACGCGATATATCTTGATTATTATGTATAAAGCAGCAGACGACCGCTACGACAGCGGCATGAAGTACAACAGATGCGGGCACAGCGGTGTGCTCCTGCCTCGTGTAAGCCTGGGTTTCTGGCATAATTTCGGCAGTGTGGACAGCTATGAGCGTTCGCGTGAGATTACCCATTATGCTTTCGACCACGGCATCACCCATTTCGATCTGGCCAACAACTATGGCCCGGTATACGGCTCGGCCGAGGAGACCATGGGCCGGCTGATGGACGACTCCTTCCGCCCTTACCGCGACGAGCTCTTCATCGCCACGAAGGCGGGCTACGACATGTGGCCTGGCCCTTACGGCAACTGGGGTTCGCGAAAGTATCTCATGGCAAGCCTCGACCAGAGTCTGAAGCGCATGCACTTAGACTATGTGGACCTTTTCTACAGCCATCGCTACGACCCGGAGACACCGCTGGAGGAGACGCTTCAGGCACTCGTCGACGTGGTTCGCCAAGGAAAGGCACTCTACGTAGGCATCTCGCGCTGGCCGCTGGAGGCTACCCGCACGGCCTACAATTATTTGAAGGAGCGCGACGTGCCCCTGCTCATCTATCAGGGTCGCCTGAACATGCTCGACCGCGAGCCACAAGAGGAGGGCATCATGGACTTCTGTGCTGACAACGGTGTGGGCTTCATTTCGTTCTCGCCTCTGGCGCAGGGACTGCTCACCGACCGATACCTCAATGGCATTCCTGCTGACTCGCGCATGGCTCAGGGGAAGTTCCTGAAGAAGGAGATGCTCACCGACGAGCTGCTCGGCCGTATCCGCCTCTACAACCAGCAGGCCCGCGACCGTGGAGAGACGCTTGCTGAGCATGCCCTCCGATGGATTCTGGAGCAACGTGGTGTCACCTCTGTACTTGTCGGAGCCAGCAGCACAGGACAGCTGGAGAAGAACCTGAAGTGCGTGAAGGGTTAGGAGTTAAGAATTAGGAGTGAAACAGATTCTTTTGGTAAACGACATTGCCGGTTATGGCAAGGTGGGCATGGCAGCGATGTTGCCCATCTTGTCGTACTTAGGCATCCCTGCGTTCTGCCTGCCCACGGCGTTGGTGTCCAACACGCTGGACTATGGTGAGTTCACCCAGCTCGACACCACTGAGTACATGCGGCGCACGCTGCCCATTTGGCAGCATTTAGGTTTCCACTTCGATGCTATCTGTACGGGACTGATGTTTAGCGAGGAGCAGGCGAAGCTTGTGTCACGTTTCTGTTATGAGCAGTCACAAGCAGGCTGCACGGTCTTCGTAGACCCCGTGATGGGCGATGGCGGCCACCTCTACAATGGCATCGGTAAGCGGCAGGTGGAGCTGATGCGCCAGATGGTCTCTGTGGCACATCTCACTATTCCTAACTACACCGAGGCGTGCTACCTTGCCGGCGTGCAGTACAAGCCGCAGGGACTCAGTTGTGAGGAAGCCTGTCAGCTGCTCGACCGTCTGACAACTATCGGTGCCCGTTCGGCAGTCATCACAAGTTGTATTATTGAGGGCAAGCACCAAGTGTGCGGAACCACAGAGGGCACCGAAGGTCACAAGTTCTTCCTCGAATATCAAGAGATTCCCGGCCTGTTCCACGGCACGGGCGACATTTTCTCCGCCGTGCTCATTGCCCACCTGATGAAAGGTGAACCGCTGAAGCAGAGCACGCGAAAGGCTATGGATGTGGTTAGCGCGATGATTATGCGCAACCGCGACGTGAAAGACCTGAAATGCGGCATCTTCATAGAGCGGTGCCTTGACCTTATTAGTTAGGAGTTAGGAATTAGGAGTTAAAAGTTAGGAGTTAGGAGTTGATGTGACGGTCAACTCCTAACTCCTAACTTTTAACTCCTAACTCTTTACGCGTCAATATTCGCGTAGGTGGCGTTCTTTTCTATGAACTCACGGCGTGGTTCCACGTCGTCGCCCATGAGCATGGAGAATATCTCATCGGCCTCGGCGGCGTTCTCAATCGTCACCTGCTTCAGCAGACGGTTATCGGGATTCATCGTCGTCTCCCAGAGCTGCTCGGGGTTCATCTCGCCCAAGCCTTTGTAGCGCTGTGTGTGAACGGTGCGCTCGTCGCCGGCGGCATATTTATCGATGAACATCTGGCGCTGCTGGTCGGTGTAGCAGTACTCGGAGACCTTCTTATACGTACATTTATATAATGGTGGGGTAGCGATGTAGAGGTGTCCCTCCTGAATCACCTTCGGCATGAAGCGGTAGAAGAGCGTCATGATGAGCGTGTCGATGTGGCTGCCATCGACATCGGCATCGGTCATGATGATAATCTTATCATAGCGCAGCTTGTCGACATTGGCCTCGCGATCGCCCTCGCCGTCAACGCCGAAGCGCACGCCGATGCTCTGGATAATGTTCATCACTGATTCGGCCTCGAACACTCTGTGCCACTGCACCTTCTCCACGTTCAGAATCTTTCCGCGCAGAGGCAGGATAGCCTGGAAATGGCGGTCGCGGCCCTGCTTGGCCGAACCTCCTGCAGAGTCACCCTCGACGAGGAATATCTCGCTGTTCTTCGGGTCTTTGTTCGAGCAGTCGGCCAGCTTGCCGGGCAGTCCGCCGCCGGTCATGGGGTTCTTGCGCTGCACGCTCTCGCGGGCCTTGCGGGCGGCGATACGGGCCGTAGCGGCGAGCACCACCTTGTCGCAGATGAGGCGGGCCTCCTTAGGATGTTCCTCCAGGTAGTTGGCCAATGCTTCGCCGACAGCCTGTTGGACGGCACCTGCTACTTCTGAGTTACCAAGCTTCGTCTTGGTCTGTCCCTCGAACTGAGGTTCGGCCACCTTGATGCTGATGACGGCGGTAAGACCCTCGCGGAAGTCCTCGGGGGCAATTTCTATCTTGGCCTTCTCAATCTGTTTGGAAATCTGAGGGTCGCTGTCGGCATATTTCTTCAGCGTGCGTGTTAGGGCAGCACGGAAGCCAGCGAGATGCGTACCACCTTCTATCGTATTGATATTGTTCACGTAGGAGTGGATATTCTCCGAGTAGTCGGTGTTGTACATCACGGCCACCTCGATAGGAATACCCTGCTTCTCGGTCTTGAGGTAGATGACATCATCGACAAGATGGGTGCGGTGACGGTCCACATAGCGCACGAACTCCTTCAGTCCGTCCTTGGCGTGGAACACCTCAGGCTGCCGCAGGGTGCCATCCTCACCAGGACGGAGGTCGGTGAGCGTGATGGTGATGCCGGCGTTCAGATAGGCCAGTTCGCGCATACGACGGGCAATGATGTCATACTTATACTCCGTCGTCGTGAAGATGGTGGGGTCTGGCCAGAACTGCTGGCGTGTTCCAGTCTTGTCGGTATCGCCCACGATTTTTACGTCGTAGAGCGGCTTGCCCTTTTCGTATTCCTGCTGGTAGATATGCCCGTTGCGGAACACCTGCGACTTCATGCGGGTAGACAATGCGTTCACACACGAAACACCCACACCGTGAAGACCGCCGGACACCTTGTATGAGCCCTTGTCGAACTTACCGCCAGCATGGAGAACGGTCATGACCACCTCCAGGGCGCTCTTGTGCATCTTCTCGTGCTCGTCGACGGGAATACCGCGGCCATTGTCCTGCACGGTAATCGAGTTGTCCTCGTTGATGGTCACCTCGATATGGGTACAGAAGCCAGCCATGGCTTCGTCGATAGAGTTATCCACCGTCTCGTTCACCAAGTGGTGAAGTCCTTTCTCACTAATGTCGCCAATATACATGGCGGGGCGCTTGCGCACGGCCTCTAAGCCTTCAAGCACCTGGATGTTACTCGCGGAGTAGTTCTGCTCCGCCTCTTGCTGTATCAGTTCGTCTTCCATCAAGTAGATTTTCGATTTACGGATTTTCTATTTACGTATTGAGGGTGCAAAGGTACAAAAAAAAGTGCAACTGGCAAAGTAATTTTGGGAAGATTAACGCATTGTGAAAAAGAATCTCGAAGGGCACCCGGAGATTGAGCCGTTCTTTCCATTCGAAAAAGCCGTTCTTTCGATGGGAAAGAGCCGTTCTTTCCATTCGAATAAGCCGTTCTTTCAACGGGAAAGAGCCGTTCTTTCAAAATCGCTGAACGGCCCAAACCCTTAATTCATGCGGCCGTTTGCGGCCATTTGGCGCTACAGCGATAAAAAAATGGGCCGAAAATTTGGTCAGTAATGCCATTTTCATTACTTTTGCATCGTCATTCCAACATATATCTAAATTTATTGTGGAGCTATGAAGCAATATTGGCACGATGACTACTGGCTTCTGCTCATGCAACTCTACCTGCGCAAGCCCACAGGCGTGAAACCTCTATACAGCCGCATGCTGGTAGACCTGAGCCTGGAACTACACATATCGCCGCAGGTACTACGGGCGCGCATGCAGCAGCTGGCTCGGCTGGAGACGCCTCGCATAGAACGGCTCTGGAAGACCTATAGCAACGACCCGCAGCGGCTGAAACGGGCCGTACGCCTGTTGCGCAACATGAGGGGATTCGGCGATGCCAGCCAGTTCTACGACGGTGTAGAGGTGCAGGAGACTTTCGAGAAAGACTTCCGGCCTGTCGTCCCCTCCCCTGCCAGCGGGAAACCGACGAAGGACATGCCCATAGAGCAGCGCACCACACCGGCCATGCTCGCCATGATTCTCAATCTCTACTTCCAGCTCACACCCTCGACAATGGTCAGCAGCACGCCAGAGGTGAAATCACTGGCAAGGCTTTTGGATATGAAAGCATCAGAAGTGGTTCAGGTGATGGACATCTATCAGACCTGCGACCCCTACCTGAGCCGCAACGAAATGGTCATTTCCCCGTTGCTGCTGCCCTGCCAGCAGATGTGGCAGCGCTTCGGCAATCATGAGCCAACCGAACTGCAGACCTTCGCAGCAGAACTCAAAGAATACTTCAAGTAACATCCCCTTTACTCCACTTTCACTCCTTAAAATGGCCCAATCTCAGATACAGGAACAGCGGCAGGAGCAACGACTGCAACAGAGCATCTCCCAACAGCAACTGCTGCGGGCACAGCTTGTGGAGTTGCCCATACAGCAGCTTGCGGAGCGCGTGGAGACTGAGATGCATGATAACCCAGCACTGGAACCCTCTTCTGACGAAGACGATTTCCCTCTTTATGACGACGGCGGAAGTGTCGGCAGCGGTGACGATGCCGCTGATGACTATGACAGTCAGCGGGAAGAGGAAGACCGTCGCGATGCTCTCGATGCTGCCCTGGAAAGCATAGGACGCGACGATGAGGAACTTCCTGTGTATCAGGGAGGCATGAACGTGGCCGACACCGACGAACGTGAGATGCAGTTAGGCGACACACAGTCGTTCTACGACAGTCTGCTCGAACAGGTGGGCGAGATGGAACTGACGGAGCAGGACCGCTACGTCATGGAGTATCTCATCCGCTCGCTCGACGACGACGGGCTGCTCCGCACACCTCTCGACTCTATCTGCGAAGAACTGGCCATCTACCATAACATCGACCTCACCACCAACCAGATGGAGGTCTTGCTCCATAAGCTGCAACAGCTTGACCCGCCAGGCATAGGTGCCCGCTCACTACAGGAATGCCTGTTGCTACAGATAGACAGAAGAAGTCCTAACCCGCTTGCACACGAGATTATCGCCGACCACTTCGACGAGTTCACCAAGAAGCACTGGGACAAGATACAGCAGTCAATGGGGCTTGACGACGCAACTATGGAGGCGGTTCTACGAGAACTTCGCCATTTGAACCCCAAGCCAGGAGCATCGATGGGCGAAGTTTTGGGCCGTTCAATGCACCACATCGTCCCCGACTTCATCGTTGACACGCACGACGACGGCACGGTGACCTTCTCGCTAAACGGTGGGGACGTGCCCCGACTGCAGGTGTCGCAGTCGTTTGCCGACCTGATGCGCGAATATCAGAACAACCGCGAGGGACTCTCTCGCCAGATGAAGGAGGCGCTGCTCTACACAAAGCAGAAGGTGGATGCTGCTCAGAACTTCATCGATGCCATACTGACGCGCCGTCGAACGCTGACGCTCACCATGAAGGCCATCATCAACATACAGCGGCAGTTCTTTGAGGAGGGCGACGAGAGCTTGCTGCGACCCATGATTCTCAAGGACGTGGCTGAGCGCACAGGCTTAGACCTGAGCACTATTTCTCGTGTAAGCAACTCAAAGTACGTGCAGACCCGTTGGGGAACATTCCCCCTGAAGTTCTTTTTCAGCGACGGCTACGTTACCGAGAGCGGCGAGGAGCTGTCCACCCGCAAGATAAAAGCTGTCCTGAAAGAACTGATAGACAACGAGGACAAACACAAACCACTGAGCGACGAGGCCTTGAGTGCCATGCTGGCCGAAAAGGGTTTCCCCATAGCGCGCCGAACAGTGGCGAAATACCGCGAACAGCTGGGGCTGCCCGTGGCAAGACTAAGGAAATGACATTCGTAATTGTAATTCATAATTCGTAATTCATTGAAAATAGGAAGAAAAAGCATCATCTACACTGCGAGGCTTGTGAGCCTGGTGCTCACCTCGTTCTACCTGCCGCTGGTGTGCGTGTTGGTGCTCACCGCACTGTTCACCATGAGCTATCTCAGCCTCCTGCCGCTGCCCTACAAACTTATGGTACTGGCTGTGGTGGTATTCTTCACTATCGCCCTGCCCATGTTCTTCGTCATTACCCATTTAGCTATGCGACTGGAGCAGTGGACGGCCCGTGAACTGGGGCAGAAGCATCTGCGCATGGTGCCCTATGCCTTCAGTCTTGCTGGATATGGCGCCTGTGTTTGGGTGCTCCATTCCATGAACGTGTTCCACTTCATCCTCTCCATCGTCATTGCCACGATGGTAGTGCAGGTGGCATGTACCATAATTAATATATGGTGGAACATCTCCACCCACACCGCAGCCATCGGTGGCATTGCCGGTGCGCTGGTGGCCTTTGCCGAGATACTGGGCTTTAACCCTGTGTGGTGGCTCTGCGCCACACTATTGGTGGCTGGCATCCTGGGCTCGGGTAGCATGATGGTGCGGCAGCACACCTTGCCACAGGTAGTGGCCGGCTTTGGTATCGGATTCTTCTGCGCTGGAGCGGGAATCCTTATCTTCTGAATCTTTTTCCAAAAATGAACGAAAGACATCATTACACCGGTTTGACTGACGCGGAAGTGCTCGCGAGCAGGCAGAAATATGGTGTAAACATCCTTACCCCGCCAGAGAAAGAGACGCTATGGGACAGGCTGCGCAAGACCTGTACCCACTGGATTTCCTTCAGCATGGTAGCATTGGTGGGCATAGCGGTTGTGGCTGCGGCATTGCTCACAACCAGCATGGGGCAGGTGATATGGATCATGCCAGCCATCATGCTGCTGGCCACATTATTTATTATATTGGTGGGATTCTTCGGAGGCTTTAAGGACCCGCTGTTCCGTATACTCATCATGGCCTTCGTCCTTTCTATCGGCATCAGCATCTATGAGTTCGAATGGGCGGGAGCCAGTTTCTCCACCTTCTTCGAACCGATTGGCATCATTGTCGCCCTACTGCTGGCCACAAGTGTTGCCTTTTTCTTGGAGCGGAGCAACGAGAAGACTTTCCAGAGCCTGAACAAAGTGAACGACGATACGCCCGTGAAGGTCGTCCGCAACGACAACGTCTGCCAAGTACCTCGGCGCGACATCGTCGTGGGCGACATCGTCATCGTGGAAACCGGTGAGGAAGTCCCAGCCGACTGCGAGCTGCTTGAGTCGCTGAACCTGCTCGTCAACGAGTCATCGCTTACGGGAGAGCCACAGGCCACCAAGACTACCGTTGAGAAAGACTTCGACGCCGACGCTACCTACCCCAGCAACCACATCATGAAGGGCACTACCGTCATTGAGGGTTACTGCACCGCCCGTGTCTTTGCCGTCGGCGACCGTACGGAGAGCGGAAAGGTGTTTGAGGCCGCGCAGGTGGAGGAGGGAGACCCCACACCGCTGAGCCGAAAGCTCAACACCCTGGCCCGATGGATAACGGCGGGCAGTTACTTCATCGCTGCTCTTGTCGTTGTGGGCCGCGTCATCTCCTACTTCCTTTTCTCCACCTTCGGAGAGGGGTCGGGGGTTGGGGCCTTCGACTGGCTTCACTTCATCTCCTATCTGCTCCAGACTCTCATGATTGCCGTGACGCTCATCGTTGTGGCCGTGCCTGAGGGCTTGCCCATGAGTGTCACCCTCAGCCTGGCCTTCTCCATGCGAAAGCTGATGAAGCAGAACACACTGCCCCGCACCATGCACTCCTGCGAGACGATGGGTGCCGCCTCGGTCATCTGCACCGACAAGACCGGCACCCTCACCCAAAACCAGATGCAGGTGGCAGAGGTGAACATTGTCCCGTATGCTGCGCTATCTGCGCAGCCCTCCCCTCTCCTTGCCGAGATGATTGCCATGAACACAACCGCTAATCTCGACTTCTCCGACCCTGCCCACCCAAAGGCCATCGGTAACCCCACCGAGGGCGCCCTTCTGCTGTGGCTCCACACCCAGGGCATTGACTATCAGGCAATTCGAGAGCGGACAACTATCGTCGACCGGCTGCCTTTTTCTACGGAAAACAAGTACATGGCTACGGTAGTTCAGTCTGACATCCTCGGCCGTCGCGTGCTCTACGTCAAGGGTGCCCCTGAGATTCTGATGGGTTTCTCCGTCCTCTCCGACGACGACGAGCGCAAGCACTTTCAAAGCGTCCTCCTCTCCTATCAGCGCAAGGCCATGCGCACCCTTGCCCTGGCCTATCTGGAGCTTGATAACCCCACCTCCGACCCCTCTCCTATAGGGAATTTAGCTTCTCTGATTCCGCAGGGAAAGGGTCTTCGTTTCGTCGGCATCTTCGCCATCTCCGACCCCGTTCGTAAAGAGGTACCCGCCGCTATCAGCGAGTGTATCAATGCGGGCATCGGAATAAAAATCGTCACGGGCGACACCCCCGGCACAGCAAAGGAGATAGGCCGCCAGATAGGTCTCTGGACGGATGCCGACACCGACCTCAACATCTTGACCGGTACGGAGTTTGCCGCCATGACCGACGAACAGCTCCAGGAGCGCATCATAGACATGAAAATCCTTGCCCGGGCGCGGCCCAACGACAAGGAACGTCTTGTGCGTATGCTCAAAGCCCAGGGACAGGTGGTGGCGGTGACCGGCGACGGCACTACCGACGCCCCAGCCCTCAATGCCGCCGACGTGGGCCTCTCTATGGGCGACGGGACGGCAGTGGCCAAGGAAGCCAGCGACATGACCATACAGGACAACTCGTTCTCGACCATCGCCAATGCCGTGATGTGGGGCCGTTCGCTCTACAAGAATATCCAGCGCTTCGTCATGTTCCAGCTGACCATCAACGTCGTTGCCT
>JAGCNO010000181.1 GCA_017645905.1 Prevotella sp. | reverse complement strand
GTGGACGAAAACACGCCGCGCAGATAGGCATCCTTGAAGGGATAGCCCTGGCGGGCATAGAAGGCGTTGCGCAGCACGCGCACCTCGTTGAGGTTGAGCTTCTCCACATCGAGCGTGAGGTCAATCTTCTTGTTCAGCTGCTCCGTGTTGATATGGCCGCTGCCAGGCAGCACAATGCCTCGCTTATTGTTCTGGCCAATAGCAGCAAGGGCGAGAAAAAGGAACGAAATAGTTAATAGCCTTTTCATAGTAATATAGTCATTGGTTTCCAGTTTCGCAAAAGGCCCTTGGACTTTAAGCCGTTCTTTCTATGAGAAAAAGCCGTTCTTTCTGGTAGAATAAGCCGTTCTTTCTATGGGAAAAAGCCGTTCTTTCCATGGGAAAAAGCCGTTTATTCTCCCAGCACGGTTTTCAGGCCGTGTCTTTGGGCAAAGCGAAAGTTAGATGAAAGATTATTGTCTGTTGATCAGGTTCATGAATTCCTGACGGGTCTTGGCCTGGTTAAAGGCTCCGCTAAACTCACTGGTGGTGGTGATGGCGTTCTGCTTCTCTATGCCGCGCATCTGCATACACATGTGGCGGGCTTCGACGACGACCATCACACCAAGCGGGTGAAGTGTCTCCTCGATGCACTGGCGTATCTGAAGGGTCATGCGCTCCTGCACCTGCAGGCGGTGACTGTAGATGTCGACCACACGGGCTATCTTCGACAGGCCCGTGATGTAACCGTTGGGGATGTAGGCCACGTGGGCCTTGCCGTAGAAGGGAATCATGTGGTGCTCACAAAGGGAGAAGAAGTCTATGTCCTTGACGATGACCATCTGGCTGTAGTCCTCGCGGAAGAGGGCATCGGTGAGCACCTTATGGGCATCCATTTCGTAGCCGCGGGTAAGCACTTGCATGGCCTTGGCCACACGCATAGGCGTCTTCAAAAGACCCTCGCGCGTAGGGTCTTCGCCGAGAAGTTCAATGATGCGGCGGTAGTGTGAGGAAAGTTCGTCGAGCGTTTCCATTTTTGCTAAGGGTTAGTATAGACAATGATTTTGCCCTTGACGATAGTGGCCGTCTCGTAGCCCATCTTTCGTATTTCAACCATTTTCTGATGAGCCTCCTCGTAGGTGCGATAGTTGCCTACGCGGCACACCCAGCGGGGTGAATAGAAGCGCACGTAGACATCCTCGCCGGGGAAGAGCTGACGCATGGCGTTGCCCGTCCGCTCGGCTTTCTGGCGGTCGCGGCGGGTGTTACCGCCGGCAAAAGCCTGGACACGGTAACCGGTGGTCTTGTAGCCGTGACGGGGACCAGTGGGGATAGCGGTAGAGTCACCGTATGCAGGGATGGAGTCCTGTTGGGGCATCGTCCGGGCGGTGTCGGCCAAGGGCTTCGTCTTGGTGGTGTCATCCTGAGGCTTCTTCGGTTTCTCAGCCTTGGTGGTCTCGGCCTTGGGCTTTGACACGGCCTTAGTAGAGGCTACGGTTGTTGCTGGCTTTACCGATGTCGAAGGCTTAGGCGTGACCGAAGGTTTGGGTGTTGCCGAAGGATGAGCAGCAGCAACAGGCTTTGCGGGAACGGCAGCCGGCTTATTAACGGTCAGTGATGAGTTCACTAAGCGGTCAATATCGGCATCGTGATGGATGGTGACCGTGCCCTCGCCACTGCGTTGCTGCTGTACTTGCTGGGTGAAGGTCTGTGCCCCGACAGGGCTAAATGATAAATGATAAATGACAAATGACAAACCTATCATCATCATCAGCCTGTTGTTAAACACTCTCATAATTTTCTTATGTATGACAATTATTTTCATTTATCCTTTATCATTTATCATTTAGTAGAGACCTTTACTTCCAGGCATCGATGATGCCCTTGAAGTCGGCGCACTTCAAAGAAGCACCGCCGATGAGTCCGCCGTCGATGTCGGGCTTGGCAAAGAGCTCGGGGGCATTGCTGGCCTTGCACGAACCGCCATAGAGGATGGAGGTGTCGTCGGCGACGGCCTGGCCATACTTCTCGGCGATGATGCTGCGGATGTAGGCGTGAATCTCTTCGGCCTGCTCAGCGGTGGCAGTCTTGCCGGTACCGATAGCCCAGATAGGCTCGTAGGCAATAACGATCTTGCGGAAATCCTCCTCAGAGAGGTTGAATACGCTACCCTCAAGCTCGGCCTTAACAACCTCGTTCTGCTTGCCGGCTTCACGCTCTGCCAGGCTCTCGCCGATGCAGAAGATAACGGTCAGACCCTGCTTCTGAGCCAGCAGCACCTTCTCCTTCAAGATTTCCGGAGTCTCCTTGTAGTACTCACGACGCTCGGAGTGGCCGAGGATGACATACTGGGCACCGGTCGACTTCACCATCTCTGCGCTCACCTCGCCGGTGTAGGCACCCTTCTCCTTGTCGGCACAGTTCTCGGCACCAAGGCCGATGATGCTCTGGTCAAGGAACTGGGCGATAGAGGCCAAATGAATGAACGGGGTGCAGATGACAACGCCGCAGTTGGGCTTGTCGGCTGCCAATGTCTCGTTAAGCTCCTTTGCAAGAGCAATACCATCCTGGAGATTCATGTTCATCTTCCAGTTTCCTGCTACGATTTTCTTTCTCATTGTTGTGTTGTTTTAAATAAATTATTGTGGGTTTTGTGGGTTATTCTGGGTTTCTTTGGGCTTGCCCGGCTTTCTCCTAAGCCAGCGCGACCAGGCCCAAAGGCGGTCAGCAATGGTGAGAACCAGCAGCGGCAATACGAACCACAGCACGATGGCAAGCACCTTTGCTGGGGCGGAATCGCTGGGGATATGGCCTATTTCCTGCTGTTCGAGCGGCTTCTGCCATTGGCTTTCGTCGATGACGGGCAGGTCATTGTGGCTCCACTTGCCGATGACCGTTCCATCTTTCAGAAGCAGAAGGCCTGGGTTGCTGCGCACGACAGTCTTGAGGGTCGTCGCGTCGGTGGTACAGAAGGGGTACTCAGCGCCAGTAATGTCGCGCCACTGGTCAATGCCGCGGTCGGTACTCGACGTGAGACAGTAAAAAGGATAGCCATGCTGGCGGGTATATTCATAGAGTTCGTTGATAACATCGAGGTCTGAGTCGTCGGCATCCTCTAAGTGAGGTGCTATGAGGAGCATGGTATAGCTCGAATCGGCGAGCACATCTTCGGTGATGTCATCACCATCTTCAGTGACAATGGCAAAGTCATGGATGGGCGGCACATAGCCCTGGCGGGTCTGCACGGTGCGTGAGTCGACAAAGGTCCAAGTCGAGTCGGGGTAGTTGTCGAGGGTGAACTCCTGCTGCTTCCCGTCCTTCTCCAAGATGAAGGTGGTCTCAAACTGCGGCTGCTCGGCATCGTCGGGGACAACCATCCCCTCGCGGATATTGGCCCCGATGTGATATGGTCGGAAATCGAACTGCGGCAGATAGTATAGACTCCAGCCAGCGACGGCGAGGATGAACAGGGCAGTATAGTTGATGACAATCCACTGATTAGACTGGCTAATAAAGCGCACCATCTGTTCCGGCCAGCGCACGACAATGATGGCGGCGATAAGCAGAATGACATTCTTGGCGAATGTCTGCCAGTTGGTCAATATGATGGCGTCGCCGAAGCACCCACAGTCGGTAATCGGATTGGTCAGAGCGAGCCAGAGCGTGAGTGGCGTCAAGATGCACAGCATGAGGAGCATGAGGCGCGACGTGAGCCGGCGCCTGATGGCAAAGAGCATGAACACACCTAAGCAGAACTCCACAGCTGCCAGAGCCACAGCGAGCACCACGGCAACCAGCGACGGCAAGACCGACGACAAGCCGAGCACGGCGGCGTAGTCCTCCAGCTTGTACTGCGTGCCCATGGGGTCGACGGCCTTTACAAAGCCCGACACGATGAACACTGCGGCAAGCAGCAAGCGTGCAATATTTACGATGAGCTTCTTCACTCCTAACTCCTAACTCTTAACTCCTAACTTAATCAGCGCGAACACTGAGTAATTAATAATGTCCATAAGGTTGGAGTCGACGCCCTCACTGACGAGCGTCTGCCCGCCGAGGTTCTCAATCTCCTTGATGCGCTCAATCTTGGTGAGGATGAGATCGGTGTAGCTGCTGACGCGCATGTTGCGCCACGCCTCGTCGTAGTCGTGGTTCTTGCGCTTCATCAACTCCAAAGCCTCTTGGGCATGACGGTCATAAAGGACAAGCGCCTCGTCAGCATTGATGTCGACGGTGTCGGCAAATCCCTTCTCAAGCTGTATCAGCCCCACGATGCCATAGTTGACCAGAGCCATGAACTCAGGCCTGATGCCCTCACCGACAAGCGACTCTCCCGTAAGCTCCAGCTGGCGTATACGCTTGGCTTTGATGAAGAGCTGGTCGGTGAGCGACGACGGGCGCATGATGCGCCACGAGGCACGATAGTCGTGCAACTTGCTCGCAAAGATGGCACGACATTCAGCCACCGCGGCCTCGAACTCTGCGTTGGTTTTTTCGTATTTGTTCATTTTCAGGGTGCAAAATTACAAAAAGTCAGGCAAAACACCAAATATATTTGTATTTTTTACACCCACGGCGCTTCAGAGTTTCTCTCCGTAACAGAGGTCGCCGCAGTCACCAAATCCTGGCACGATATACTTGTGTTCGTTCATTCCGGGGTCGATGGCGGCGCACCAGAGGGTAACGTTGTCGGCCACATTCTGCTGTAGCATCTCTATGCCATCTGGCGTTGCGATGACACAGGCAATGTGCACGGCGGCGGGCCGGCCGGTGCGGAGGAGCGCCTCGTAGGCAGCAACCATCGAGCCGCCGGTGGCCAGCATGGGGTCGCAAATAATGAGCGTCTTGCCCTTTGCCGACGGTGAGGCCATATACTCGGTGTGGATGCCCACCTCGGTGTGCTCGCGGTTGGTGTACATGCGGTAGGCTGAGACGAAGGCATTGTCGGCCTTGTCGAAGATACGCAGGAAGCCGTTGTGGAAGGGCAGGCCGGCACGCAGCACGGTAGCCACAATAACGTCGTCCTTGGGCACGGGGATGTCAAGGGTGCCTAAGGGCGTGGTGACGGTCTTAGGCTTGTAAGTGAGGGTGCGCGACAGCTCGTAGGCCATCACCTCGCCCACGCGCTCAATGTTGTTACGGAAGAGCATACGGTTCTTCTGGTAGCTTTTGTCGCGCAGCTCGGCCATGTACTGGTTGAGCACGCTGTTTTGCTCGCTGAAATTGATTACCTTCATAATAAATATAAGTATTAGGGTGCAGAATATCAGTTCTTACGCACAGGTCGCACTGACCGGCCGAGGTTGCGGCTGTCCCAGCTGAATATGCTCGTGCCGCCCGAACCGAAGGAAAGGCCGTACGCATAAGCCGAGCCATTAGGCTTGGACGACCAGTAGTAGCCGAGTATGCCGCCGTTGTAAAACTCGCCACTTTGGACGTGGCCGGCGGCGGGAAGGAACACGGCACCGCCATTGGAGCCAGTGAACTTACGACCAACACCGCCGTTCTGCGTAATCCATTCAGAGGTTGTATTGTTGAGAAGTTCCTCTATCTGATCCATCGAAGGAGGATTGTAAGCCTGCGCCTCGTCGAAGGTATAGTAGCCGCCATACTCCTCCGGCGACGAGGCCCCTTCGTTGCAGCAGGCCCACACCGTTCCGCTGGGCAGGCCGAGGTCTATCCAGTGCGGGTGGTTACCGTCTGGGCAGGCCTTGTAGACGATGATTTCTTCCGGTTTGGGTTCCGGTTCGACGACCTTGCCGGACATGATGTCTATCACCTCAGCGATGTCGGCCACGTCGATCCCTATGTCGCCGTTCACATCGACAGCAGGGTCGTAGATGCTTTTCGCCATCAGGTCGATGATAGTGGCGATGTCGGCCACATCGACAGCACCGTCCTCGTTCACGTCGCCCTTCTGCACTTTCTCCTCAATCTTCTTGAACAAGTTCCACGCCGGAGTAGCTTCATATTTAGCCTTTGTTCCCTTGGGGACGTAGAGGGTGGCGGAGGTGTTAAAAACACCTTTAATCCAGAATACATTTTCATTGATTTCAAAAGGATTAGTAATCCATGAAGTAACGGAGGTGAGGCTGCTGCAATTATGGAACACTCCCTCTCCTATGCTCGTAACGCTGGCCGGAATCGTAACATAGGTGAGGCCGCTACACTCCCAGAAAACGCGCGCTGCTATACTCGTCACGCTGTTAGGAATCGTTATAGAATAAAGGCGGCTGCAACCATTAAAAGCATAGGGTTCCAAGCTCTTCACGCTGTTGGGAATCTTAATGGAGGGCAGACTACTGCATCCACTGAAAGCAGAGTGTCCTATACTCGTCACGCTGTTTGGAATCGTAACGGAAGTCAGGCCGCTGCAGCCTTGGAAAACGCCTTCTTTCAGGCTCTTAACACTGTTAGGAATCGTTATGGAGGCCAGGCCGGTGCAACTTTCGAAGGCATAATATCCCATATCCGTCACACTGTTGGGTATCGTAACAGATGTCAAGTCGCTGCTACCGAAGAAAGCACGGTTTCCTATGCTCGTCACGTTATATTTCACTCCGCCATAGTTGACTGTGGGTGGGATGACGACGACGCCAGAATAGCTTCCTTTCCCCTTGACGTCGCCACCCAGGCGGTTCGTCACCTCGGCCTCGCTCGTCTCAGAATAGAGATTGTAGTAGATACCATCAATCAATACGCCATTCACCACAGGGAGCTCCTCAATCTTCTGGAACTTGTTCCACGCCGAAGTGGCTTCATACTTCGCTTTCGTGCCTTTTGGAACGTAGAGGGTTGCAGAGGTGAAATTACCATCATTGTCATTGAATACGGTTTCATAGAGTTTAATAGGTATATCTTTTAACGAAGTGACGGAATTCAGTCCGAAGCAATTCGAGAAGGCATAATCTCCTAAGGACATCACGCTGTTGGGAATAGTGATGGATCTCAGGGCGCTGCAATCGGCGAAAGCAAAGTATGCTATGCTTGTCACGCCATTTTCAATCGTGAGTGATTTCAGGCCTGTGCATTTTTGGAAAGAAGATATTCCTATATTTGTCACGCGATGGGGAATCGTAATGGACTGCAGTCTGCTGCAATCATAGAAAGCTTTCATTCCTATCGACGTCAGGCCGTCGCCCATCGTGACAGAGGTCAAGGCGACGCAACCCTGGAAAGCAGACTCTCCAATCTCCTCCAAGCTGTTTGGAAGCGTGATAGAGGTCAGGCCAGTGCACTGTAGGAAAGCATTATTTCGAATCTTCTCCAAGCTGTTTGGAAGTGTGATGGAGGTCAGGCTGGTGCAACCATAGAAAGCATATTGTCCTATAGTCTCCACGCTGTTGCCAATCGTGACAGAAGTCAGGTTTATACAACTTTTAAAGGCCTCACTTCCTATTTCCTTCACGCTGTTTGGAATTGAAATTGAGGTTACGTCTTTTCTACTCTGGAAGGCATAATCTCCTATGCTCGTCACACTATACACCACACCTTTGTAAGTGACAGATTCGGGAATGACTATCGCCCCTGTGGCGGCGTTTGCAAAAACATTGTGTATTACTATGGCCTCGTTTGTATCAGAGTCAAGCTCGTAGGCTATACCGTCGATGGACACGACATCCTCAGCGCTGGCCATCACAGGGAGGAGCATCAGCATGAATAAAAAAGTTATTATTTTCATAATTTATAGGTATTTGGTTTTTAATTATCTTAATCGTCGGCAAAGATAATGTTTTTTTCCGATACGGCCAACGATTATGGAAAGAAATTGCCATAATGATCATAATTATGTCCATAAAGGTTGCGTCCCTGCCCCGCTGTAGGGAATCTCTCTTGTCTCGTTCCGTCCTTTTATAGGTCTACTTGTAGTAAGGGAAAGTCGTAGCGAGAACTACCCTTTTAGGGTCGCACATCCGTTCAGGCGGTGAGTTTCCTTACTGGAAACTGTGAGTTCCCACGGCGGAAACTGCCAGTTTCCTTACGGGAAACTGATTTTGTGCTCCGTCACCTCCCTACAAGAGAATAGTGGCACGTGAACGTTTGCTACGCTTTGTTCTTGGGACTAATTGGAGGAGACGGTAAAAAAATGTGGCAAAAATTTCGCCACAACGAAATAATTGTGTAATTTTGCACGTTCTAAATACAAAAGCATAATCAATATGTCACAATTATCGCTCAGGCTACAGCGTCTGGCACCCTCTGCCACGCTGGCCATGTCACAGAAGAGCTCCGAGATGAAAGCCCGGGGCATCGACGTGATTAACATGAGTGTCGGCGAGCCCGACTTCAATACTCCCGACCACATCAAGGAGGCTGCGAAGTGTGCCGTCGACGAGAACTACTCGCGCTACTCGCCCGTTCCCGGATATCAGGACCTGCGCCAGGCCGTCAGCGACAAGCTGAAGCGCGAGAACCAGCTGGACTACTCGCCGGCAGAGATACTGGTCAGCAACGGTGCCAAGCAGAGCGTCTGCAACACCGTCATGGCACTTGTCAACCCCGGCGACGAGGTCATCATTCCCGCTCCCTACTGGGTCAGCTATCCGCAGATGGTGCTCCTGGCCGGAGGAGAGCCTGTCTTCGTAGAGGCAACCTTCGACCAGAACTTCAAGATGACGCCCGAGCAGCTGGAGAAGGCTGTCACGCCCAAGACCCGTATGCTCATTCTCTGCTCGCCCAGCAACCCCACGGGCTCGGTCTATAATAAAGAAGAACTGCGCGCCCTCGCGAACATTATATTAAGGCATGAGGACCTCTACGTGCTGGCCGACGAAATCTACGAGCACATCAACTACGTGGGCCGCCACGAGTCGATAGCACAGTTCCCCGGCATGAAGGAGCGCACCATCGTGGTCAACGGCGTGTCGAAAGCCTACGCCATGACGGGCTGGCGCATAGGATACATTGCCGCGCCGGAGTGGATAGTCAAGGGCTGCAACAAGCTGCAGGGACAGTACACCAGCGGACCCTGCTCCGTCAGCCAGAAAGCAGCGGAGTGGGCCTACACACAGAGCCAGGAGTGCGTGGAGCAGATGCGCCAGGCCTTCCAGCGCCGCCGCGACCTCATCGTAGAGCTGGCCCGGCAGATTCCCGGACTGGAAGTGAACGTGCCCGAGGGAGCCTTCTACCTCTTCCCCAAGTGCTCCGCGTTCTATGGCCGCTCAGCAAACGGGACTGCCATCGGGAACAGCACCGACCTGGCCATGTACCTGCTCGAAGAGGCCCATGTGGCCACCGTTGGAGGCGACGCTTTCGGCGACCCGGACTGCTTCCGAATGAGCTACGCCACCAGCGATGACAACATACGAGAAGCCATGCGCCGCATAGCAGAGGCACTCGCAAAACTAAAATAAACTGAAAAATCAAGTTAAATGTCGTTAATTGGAACGAGCACTTGACAATTAATTACTATCTTTGCCTGTTGAAATTTTTTCTTTTTTTATTATTAATAACTTAAAACTTTTAAAAACAAAACAAATTATGGCTAACACACAGAAAGCAGCTGCTCCTGCTAAGAAGGGCACGAGCGGCATCGGTATCAAGGATGCAATTTGGGTGATCGTCGTCTGCGCAATCATCGCATTCCTTAACTTCTTCCTCAATTTCGGTCAGTCCTCGAACTTCGAGGGTGGCGATCCTGCTGGCGCTCCTCTGAACATCTGGGGTACCATCTTCAAGGGTGGTGTTATCGTGCCTGTGATTCACACACTGTTGCTCACCGTTATCTTCATGTCCATCGAGCGCATCATCGCTCTGAGCAAGTGTATCGGTAAGGAGAAACTGGCTAAGTTCCTCGCAAAGATCAAGGCTGACCTGAAGGCTCTCAACTTCGACGCTGCCCTGCAGCACTGCAACGCCCAGGGTGGAAGCGTGGCTAACGTTGTCCGCGCTACCGTTCAGGCTTACAAGGACGCCGACGCCGCACAGGGTGTGAAGAAGGAAGTGAAGATTGCTCGCATCCAGGCTGCCCACGAAGAGGCTATCGCCGTCGAGATGCCTACGCTGACCATGAACCTCCCCATCATCGCAACAATCGTTACGCTGGGTACACTGACTGGTCTGCTCGGTACTGTGGTAGGTATGATCAAGTCGTTCCAGGCCCTGGCACAGGGCGGTGGCGGTGACTCCGTCGAGCTGTCGGCTGGTATCTCTGAGGCCCTTATCAACACGGCCTTCGGTATCGGTACTTCTTGGCTCGCCGTTGTCTCCTACAACTTCTTCACCAACAGAATCGATAAGATTTCGTTCGCACTGGATGAGATTGGTTATTCACTCGCACAGACCTACAACACCACACACCCGGACGAGGCTTAATTTTGTCTAACCCTTTAAACTAAACGTTACTACTATGGGTAAGATAAAAATTAAGAAAAACGATGTCTGGATCGACATGACCCCGATGTCAGACGTGATGGTGCTGCTGCTCACGTTCTTCATGCTCAGTGCAAACTTCGTGAAGAATGAAGTAGTGAAGGTCGTCACGCCCTCATCGCAGACCATGGCGAAGGTCCCGTCATCTGCCACACTCGATATCACTATCGACCCTGAAGGCAGAGTGCTCGTGGCCACAGACAAGACGGTGACGATGGAGAAAGCCCTCGAGCAGATGCTCAAGGAGCGAGAGACATCGCTCACCCCCGAACAGAAGAAGACATTCCTCACCGCAACACAAATCGGTGTGCCGGTGAAGAATCTGCCCCAGTTCCTGGACATGTCACACGAAGAGCAGGTGAAGGTGCTCAAGCAAACCGGAATACCTACCGACAGTATGGCTACCCGCGAAGACAAGATGAGCGAGTTCCAGCTCTGGGTGAAAGCTATGAAGAACGGCTACAAGGAGTGGTATAACGACCTCACAGACGCAGAGAAGGGCGAACACGCCAACAAACTCGAAATCTGCATCAAGGCCGACAAGCAGACTCCCTACAGTTCTGTCAAGCAGGTCATCGCCGAACTGCAGGACATCAACGAGAGCCGTTACAAACTCGTTACACAGTACAAAAAGTTGGAGGACTAAGCAATGGCAAAGAAAAAAGAAAGCAAGCAGAAAAAAATGGATGTCCGCGTCGACTTTACGCCGATGGTGGATATGATGATGCTTCTCATCACCTTCTTCATGCTGTGTACGTCACTCGCAAAGCCTCAGGCCATGCACCTCACCATGCCTGCAAAGGACGAAAACATGCAGGCTGAGGACAAGGACAAGTCGAAGACCGAGCAGACCATTACGATCTACCTCGCCGAAAACGACAAGCTCTACTACTACATCGTCGACAAGAAGGAAGACTTCGGTAATCCCGAATTCCTGAAGGAAACGACTTGGGGCAAGGAAGGCATTCGCCATGCACTCCGCACCCACAAGCACGCCCCCGTAAAGGTGCTCATGGATGCCAAAGACCAGCTCGACAATTGGTTCAACAACTTGCCCAAAAGCCAGCAGGAAGCCAACGACTCAGTCTACAACCGCGCTCTTATCATGATCAAGAAGGGACACGTTGACGTAGTCAGCAACAACCAGCTTGACCAGGCTAAGTACAACAAGATTGACAAAGACATGAAGGAATACACCGAGGACAACATGGTGCCCACGCTCGCCGTGAACATCAAGCCCCTCAACAACTCCTCATACGACAATCTTGTTACCATCCTCGACGAAATGCAGATTTGCTGTATCGGTAAGTACGTGATCGACCAGATCAACGACAAAGATATGGAAATTCTGACAGGTAACGGCATCACAGTTGAATAACCCATTAAACATCGAACAGAACTATGTCAAAGATAGATCTATTAGAACAGCAATGGATTGACCTCGTCTTCGAAGGAAAGAACGAGGCCTACGGTGCCTACGCCATCCGCCAGGACACAAGCAAGCGCAACCTCTGGGCAATGATCGCCCTCATCCTTGGCCTCGCTGCCATCGTCGGTATCTTCCTCCTCGTCAACGTGGCTCAGGACGCTATCGCAGCTGCTCGAGCCGAGCACGAGACGGAGGTGACCCTCGAACAGATTGAGGAAGAGATAGAGGAAGAGCAGGATGATGAGGAAATCGTCTACGAAGTCGAGGAGCTCGACCAGCTCGTCGCCGAGGAGACGGTGATGAACTCTGAGAAGTTTACTGCCTACGAAATGGAGGACGATGCTCCCGAGCAGGTCACCAAGACGCAGGACGAAGTTGCCACGAGCGACGTGGCCATCGGTGCCATCGACTATGACCAGGGCTCTAACGAGGCCGAGCACGTGCTGAAGGTCAATGAGAAGGTGGTGGACGAGGTGCCGCCCGCAGTAGAGGAGACAAAGGTGTTCGACGTCGTTGAGCAGATGCCGTCGTTCAAGGGTGGTGACGCTGCCCTGATGGAGTGGCTCAACAAGAACATCAAGTACCCCGTCGTGGCTGAAGAGAACGGTATCCAGGGACGTGTCGTTGCTACCTTCGTGGTGGAGCGCGACGGTTCGATCACCGACGTGAAGATTGTCAAGTCGGTTGACCCCTCGCTCGACAAGGAGGCCGTACGTGTGCTGAAGGCCATGCCTAAGTGGATTCCCGGTAGGCAGAACGGACAGCCCGTGCGTGTGAAGTACACCGTGCCTGTGACATTCCGTCTGCAGTAATCTCGAAACTGAAGTTTTTTAAACCAACGTATTAAGACGAATTCCACGAACTGACACGAATTATTCGTGATCATTCGTGGAATTCGTTTTTTATTTGTTGTAATAATCCTATCTTATCATAACAATGAAAACAAAGTATTTAGGTATAGCAGCCGTTTTGCTGGCGGGGCTTCTCGCCTCATGCGGCGGCAATAAGGAGCAGGACACGGCCTACCAGGAGCAGTGCCGCTATTTCGCAGCCGACGAAAGTCTGTCGCCCGTCATCGACGAGGAGCTCGACATCTTCCACATGAAGAGCAAGCGCGACTCCATCCACCCGCTCTACATCAGCGAGCAGGAGGCCATTGAGAAGCTGATGAACCAGGAGGTGCT
>JAGCNO010000180.1 GCA_017645905.1 Prevotella sp. | reverse complement strand
GAAACAAGGATTAAAGTTGATTTCTGAATTCAACTCACTCAAGCTCCAAAACTGCTGATTGTTAAGGCTGTCTACCGGTGTAGGGGCAGGCCCTGTGCCCGCCCGATGACCCATAAGGGTCAGTGTGTTACGCAGACCATTTGCAGCTGAAATTTGCCCTTACGGACAATCGGGCTGGCACAGGGCCTGCCCCTACACTTCAGCAGATAACAATTCATATATGACGGGGGAACTTGCGTACACTCCCGCCTCAGTGGGAGTTTTTTAGTGTCTATGAGAATGAGAGAGCAGGGAAAAAAACAAGATAGTTGAGGGGAAATTGCAAGAAAAAGGTTCGCAAAATTTGCGAATATAAAAGAAATATATTACCTTTGCACCCATGTGAACGACCAATACCGCATAGAATTTAAATCCTCAGCAGATAATGATATCACCATTTGCAACCTCATAGAATTATCAAACCATTACAAATGAAATAGGAGAAACTTATTATGGGAAACTTAGGTTATGGGGCATTTCCCACACATCCAGGCGAGGTGCTCAAAGACGAGATTGAGGAGCGCGGCATTAGCCAGCGTCAGTTGGCCGAAAGTATGGGGCTGACATATTCTGTGGTGAACGAAATACTAAATGCCCGTCGGCCTCTGACCGCAAAGACAGCATTGATGTTTGAGGCAGCCCTCGACGTACCGGCAGATTCTTTGATGTATCTTCAGACCAAGTACAATATGCAGACAGCACGCAAGGATTCTTCCATATTGAATATGCTCAAAGACATTAGGAAGGTTGCTGCTGTTTTCTGAAACTCATAATCAAGAAAGAATATAACATTATGATTGAACTGAAAAATGAGAAGCTGACCGTTAAGGTCGCAGAGATGGGAGCTGAGCTCCAGAGTATTATTGACAACGAGGGACGGGAGTACCTGTGGCAGGCCGACCCGGAGTACTGGCCGAGGCGCTCGCCTATACTCTTCCCCATTGTGTGCAGCGTGGAGAACGACACGTACTATGTGGACGGAGAGGAGTATCACCTGCCGCGACACGGCTTTGCCCGCGACACGGCGTTCACGCTGGTGAAGCAGACGGAAGAGAAGGCGGTATTTGCGCTCCACGAGAGCGAGGAGACGCTGAAGGTCTACCCCTTCCACTTCAACCTGGGCGTGAGCTACCGCCTGGACGGTAACAAGATTCACGTCGTGTGGCACGTGGAGAATACCGGCAAGCGCGAGATGCATTTCCAGATTGGCGGTCACCCTGCTTTCTTTGCTCCCGGCTGCGAGGCCGGCAAGCCGTTGAAGGGCGTTTTAAGAGTTGACAATCCCGGCAAGCTGCAGGGTCTGAAGAGCCACATCGACGGTTCGGTGGAGATGGACGAGGTGGACGTTGCTTCTCAGGACGGTCTTATCCACTTTGACGACGAGTTCTTCGCCCACGACTCGGTGAAGCTGCACAAGAGCCAGACCAGCTGTGTGGAGCTGCTCAACCCCGACGGATCGGTGGCCGTGAGCCTCAGCTACAAGTGTCCCATCATCGCCTTCTGGAGTCCCTATCAGAAGAATGCTCCCTTCGTCTGCCTCGAGCCATGGTACGGCGTCGGCGACCCGCGCGGCTACAAAGGCGAGTTCAAGGACAAGCCCCTCATCAACCATCTCATGCCCGGCGCCTCGTTCATGAGCGAGTACATCATTAGCATCGGGGAGTGAAATCTCAGCATGTATTTATAAAAAACATTAATAATGTTTTGAATTCCATAATTATTCCGTACCTTTGCACCGACTTAACTATAAACCAAGTTATAATGAAAGCAAAATTTACATTTTTGATGCTTATGCTGCTCTGCATGGTGCAGGGCGCATGGGCTGGTAACATTTCTTTCTCGGCTAAGGGTATGCCTGAGTTATGGGAAGGAACGCTCACCGCCAAGACAGAAGGTGGCGAGGCTGTTGTGAATGGTCAGGCTGTTGCCGACGGCACGAAGGTGGTGCTCACCGCTCCAAAGGGTGTGGGCTACTATGTCGACTGGTACGTCAACAATGTCAAGGACGAGAGTGCCTTGGACTTCACCTACACGCTGACGGTGTCTGGCGACGCTACGGTGGAGGCACGCTACGTGGAGTGCTTCAAGTTTATCTTCGAGGGCACCCCGTTCGTGAAGTATGCCAACAGGCAAGGACACATCTACGTAGGAGGAAACTTCTACCACTATAAAGGCCCCCAGAACGGAGCCTATGGTACGAGTGTTTCTTCGTGGACCGGTTCTGCTGTGAAGAAGGGAAAGACGGTGAACGTAACCTACAACGTTGACAACGTGCCTAACGACACCACGTTCACCAAGGACACGCTGGAGGCTAATGTGGTGCTCAAGCCGACCTACGTGGACAACGGCAATGACCTGGGCGATGCTACGGCCTTGGCGGTGTGGAACTTCTCTGCTCCCGACAGCGTACCCACGTTTACCAAGTTCACTGGTGTGTGCCACTATGTCCAGCCGGCAAACTTCAATGCCACTTACACCGATGTGTGCATGAAGTGCGATGCCACTAAGGGTATGCTTGACAATGCCCAGCGCGCTGGCATGGGAAACACCTACGTGAAGGCCGGCACGATGTTCCGCCTGCCTACTGTCTATGGTACCGTGTTCAAGATTGCAGGCACCAACGAGTTTGCTGCCACCACTATCAATGACCGTACACCTGAGAAGGGTATGGAGGGCGACTATCATACGGCGTTTCTCTCTGTGTCCGACCCCCGCAAGGACTCCATCGACATTGTGATTGGCGAGGACCAGTACATCAAGTATATCAGTGCGTCGTATCCTGGAGGTAACACTACGCTGACCTGGACCACCAGCATCAAGACTGCCGAAAGCTCCATCAGCACGGTATCGAAGACTGGTGAGGCAGGCGAAGTGCTTACCGGCATGACCGACATACAGAACGTGGGCAGCCTCACGGTGACCCCGGTGTTGTGCGACTCCCTGACATCACACATACAGATGCTGGCCGCAAAGGACGAGACGAAGTACATCCAGGTGGGCTTCAAGATGGCCGAGGACTTCACGTTCAACGTGGGTACGATAACCGTGCCGGTAGCTCCTATCGGTGCGGGTACTACGGGTAAGATTGAGGTGCTCATAGAGGATGAGTTCGGCAACAAGCTGGACACCATCTTCAGCGCCGTGAAGACCGACTCGCTGAGCCAACTCACCGTAACGGCTCCACAGAGAACTGCTACAACCGACCCGAGCATCTATCTCAAGGGCAACGTGACGATGAAGATATTCGCCTACGGTGCCGATGCCAAGTTTGCGTTTGGCAATGCCATCACCATCGCCGGTGTGATTTGCGAGACGGTGACCTGTGGCGAGGGTAAGACCTGGGCAGCCTACGTGACTAAGGGCGCCCTTGACCTTGAGAAGCAGGTGGGTCTGCACGCTTATGCCGTGAACGGTGTCGACGAGGTAGAGCAGATCATCAATATGTATCCGCTGGAGGAAGGCCGCCAGTCGTCAATCATTCTGATTAACACTGACCAGCCTGGCGCCATCTATAACCTGCCTCTGACACGTGCCGACGATGCCTTTGCAGACCTCAGCATACTCTATGTCTCAGACGGCACTCAGGTGGGCTTGCCCGCTGTGGCCAAGCAGCCGCTGCGCTACAAGTTTGAAGGCATGGCCGAAAATTATTACTTCAAGCTGATTCCTGAAGGCGAGGTTATCCCGAAGGGTGAGGTATATCTGGAGTGCAAGACATTCTTCTGCCCGGATATATTCTACAAGGACATGAAGGATGTGCCCGTTGGCATACGCGAAATCAACATCAGGAAGATGGCAAGTCAGGGATTGCAAATTCCCTCCAACGCTGGTGCCTATGTGATGATAAAGGATGGCAAGCTGATCATCGTCACGCCTGACGGAAAGACCTACAACACGGCAGGTGCCCGAACCAGATAAGAGCCAAGAATTGACTGTGGTGCAGCTCGCACCATAGAGAAAATCGCTGCAAAGGTAAACATTTTCCACGCTTTTATTGTTCAGTTTGTGGAAATTGTTTACCTTTGCACCCGTTTTTAAACCAAACATATATTGTAGATATGATTAACATTACTTTCCCGGACGGTTCTGTTCGCTCGTATGAGCAGGGCGTCACCGGGCTTCAGATTGCCGAGAGCATTTCGCCGGCTCTGGCACGCAGCGTTGTAGCCTGCGGCGTGAATGGCGAGACCGTAGAGCTGAACCGCCCCATCAACGGGGATGCAACCATCGAGCTCTACAAGTTTGACGATGAGCAGGGCAAGCACACTTTCTGGCACACTAGTGCCCACCTGCTGGCTGAGGCGCTCCAGGAGTTGTATCCTGGCGTTCAGTTCGGCTTTGGCCCTGCTGTGGAGAACGGTTTCTTCTACGATGTGCTCCTGCCCAACGGCGAGATGATCAAGGAGAGCGACTTCCCCAAGATTGAACAGAAGATGAAGGAGCTGGCTGGCAAGAAAGAGCCGGTGGTTCGTCGTGAGGTGCCCAAGGCTGTGGCTCTGAAGGAGTTTGCTGCCGACGGTCAGACCTACAAGTGCGAGCACATCGAGCAGGACCTTGAGGACGGCTCCATCACCACTTATACGCAGGGCAACTTTACAGACCTCTGCCGCGGCCCGCACCTTGTCGATACAGGCGAGATTAAGGCTGTGAAACTTACCGCTGTGGCCGGTGCATTCTGGCGCGGCGATGCTTCAAAGCAGCAGCTCCAGCGCCTCTATGGCATCTCGTTCCCCAAGAAGAAAATGCTCGACGAATACCTCGTCATGCTCGAGGAGGCCAAGAAGCGCGACCACCGCAAGATTGGCAAGGAGATGGAGCTCTTCATGTTCTCCGACAAGGTGGGCAAGGGCCTTCCCATCTGGCTTCCGAAGGGCACGGAGTTGCGTCTGCGCCTTCAGGACCACTTGCGTAAGGTACAGAAGCGCTTTGGCTATCAGGAGGTTATCACCCCGCACATCGGCTCGAAGAACCTCTATATCACCTCTGGTCACTGGGACCACTACGGCAAGGACTCATTCCAGCCCATTCACACGCCCGAGGAGGACGAGGAGTATCTGCTCAAGCCGATGAACTGCCCTCACCACTGTGAGATTTTCGCCTGGAAGCCCCGCTCGTACAAGGACCTGCCCCTGCGCATCGCAGAGTTCGGCACCGTCTACCGCTATGAGCAGAGTGGCGAGCTGCACGGCCTGACCCGCGTACGTAGCTTTACTCAGGACGATGCCCACCTCTTCTGCCGTCCCGACCAGGTGAAGCAGGAGTTCCTCAACGTGATGGACATCATCGGCATCGTGCTTTCGGCCTTCGGTTTCAACTTCGAGGCTCAGATAAGCCTGCGCGACCCCAACGACCACGACAAGTACGTGGGTACCGACGAGGACTGGGCACTGGCCGAGAAAGCCATTCAGGAGGCTTGTGCCGAGAAGGGTCTGAACGCTAAGGTAGAATATGGCGAGGCTGCTTTCTACGGCCCTAAGCTCGACTTCATGATTAAGGACGCTATCGGCCGCCGCTGGCAGCTGGGCACCATTCAGGTGGACTACAACCTGCCCAAGCGCTTCCAGCTGGAGTATACCGACGAGGACAACACGAAGAAGACGCCCGTGATGATTCACCGTGCTCCCTTCGGAAGTATGGAGCGTTTCTGCGCCGTGCTCATCGAGCATACCAGCGGACACTTCCCCCTGTGGCTCACGCCCGACCAGGTGGCCATCCTGCCGCTCTCGGAGAAGTACAACGACTATGCCCAGAAGGTCCTGAAGCAGTTCGACCTGCAGGGTGTACGTGGCACCATCGACCTGCGCAACGAGAAGCTGGGCCGCAAGATTCGCGACAACGAGCTGAAGCGCATCCCCTACATGGTCATCGTAGGTGAGAAGGAAGAGGCCGAGGGTCTCGTCTCCATGCGTCAGCAGGGCGGCGGCGAGCAGCGCACCATGCCCATCCAGGAGTTCATCGACAAGATTAACGCCGAGGTGGCCGAGCAGACGAAGAACTTCTAACGTCTTAGAACGAAGAGTTTAGAGCTTGGAATTGAGAGCAATTCTTAATTCCAAGCTCTAACTGTTAGCTGTTTTTCTTGTAACTCTTCACTGCCCACACACCCATGATAGAGGAGAGGAGGAGCAAGGCCAGCACCTGATGGGCGATATGCTGGAATGTGCCGCCACGGACAAAGACGGTGCGGATGGCATCGACGAAGTAGTGCATGGGATTGACATAGGTGGTCAGATAGGCCCAGTCGGGCATAGAGCGCGTAGGGGTGAAGAGGCCTGAGAGCAGCATCAGACACACCACGAAGAACCACATGACGAGCATGGCCTGCTGCATGGTGTCGCTGTAATTGGAGACGATGAGTCCGAACGACGAGAAGAACAGTGCCAGAAGAATTGCCAACAGATAGACCAACAAGAGCGGCCCCTGGCAGGTAATGCCATAGACAAGCCACGAGAGCAGCAGACAGAGGCTGAGCACCAGCAGGCCGATAATCCAATATGGAATCAGCTTGGCCAGAATGAACGACCACTTCGAGACGGGCGTCACGTTAATCTGTTCGATGGTGCCTTTCTCCTTCTCACCCACGATATTCAGTGCAGGCAGGAAACCGCAGAGCATCATCATCAGAATACCCATCAGGGCGGGAATCATGAAGACCTTGTAGTTCTGACCCTTGTTGTACAAAAGTGAAGAGTGAAAAGTGAAGAATGAAGAATTTGCTACCGCTGTAGAGAGTCCGGCAGTCGATCCTTCACTCTTCAATCTTAACTCTTCACTTACAATCTGCGAGAGATAGGCTGAGCCTATCGAACCCTTCGTGCCATTGACGGCATTAGCAGCAATAAGGTATTTGCCATCGCGTATTTCGAGGATGATGTCAGCCTTCGAAGTCTCGATATCCTTCAAAGCATCCTTATAAGTGGCTTTCTGGCCGTTGAAGATGAAATAGTTGGAAGCCTCGATGCGGTGGACGAGCTGCTGGGATAGCGTCGAACGGTCATTATCCACCACGTCCACACGGATATTCTTTACCTCCTGGTTCATCACCCACGGCATGACACACATCACCATGATGGGGAAGATGAAGATAATCTTCGGCATGAACGAGTTGCGCCGAATCTGCAGGAACTCCTTTTGAATCAAATACCTGATCATAGGCAATATGACGATAAACGTTATTACGATATTACGACAGCCGTGTCTTAAAGTTCTTTAGCGAGAAGGTGAGTAGCAAGGCAGTCATGCCGATGAGGATCACCACCTCGTTCCATACCTCGCCAATGCCCACACCCATAATCATCAGTTTGCGCATGGCTTGGATGTAGTAGCGCGGAGGAATAACTGCCGATACCCATTGGAGCACAGTGGGCATCGACTCTATGGGGAACAGCATACCTGAGAGCATCACGGTGGGCAGCAACAACACCATCGCCGAGACGAGCAGAGCCACAAACTGCGTCTGTGCAATATTCGAGATGAGCAAGCCCAGCGAAAGGGCCAGCAGGATGTAGATGAACGAGACTACGAGTATCCACCCAAGCGAACCCTGAAGCGGCACGCCGAGCACCGTGGCCGACATCAGCAGAATGACAGCAAGGATGAGCAGGGCCAGCAACAGATAAGGCACCATCTTAGCCACGATGATCATCAGCGGCTTCACGGGCGACACCAGCAGTACCTCCATCGTGCCACGCTCTTTCTCACGGACAATGCTGACGGAGGTCATCATGGCGCAAATCAACAACAGCAGCATACCCATGATGGCGGGTACGAAGTTGTAGGCAGACCTCATCTGAGGGTTGTAGAGAAGTGAGGAGTTAGGAGTGAGAAGTGAGGAGTTTGCTACCGCTATTGTCTGCTGCGCGTAGAGCGTCCACTGCTGTGCCATATTGGGGTCAGAGCCATCGACGATGAACTGGATACCAGAATGTTTCGACGCAAAATCTTTTGCAAAGACAACGGCAAGGTCGGCCTTCTGGCTTCTTATCAGTCCTTCGGCTTCCTTGGGTGTCCCCACCGTCTGCGTAATGATGAAGTATTCCGACGCCGACAGTCGCTCCACAGCCTGCTGCGTCTGATGGTCCATCTGCGAGGTCACCACTATAGTCCGCACATTCCTCACATCGTTGGTGATGGCGAAACCGAAGAGCAGCATCAGCACAACAGGCATGCCGAAGAGTATCAGCATCGTACGCTTGTCGCGAAGGATGTGCTTGGCTTCCTTGATGACAAAACTGATGAATTGTTTCATTTCACTATTCACTTTTCACTCCTTTTGGCTTGTCTTGCCAAATACGTGAATACACCGTCCATATCTTTCTGCCCGTATTGCTGTTTCAGCTCTTCAGGCGTTCCCATTGCGCTAATCTTGCCATCGACCATAATGGAGATGCGGTCGCAGTATTCAGCCTCGTCCATATAGTGAGTCGTCACAAAGACGGTGATTCCGTGACTGGCCGCTTCGTAAATCAATTCCCAGAACTGACGACGTGTAGCGGGATCAACGCCTCCTGTCGGTTCATCGAGAAACACCACGCCAGGCTCGTGGAAGATGCTGACAGAGAAGGCCAGCTTCTGTTTCCACCCAAGGGGCAGCGAGCCCACGAGGTCGTTCTTATGCGATGTGAACTTCAGCCGTTCGAGCACCTCGTCGGTCTTGCGGGCTATCTCCTGGTTGCTCATGCCGTAAATGCCTGCAAAGAGACGTATGTTCTCGGCCACCGTCATGTCCTCATACAGCGAGAACTTCTGCGACATATAGCCGATATGCTTCTTAATCTGCTCATGCTCCGTGCGGATGTCGAAACCGCAGACCTTACCCGTACCACTCGTCGGCTGGTTCAGGCCCGCCAGCATGTGCATAGCCGTAGTCTTGCCAGCACCGTTTGCCCCAAGGAATCCGAAAATCTCGCCTTTCTTAACGGTGAAGGAAATATCATCCACAGCATGGAAGTCACCATAAGCCTTGACCAAGTGAGAGACTTCAATGGCGAACCCACCCCCTTCCCCTCCTGAGGGGAGGGGCGACTGATTACTCATGGATGCGTCATCTGTGTGTAGAGTATTTAAACTCCTCTCCCCTCGGGAGGGGAAAGGGGTGGGTACAAAGATGTCCTTGAACCTCTCCAGAATCACCTCCGGCTTTCCAATCCCCATCATCTTCCCTTCGCTCAGGAAAGCCACGCGCTCACACCTGCGCACCTCGTCAAGATAAGGAGTAGCTGCTACGATGGTGATCTCTCGTTCTTTTAGCATCGAGAGCATGTCCCAGAACTCCTTGCGGCTCACAGGGTCAACACCCGTTGTAGGCTCGTCGAGGAAGAGCACTGAAGGCTGATGCACCAGCGCACAGCTTAGTGCCAGCTTCTGTTTCATACCGCCCGACAATGCTCCGGCATTACGGTCCTTAAACCGCTCTATCTGGGAATAGATGGCCTTGATGCTGTCATAGCCTTCATCCACGGTGGTACCGAACAGCGTGGCAAAGAACTTCAGGTTCTCCTCGACCGTCAGGTCCTGATAGAGGGAGAACCGTCCGGGCATGTACCCCACCCGCTTTCTGATGTCCGTCATCTGCTTCACCACATCGAAGCCCTCCACTGTAGCCGTACCAGCTTCTGGCAGTAACAGCGTGCAAAGGATACGGAACATTGACGTCTTGCCTGCTCCGTCAGGGCCGATAAGTCCGAACACCTCACCCTTCTCGACAACAAACGACACGTCCTGCAAAGCCTTCACCTTGCCGTAGCTTTTTGATATGCCGCTTACAATGATACTATCCATAGCTATGCGGTAGCAAATTTTTCACTCTTCACTCTTCATTCTTCATTCTTCACTCTTAACTCTTCACTCTTCACTTAAAGGAGACTTCCCCGTACATACCAATCTTTACATATCCGTCATTCTTGATGGCTACCTTCAGCGCATACACCAAGTCGGCCCGTTCGTCATCGGTGAGGATGGTCTTGGGCGTAAACTCTGAGCGGCTCGAAATCCAACAGACCGTTCCGTCATACTCCTGACGACTGGCGCTCACCGTCGTCTTCTGTCCATCGCCATAGTCAGCAAAGACCTTCGCCTTCTGCCCCACCTTGATGTCCTTCAGTTGTGCCGAAGTGACGTAGGCACGGATAAACATTTTCTCCGTATCGGCCATCTTGAACAGAGGCTTGCCAAGGGCTACGAACTCGCCTCTCTCAACGTATTTCTCCAATACCGTTCCAGCAATAGGAGTCACGATGTGGCATTTCTGCAACTGGTCTTGCAACTGTCTCACCTGCACATCGGTCGTTGAGATTTGAGAATTGAGTGTTGAGAGTTGAGAGCTGAGCGTTGATATCTGCGCATCTAACTGTTTCTGCAGTACCTTCACCTGACTGGTTGCATCGTCGAGCATCTTGCTGGGAGCCGCCCCGTCTGCCACCAATTCCTTGTAGCGTTGCTGGTCTTGCCTGGCCTTCGCCAGCTGCTGGCGCGTGGCCGCAATCTGCTTTTCCATATCAGGCTTCTGGCTCTTATAGACCTCCTTGGTGGCGACCATCTGCTGTATCTTCAGCCAAATCTGAGTGGTGTCTACCAGTCCTACTTCCTGTCCAAGAGCCATCTCGTCGCCCTCATTGACATCGAACCTCACCAGCACACCGCTTTGCTCAGCAGCAACTGTCACCTCGGTAGCCTCAAACGTTCCTGTGGCGTCGTACTCCTTTTCATTGCTTCCGCAGCTGGAAAACAAAAATGAAAAAATGAAAAAATGAAAGAATAAAAAAGCTTTCTGTCTCATATTCCTGTAAATTCGTTAAATTCGTGGTCGGATATTAATTATTGGTGGTATATTTCAGGTCATATATCTCTTTCAGCATCTCGATTTCGTGTACCCGCAGCTGTACCTTGGCAACATTCTCGTTGGTGATTTCCTTCAAGAGGTCGTTCACGTCGATGATACCATGCGACAGCTTCGACTCTGCCGCCTTTCGTATATTGCTTCGCAGACTGATAATCTCCTCGTCTTCAGACATCAGCTTACGATAACGTTCGATGTCCTCGTTTTGCTGTATCTGCTCCAGATTGTTATTGAAGAGGAATGTCTCTTTTTGAATGTTGAGCGTTGAGCGTTGAGCGTTGAGAGAAGCCTTGTCATTCTTGCGGGTGTAAAGGGCACCGATGTTCCAGATGAATCGTGCACCAATCATCCCGTTCCATGAGAACTTACGACTCATCATGTCCTCAAACAGATTGTAACCAGGATAGCCATAGAATCCTTGTGCAAACACGCCCAACTTCGGCATCAGGGCCGCATCGAGCGCCTTCTCCTGTGCATCGGCCAAACGCAGCTGCGCATCGATTGCCTTCAATTCCGGGCGAGACCCACCCCCATCCCCTCCCTGAATGGAGGGGCGTAGATACTGCAAGGCTTCCTGAACAGCTGGCTTCACAGGTATAATCTCCCCTCCATTCAGAGAGGGGTCTGGGGTGAGGCCGCAGAACACCGACAGCATCCTCGCCAGCGCCTTTCTTTGCGCCTGCAGCCCTGTTGCCTGCTGCACCACGTTAAGCCGTTCCGCCTTCACGTTCTGGTAGTCGCTCTCGGCTGCCGTTCCGCTCTTCAGCATTGATGCCAGCTTCTTTTCATTCTGCAAGAGCTGTTCCTGTAGGTCCTTATTCAGTACAATCTGTTCGTCGAGCAGCAGCAACCCGAAGTACATCTCGTTTACGCGTTTGCGTACATTATACATATTTACTTCATTTTCAGCCGCCCGCACTTCCCCCTGTTGTCGGGCGATGGCTTTCTGGCTCTTGATATTTCCACCGTCGAACACCATCTGCTGCACATCGATGCCCACACGGTACTGGTCTTTCCTCAGGCCCTCCATCTCTATGCCCATTGACCGGTACATCTGCTGCATCTGGTCAGGAAAAGCCGTCACATCACTCTGAAGCGTAGCCTGAGCCGATGCCGACACCTGCGGCAGCCATCCTTTCTGGATGTTGCTAACCGTCAAGTCCGTCGTTTTCTCTATCAGCCCATACTGCCGTATCAGCGGATAGTTACGTTCCGCAGCCTGCCGGCACTCTTCAAGTGTCTGCCCTAAAGCCATCATCGGCAGCATCATGAGTCCAAAAATAATACTTCGCATAATCATTATTTTGATATTCTGGGTGCAAAGTTACGACGATTTTACCAAATATTCGTTATCCATCATCAGTTAGAAATGTTCTTTTTGTTTGATTTGAGTAGAAAAAAGAACGATAATTCAAGAATTATTATTATCTTTGCAGCATATTTAGCAACAAATAGCCTATGGACAACCAGCCAAAACTGATGAATTACTCGCGCATGAAGGGCGTTTTCGATGCCCACATGGAGCAGATGTTCGAGCATGCATTTATAAACAGCGAACTGGGGATGCTTTACGGTGATCCGAGTGTGTTTAAACTGATTATTCAACAACACAAACCACCTTTCACCATCAACGACTTCCGTATGGGGGTTATCTCAAAGGGGCAGGCTTTAGTGAGAGTGAATCTTGTAGAAAAGAAGTTAGAGTCTGGCTCCTTACTTTTCGTCGGGCCAGGATCCATTATTCATCCCCTCTCGTTCACCTCCGACCTTGAGATTTACGGCATCGGACTCTTTGCCGACTTCCCAATGCCTTTTGCTGTAGGACAGATGCCGTCGGCCTTTAACGGGCAGGTGCGCGACTTCCAAATCAAAGCGAGCGAGAGCGACATAGCCACCACACGCAACATCATCGACACCATCTGGCACGTGGTACACCAGCCTGACTATAACCGTCAGACAGTCAGCAGCCTTGTTGCTGCCATGATGTATCATTACGATGGTATCTATCGTCAGCACATCGACCTAATGAAGGCATCGCAGAGTCGCGAACAGACCATCTTTGACCGATTTATCTTCCTTGTCAACCAGCATGCCACACACGAGCACCAAATCAGTTTCTATGCAGGTCGCATGTGCCTCACCGAGCGCTATCTTGGCACCGTCATCCGACAAGCCAGCGGCACCACCGCTAAGGAGTGGATAGACCGAGCCCTTGTAGAGCACATCAAGATAGAACTGAAGCATACGGACAAGCCTCTTGTCCAAATTTCCGAAGAGATGGACTTCCCCAATCCATCGTTCTTCAGCAAATACTTCAAGCGCCTTACAGGTCAGACACCTTTGGAATACAGACAATCAAACAGATATTAACCCAAATCGGTTTTTAGAAACAGTACCAAGACTTTGAGCCGTTCTTGCTCCATTCCATTACGCAAGTGTCACCTTTCGGGATGCCGAGCGCTCTCTCACAGAAAAAACCGTTCTTTCTATGAGAAAAAGCCGTTCTTTCAAAACGAATAAGCCGTTCTTTCTATGAGAAAAAGCCGTTCTTGCTCCATTTCATTACGCAAGCGTCTCCTTCGTCGCCGAGCGCTTTGCCGCTATGCGGTCAAGTTGCTCACGCTCGGGACTCACGCTTGGGAAAGGAAATTACCTTTTCTTTCCTCTCACTTAATCACAACTTTCTCCCAGAGTAAGTCATTAAAACTCAGAGTCCATCCTAATGACCCTTTTGGGATTAACCATTTTGATTCGACATCTTTTCCTATTCGTCCATAAGCAGAAGCCCTGCCTCCGGTTTGGAAGCAGGGCTCTGTGTTTGTTTGGAAGTAAGTTGTTTTTTAATTAATTGTTATGCCTCAGCGGGTATTACGGAGACAACGCTCTTGTCGCGCTTTCCCTTGTGGAAGTTCACCGTACCGTCGATGAGTGCATAGAGCGTGTCGTCCTTGCCGATGGCAACGCCCGTACCGGGATTGTGCTTCGTACCGCGCTGGCGGACGATGATGTTACCGGCCAGACACTTCTGTCCGCCCCAAATCTTCACTCCAAGTCGCTGGGCTGCGCTCTCGCGTCCGTTCTTAGAACTACCTACACCTTTTTTATGTGCCATAATTCAGTCCTCCTTACCTTAAGCGATTACTTGTTTAACTTCAACCTGTGTGAACTGCTCACGGTGACCGTTGCGCTTACGCGAGTCCTTGCGGCGCTTCATCTTGAAGACGATGACCTTGTCGCCCTTCACCAGCGGGTTCAACACTTCTACTACTACTTTTGCTCCCTCTACGGTGGGTGAGCCTACCGTGACCGTGCCGTCTGCATCAACGAGCAGCACCTTGTCAAATTCAACAGTCTTGCCTGCTTCCACGTCCTTCATGTGGTGAACGAAGAGCTTCTTGCCCTCCTCGACCTTGAACTGCTGACCCTGGATGTCTACAATTGCGTACATTGCTTTTTGTTATTGTATTTTTAGGGGTTTTTCCGCGAGGCGGTGCACGTCCGTACACACTTCACCCTGCCTCCACGGACTCTCATTCTGTCAATTTCGGGCTGCAAAGGTAGCTATTTTCCGTGAAATAGCCCCCTTAGGGCTTTCCACAGCTCAAAAGTTTAATCTTTTTTAACCTATGGAAGTAACAATCTGCACTGGCAGTTTACTTTTTTATTTATATCTTTGCAGCGCACAACTTGACTCAAGATGAAAAAGACACTTGCTATACTCCTGATGCTCATGCCTTTAATGACATGGGGACAAGACTTGGAGAGCCGTTACAGGGAAATCGACAATGCCATAGCCGAGTCGCCGCGCTTTGTGGCTCAGCGTGAAGCAAAGATAGCAGTTGCCCGTAGGGCTTTTGAACAGGCCAGCGGGAGGCAGAAGTACGACGAGAGCTACCGACTGTTTGAACTCTACCGCCCATTCGTCAGCGACTCTGCCATCTATTTCCTCCGCCAGTGTATCGACCTGGCAGAGCAGATGGGCGACATGTCGGCCGCTGTACAATGCCAGGCTCAGCTGGCCATCCGCAGCACCAATATCGGACTTTACGACGAAGCGCTGAACATCCTTGACTCCATCCTCATCCCCCAAACCACCAAACCACCAACACCCCAAACCACCAACACCGCTCTCGGGACCTACTACGAGGCATACAATAATGTATATAGTGAGCTGAGCTACTACACCCGTCTGGATGACATACGGAAGATGTATCAGCAAAAGGAACAGTACTATGAACAGCTGATGTTCAAATACTTACCTGCTACGAGTGAGTCCTGCTTCCTGCGCCGTGAGCAGAAAGCGCAGAACAATGGCGACCTCGAAGAATCCATGCGCATCAACGACGAGTGGCTCAAGACAGTGGAGCCTGGTTCCCATCCCTATGCCCTTGTTGCCCTCTACCGCTACATCGAGTTCAAGCTGCATCGCGACACCTTGCAGATGATGCATTGGCTGACGGAGTCCGTCCTGGCCGATATCCGCAACGCCGTGATGGACCAGGGGTCGATGTGGGAACTGGCCAACGAGCTGATGCTTCAGGGCGACATAGAACGTGCCTCGAGCTACATCAGCTACACCTGCGACTGTGCTAACCGCTATGGCTCACGCCAACGTAACTGGCAGATAGCCCCGCTGCTGTCGCACATTGCCAATAACTACAAGTCGCAGAGTGAGCGCACCACTTCACAGTTGTGGATAGCCGTAGCAGCCATCAGCGTGCTGGCCATGCTGCTGCTCGTGGTTCTCTTCCTCGTACACCGACGTAACCAGCAGCTGCATGCTGCCCGTAACGACCTGAGAACCTCAAACGCCCAGCTCTCCGCTCTCAACTCTCAACTCTCAACGCTCATCTCTCAACTCTCCATCCAGAAAGACGAACTCGCTGCATTGAATGGCCAATTGTCAACGGTCAATGGTCAATTAACTGAGAGCAACCGCGTCAAGGAGGAATACATCGGACGCTTTATGAGTCTCTGCTCGCAGTATATCGACAAGCTTGACAACTACCGCAAGATGGTGAACAAGAAGATGAAGAATAAGGAGCTGGACGAACTGTTCCAGATATCGAAATCGACGGAACTGAAAGAGAAGGAACTGGAGGAGCTGTACGAGAACTTCGACACCGTGTTCCTCCACCTGTTCCCCAACTTTATCGACGACTTCAACGCCCTGCTTCAACCCGAGATGCAGATTCACCCCAAAGAGGAGAACAGGCTGACGACCGACATACGTATCTTCGCCCTCATCCGTCTGGGTTTCGAGGACTCGTCGAAGATTGCCGAGTTCCTGCACTATTCCGTGAACACCATCTACAACTACCGTGCACGCATCAAAAACGGAGCCTTGTGCAACCGAGAGCAGTTTGAGACACAGGTAAAAGCCCTGGGAAGTTAACGGGCACTGTCTCATATAGTCTATATGGTATCCACTCTTTTCGTCTGGATACCTTTTTGTATTTTACTGAGAATCATACATATAGTCATCGGAAACCCATATAAGAATCCACTTTTTCCATTTATGGAGGCGTGAGACATTCTTTTTTTTCTTAATTTTGCAGCGTGATTCAAAACCTAAATCAAATATTAACAATTAACCAAAAGATTATGAAAAAAAGCAGGTATCTATTGTTGTTATTGGCGCTGATAGTGTCGATGGCAACGAACGCCCAGGGAATCCGGGGAACTGTGACAGACGATCTTGGGGAGCCCGTCATCGGAGCTTCCGTCGTCGAGAAAAGCAACCCTCAGAACGGAACCATCACCAACATCGATGGACAGTTCACGCTGAATGTCAGCGAGGGTACACCTATTATTATTAGTTATATTGGCTTCCTCTCTCAAGAGATAAGGGCCAGCAGGGGCATGACCGTTACGATGAAGGAAGACGCCCAGACGCTTCAGGACGTTGTCGTCATCGGCTATGGTGTTCAGAAGAAGAGCGTGGTCACCGCCTCCATCGCAAAGGTGAGTGCCGACGACCTCGACGGCAAGACTCGTCTGCGTGCCGAGGATGCCCTGAAGGGTATGGCCGCAGGTGTGAATGTCACCTCTTCCTCTGGTCAGCCCGGTTCGAAGTCGATGATTCGCATTCGTGGTATCGGAACCATCAACAGTTCCGAACCCCTTTACATCATTGATGGTATGCCCACCGACCAGAACGGTATGGAGAGTGTTAACCCTAACGACATCGAATCGATTGAGGTGCTGAAGGATGCTGCCTCAGGAGCCATCTACGGTGCCCGTGCAGCCAATGGTGTCATCCTTGTCACCACGAAGAAGGGTAAGATTGGCAAGGCACAAATCAACTACAATTTCTCTACCGGTTGGCAGAGTGCCTGGAAGAAGCGCGACGTGACGGGTGCCACCGACTATGCCATCCTGCAGAACGAGCGTCGTATACAGAACGGTCTCTCCCCACTCTACAACGACCCCTACAACCTTGTGGATGCCAACGGCGATGCCATCAAAGGTTTCGGCACCGACTGGCAGGACTTGCTGTTCAACGACAATGCCCCCATCACTCAGCACGACGTGAGCATCAGCGGCGCCTCGGAGAAAATCAACTACTACCTATCCCTGGGCTACTTCGACCAGGAAGGTATCGTGGGCGGTAACTACGGACAGTCGAACTACGACCGTCTGACCATCCGCTCGAACAACCAGTTCAACCTCTTTGACAACTCCAAGGAGCGCAACTTCCTGAACCGTTTAGACGTGAGTGCGAACCTCTCTTATATGCGTGTGCACAATACGGGTGTTGAGGCCAACTCCACCTGGGGTTCTCCCCTTGGCTCGGCTCTCTACCTGGCTCCTACACTTCCCGTAACGCTGACACAGCTTGGCTATGACGAGAAGGACGAACCCCGCTACGGTCAGGCTATGATTGACCGCTACTCAGCTTACGACCTCTACTACGATGCCAACGGCAATCCCTATACCATTCCCGGCTATGTGGGCAGCTATCAAGAGCAGAACAACCCCATTGCCATGATGCAGGGCAACCCTAACAAGAACTGGAGCCATAAGTTCATGCCAAAGTTCTCAATCGACCTGCAGCTGTTTGATGAATTGAAGTACCACTTCACCTATAGCACCGAGCTTTCCTTCTGGGGTTACGAAGGTGCAACCTTGCAGAAATATTATTTCTCTGGTAACAACAACAGCGACCATACACAAGCCACAGCCTACAAAGGCAACAACTCCACATGGCAGATTGAGAACACGCTGACCTACGACAAGACCTTTGGCAAGCATACCATCGGCGTGGTCCTCGGCCAGAGTGCCCTGAAGACTAAGGGTGACGAACTGGGCGGCTCACACTGGAACCTGGTGAACCCCGACAAACCCAGTATCAACTATACCACTGGTGGCAACCTGGAACTCACAACCGATGCCGACGGTAAGGTGACAGGTGCTAAGAGCCTCGTGGGTGTTTGGGGAGGTCCTTACACCGAGCATAGGCTTTCGTCGCTTTTCGGTCGTCTGAGCTACAACTACGATGAGCGTTACATGATTCAGGCAACTATCCGCCGTGACGGTTCCAGCCGCTTCGGCTCGAATAACAAGTACGGAACATTCCCTTCGTTCTCAGTAGGCTGGAACATCATGAACGAGCAGTTCATGGAGCAGACCCGCGACTGGCTCACCAACCTGAAGCTACGTGCCAGCTGGGGTAAGAACGGTAATGACAATATCGGTGACTTCGCCTATACCACATTGACGGCTATGGGAGGTTCGAGCAACTACTACTTCGGACAGAACGCTTCGATGGTCTATGGCTCGAAGGCAGACCGTCTGGCAAATGAAGACCTGAAGTGGGAAGAGAGCGAGCAGACCGACATCGGTATTGACTTCGGTTTCTGGAACAACCAGCTGACCTTCAGCGTTGACTACTTCATGAAGAAGACCAACGGCATGATTATCGACATGCCTATTCCTTCGTATGTTGGTGAGAAGAAACCGCTAGCCAACGTCGGTGATATGGAGAACAGCGGTTGGGAATTTGAACTGGGCTACAAGTGGAACATTGCCGATGCCCGCTTTGCCGTGAAGGCTAACGCCTCCTATCTGAAGAACAAACTGAAGAACCTGGGTAACGACACTGGCTTCCTGAACTATGGCATCAGCCAGTTTGCCGATGGCGGAACCCGTGCCGAGAACGGGCAGCCCTTCCCCTTCTTCTATGGATATAAGACCAACGGCATCTTGCAGAACCAGGCAGAGGCCGATGCTTACAATGCCGAATTCGGTACCTCATCGAAACCTGGTGACTTCCGTTTCGTGGATACCAATGGCGACAAAAAGATTACTTCCGACGACCGTACCAACATTGGTAACGGTATCCCTGACTGGACCTTCGGCTTCAATTTCAATGCCGAGTGGAAGGACTTCGACCTGGGTGTTTTCTTCCAGGGTGTTACAGGTGTAGATGTTTTCGATGCTACCTACCGTCAGGACATTGCCTCGGGTAACTATCCCACTTGGGTACTCCAGCGCTGGACGGGTGAAGGTACAAGCAACACCGTGCCCACACTGGGAGATTCAAAGAACTGGGTGTGCAGCGACATGTATATCCAGGACGGCAGCTACCTCCGCCTGAAGAACATCACCTTAGGCTACACCTTGCCTCGCAACCTTACCAACCGCATCGGTATCAACCGTCTGCGTGTCTATGGTCGTGCCGAGAACCTCATCACCTGGACTAAGTATTGGGGCTTCGACCCAGAGATCGGTGCCGGATGGGATAACGACACCCAGAAACACAACACCCAGTACACGGGCGTTGACTACGGTGTATACCCGCAGGCTCGCACCTATACTATCGGACTCAATCTTTCGTTCTAAATTGAAAACCGAAAATCGTAAATAGTAAATTAGTAAATCGTAAATATTATGATTACCAAAAATATAAAGACCTTCGCCGCCAGCTGTCTTATATGCAGCGGCATTGCAGCAGCCTTTACGGCATGCAGCAAAGACTTCCTCGAGGTGAACAAGCCCGACGGCGAGCCTCTGGAGGAATACTACACCACCGAGGCAACCCTGAACGAAGCCCTCACGTCGGCCTATGCTCCCCTGCACTGGCCCGACTGGGACAATAAAGCTTATAACGACCTTACCGTCGATGCCGAAATCATGGGCGACGACTTCTGGGTGGGCGGCTCCGACAATACCGACAACCAGCACTGGCACCGTCTGTTCAACTTTGCTGCCGACGGCAACAATACGCTCGCTACCCTCTGGGGTGACTTTTACAGCGGCATCAAGCGTTGCAACGATGCCATTAAGTATTCCGGCTGGGAAGGTAATGCCAGCGCCAGCTTCCGTAAGTCGATGGAGATGCAGGCCCGTCTGCTTCGTGTGTACTATTATAATATATTGTGGCACTACTATGGCAATGTGCCTTTCTATTTAGAGAACCTCTCGTTGCCCTACACGGCTCAGCAGATTACTGCCGACGAGATTTACGGCAAGCTCCTTCCCGAGCTTGAGGAGATCATCGCCTCGAACGTTCTGCCCATGCGTTGGGAAAATGCTGAGAGTGGTCGCGTGAGCCAGGCCTTTGCCATGATGCTCTATGCTGAGATGGTGATGTACCAGAACGACAATGCTCGCTATCTGCAGGCTCTTGCCTTCATGAAGCAGATTATCGCAGACAACAGCTACTCTCTCAATCCCAGCTTCACAGACCTGTGGAAGGAGAGCGGCGAGTGGTGCTCTGAGAGTATCTTCGAGATTAACTACAACGACGACCAGGCCCAGCGCGACTGGGGCGATGCAGCCCTGAATGCCGGTGGCTCGGTGTTCCCCACGCTCTGCTCACCCAACGGCTGGGGCGGCGGTGATGGCTGGGACGGCGGCAATGACGGCTGGGGATTCCTGCCCATGCGTCTTGAAGCCTACAATATGTATACTGAGAACGACCTTCGTCGTGAAGCCACCTGCTGGGATGTGCGTGGCTACACTTATACCGAGCGTTATCAGGACACCCACATCTGGCACGGGAAGTATCGTCCGCAGTCGGAGAACAACAAGGACTGCCCGACCTCGAAGAACCTGAACTACAATAACAACAAGCGCATCTACCGTTACGCCGAGACCCTGCTCAACGCTGCCGAACTGTTGTTGCAGACGAATGGTAGCTTATCTGAGGCTGCTGGCTATGTGAACGAGGTTCGTGCCCGTGCCGGCCTGCCCGCTCTCAACGGCGTGACCATCGACGACATCTTCACCGAGCGTCACCTGGAGTTCTGCGGCGAGGGCAAGCGTTACTTCGACCTCGTCCGTGCCGAGGGCATCAGCGGTGCCACTCAGAAGGCATCCACCATCCTCGTGCCCGACACCTATGGCTACCGCACCAACTCGTGGACGGCCAGCAAGAAATACATTCCTCTGGCTCAGAGCGAGCTTGATGCCGACCCCACTCTGAAGCAGAACAGCTATTAAGTTTTCTCAACCACGAATTACACGAATTACACGAATTACACGAATTATGAAAACCAAGATATATAAGAGACTACTGATAGGTATATCATTTATCATTTGTCATTTATCATTTAGCGTAGCGCTATCCTCCTGCTCGCCCGATGAGTTCGAGGGTGCCAATGCCAGTGGACTTCCCACAATGGAGGGCTTGGATTTCCAGATAAACGTTGACCAGGAGACCAATCAGATGGTGGCCAACTGTACACCTCCTGCCGGCACCTACCCCATCTGGATTCTCGACGGCACGTCATACTCAACCCTCTCCGAGGTAGGTTACAAGAACGACGAGGCCGGCAGTCACACTATTGAGTTAAAGCTCGGCAACCGCAACGGCATCAGCCAGGCTGGTGTGAAGAAACAGTACACCTTCAACGAGACGAAGATTGACTACTCTGCCGACTTCCGCCGCATCACCGGCAAGGAATGGCGCATCGACAACAAAGAGCCTGGCCACATGGGTTGTGGTGAGGCTGGTACCGACGGTTCCGGCTGGTGGTCTGCAGCTGCCGACGACAAGAAAGCTTTCGGTGTCTACGACGACCGCCTCACCTTCACGGCCGACACCCGCAAGGGCGGTTCATACACCTACTATGCCGGTGAAGACGGCCTGACCTACGTGAACAAGGAAACCACATGGGCCAACGGCGCAGCAGAGGATGTCGACGTGGCTCTTGGTAACCAGACCGCTTCATGGAATTTCGAGGAGCTCGACTGGACTGACAAGGAGGGCAATGTCAGCAAGCAGCGCTACATACGTCTGTCGGCCAATACGCTCTTCCCCTATCTCAGTTCCAATGCCCAGTACGAGGAGCCCCTGTTCCGTGTGGAGCAGTTGACAGCCAATAAGATGGTGCTTGTTTATGACAAGCCCGACCGCTCGATTGCCTGGCGCTTCATCTTTACCAGCAAGGAAGGTGAGAAAGAATGGGAAGGCTTCGATGCCAACAGCGACTTCAATATGTGGAAAGGCATTACTCCTACGGCCACTTTCCACTTCCAACCCGGATGGGGAGAAGTGCGCACCGACGAGATGGCAGCAACCTATAGCGACGGCGGCAACGACTACACCGTCACCGTGCCCGATGCCTGCGCCGACAGATGGCAGGCACAGATGCACCTGCACACCGACCTGAGCATCTCAGCAGCAAACCACTATGATTTCTCCTGCATCTTCGTGGCCGATGCCGACATAGATGGCGTTACCGTCAAGCTGACCAATGAAACCGATGCCGATGCCATCATCGACGTAGACAATGTCAGTCTGAAGGCAGGACAAGAGTACATTTTCTGGAAGAGCGACATAGAGGGCAAGGACCTCTCGCCAGTGAAGCTGGTCTTTGACTTCGGACGTTCAACAGGTAAGACCACCATTAACGTGAGCAACATCGTGCTGAAGAATCATGCCGACAACGACGGCACCGTGCCGCCGACAGACAATCCTGACACACCCGACAACCCCGTCGGCCCCACGATGGATTGGGATGTCAACTCTCCAGCTAACCTCTGGGCTCCCGTTGAGAGCGGTGACGCCTTCATCGGTGTCACTCCTTGGTTTGCCGACGACGGTTGGAGCCAGATCGGCGACCCCAAGTGGAAGCACGAGAACGGCTCTTGGACGCTGACCATCCCCGAGGGTATGGGCGGCAGCCAGTGGCAGGGACAGTTCCCCATCAACACCTCACTGACGGCCAGCTTGAGCAAGAAGTACAACTTCTACGTCGTTCTCGAAGCCGACCAGGATTGCAATGGCGTGACCATCAAACTCACTGAGACCGACGATGCCGATGGCACCAAGCACGACGGAAACTTCTTCTTTGCCGACCGTCACGATGTCAAGGCCGACGTGCCGTTCATCTACAAGGCTGAAGGTGTATCGCTGATACAAAACGATGCCCATGCGCTGTCGCTCGTCTTCGACTTCGGAGGCTCGCCTATTGGCACAAACATCAAGATTAGCAATATCTTCTTCGAGGAGAATGTGTCGATGAGCTATGACGATGCCAACAACCTTTGGCGCAGTGTCGACGAGGGTACCGACTTCATCAGTGTTACTCCGTGGTTTGCCAACGACGGTTGGAGCCAGATCGGCGACCCTGTGTGGAAGCATGAGGGCAACAAGTGGAGCCTCACCATTCCCGAAGGCATGGGCGGCAGCCAGTGGCAGGGACAGTTCCCCATCAACACCAAGCTGGCCACAGCTCAGAACGACGCCTACAACTTCCAGTGTACCATACTGGCCGACAACGACTGCTCGGGAGTAACCATCAAGCTCACCGAGACCGATGATGCTGACGGCACCAAGCACGACGGCAATTTCTACTTCGCCGACCGCCACGACGTCAAGGCCGACGAGCCCTTCGTCTACAAGATGACCGGCGTTACTTTGAGCCAGAACGATGCACATGCCCTGTCGCTCTTCTTCGACTTCGGCGGCACCCCAATCGGCACGAACATCGTCATCAGCAACATTATCTTTGAAAAAGCACAGTAAATGAAACGATTCATGTTAAATACATTTCTGCTCTCTCTCGCTGCGGCCCTCTGGGGCTGCAGTGGGAGCGACAACGACGACCCGCAGCCTACAACAGTGACCATCACAGTTTCGCAGGAGAACATCAACGTTCCTGCTCAGGGCGGCAGCTACACGGTTAACGTCACCACCACAGGCAAGGAATGGGGAGCATACTCCGATGCTGATTTCATCGGCGTTGATGCAAACAACACGACATCACAGACAGGCACAGTGACAGTCACTGTCAAGGAGAATCCCGTCACGGAACCCCGCACAGGCAACATCACCCTCATGTCAGGGGCTGCCCGCAAGACCATTACCGTTTCCCAGAACGCTGCCGCACAGTCGCTCTACAACGCTCCTGAGGGCTATTCCCTCGTCTGGCAGGACGAGTTCGACAAGGGTTCGGAGCTGAACCCTGACGACTGGACCCACGAGGTGAAGAACTCCGGCTGGGTGAACCACGAGCTACAGAACTACGTGAACCACAAGACGCCCGATGGCAACCTCGTCACGGAGATTCGTGGCGGCAAGCTGCGCATCACTGCCCTGAAGGAGAACGGCAAGGTCTATTCCGGCCGTGTCTATGCAAAGGTCAAGGAGGGCTGGACGTACGGCTACATCGAGGCCAGCATCAAGCTGCCGAAGGGCAAGGGCACCTGGCCTGCCTTCTGGATGATGCCTGTGAACTTCCGTTCGTGGCCTGCCGATGGCGAGATTGACATCATGGAGGAGGTGGGCTACCATCCCGACTTTGTATCTTCAAGCCTGCACGCCAACGCACATGTTCACACAAACAACACCCAGGTGACCCATGAGATGAAGTGTGAGGGTGCCGAAGGTGAGTTCCACACCTACGCCATCCTCTGGACGGCAAAGAACATCACCACCTACGTCGACGGCAAGGTACAGCTCTCTTACGACAACAAGGGCAAGGGTCGGGACGACTGGCCCTACGACGACCCCTTCTACGTCATCTTTAACCTCGCCTGGGGCGGTGACTGGGGTGGTGCCCAGGGCGTTGACGAGAGTGTCCTCCCTGTTACGATGGAAGTAGACTACATTCGCGTTTTCCAAAAGAAGTAAATCATGAAACATAATATTATATTAGTAGCGGGCTTGCTCTACCTGAGTCCGCTACAAGCCCAGATAGTACCCGTATATCTTGACGAGACAAAGCCTGTGGAGCAGCGCATCGACGATGCCCTCTCCCGTATGACGCTCGACGAGAAGATTGCTGTGATACACGCACAGTCAAAATTCTCCAGTCCTGGTGTGAAGCGTCTCGGCTTCCCCGACCTCTGGACAGACGACGGCCCTCACGGCGTGCGCCCTGACGTGCTCTGGGACGAGTGGGTACAGGCCGGACAGAGCAACGACTCGTGTGTGGCCTTCCCTGCCCTCACCTGCCTGGCCGCCACATGGAATCCTGAGATGGCACGCCTCTACGGCACTTCATTAGGCGAAGAGGCGCTCTACCGCAAGAAGAGTGTCATCCTTGGCCCTGGCGTGAACATCAACCGCACACCTTTCGGAGGCCGAAACTTCGAGTACATGGGCGAAGACCCCTATCTGGCTTCCCGAATGGTGGTGCCCTATGTGCAAGGACTTCAGTCGAAGGGCGTGGCAGCCTGTGTGAAGCACTATGCCCTGAACAACGACGAGGAGTACCGCCACCAGGTGAATGTCATCGTCTCCGACCGTGCCCTCCATGAAATCTACCTGCCAGCCTTCCGTGCTGCCGTTCAGGAGGGTGGTGCCTGGGCCATCATGGGTGCCTACAACCTCTACAAGAACCAGCACAACTGCCATAACGACATCCTCCTGAACAAGATCCTCAAGCACGACTGGGATTTCGACGGCGTAGTTATCAGCGACTGGGGCGGATGCCACAACACCGAGGAAGCCATCACCAACGGTCTCGACCTCGAGTTTGGCACATGGACCGACGGCCTGACGATGGGGCGTACGAATGCTTACGACAGCTATCACATGGCCGAGGCCTACAAGCAACTCATCAAAGAAGGCAAATACACCACCAAGGGACTTGACGAAAAGGTGCGCCGCGTGCTGCGTCTGTTCTTCCGCACAACAATGAGCCAAAAGAAACCCTACGGTTTCCTCTGTTCCGATGCCCACTACGATGCTGCCCGAAAGATTGCCCAGGAGGGAATCGTGCTGCTGAAGAATGAAAAAATGAAAGAATTAAAAAATGAAAGCCTCTTGCCGTTAGACAAAACAAAGTCACAGCGCATCCTCGTCGTGGGCGAGAATGCCATCAAGATGATGACCGTCGGCGGAGGTTCCTCTTCCCTCAAGGTCCAGCACGAAATCCTTCCCCTCGACGGGTTGCAACAAATTGTAAATTGTAAATCCGTAAATTGTAAATTAGATTACGCCCGTGGCTACGTCGGCGACACCATCCAGAGCTTCGACGGCGTCACCGTAGGCCGCAGCCTCCGCGAGACCCGCTCACAGGCCGAGCTTACTGCCGAGGCCGTGGAGAAGGCCAAGCAGGCCGATGTCGTCATCTTCTTCGGAGGACTGAACAAGAGCGACTATCAGGACTGTGAGGGTCACGACCGCAAGCAGTACGAGCTGCCCTACGCTCAGGACGAGCTCATCGAGGCCCTTGTGGCCGTAAACCCACGACTGGTCTATGTCAACATCAGCGGCAATGCCGTCGCCATGCCCTGGGCCCAAAAAGTGCCCGCCATCCTCCAGGCCTGGTTCCTCGGCTCCGAGACGGGTACAGCCATCGCCTCTGTCCTCTTTGGCGATGTCAACCCCTCCGGCAAGCTGCCGTTTACCTGGTTCGCTACGCTCGACCAGTGTGGTGCCCACGCCCTGAACGCCTACCCTGGCACATGGCGTCCTGCCCACGATGTGATAGACGAGGAGTACAAGGAGGACATCTTCGTAGGTTACCGTTGGGCAGACCTGCCCGCAAAAGTGAAGAAGGAAAAAATACGTGCCAATGGTTCCGTGTCCTCAGTCTCCGCCGTTTCCCCCGTTCTCTTCCCCTTCGGCCACGGCCTGAGCTACACCACCTTTAAGATAGAAGATGTAAAACTGAAAAATGAAAATCCCACTACGCACAGCAATAATCTTCAATCTTCAATCTTCAGTCTTCAATGTCAAGTCACCAACACTGGCAACAGGGCAGGAGCAGAAACGGTGCAGCTCTACATCTCTGACAAGAAAGCGTCGGTAGAGCGGCCTGTCAAGGAACTGAAGGCTTTTCAAAAGCTGTTCCTCTATCCAGGAGAGACAAAGCAGGTAACCTTCACCATCGACCAGTCGGCCCTTTCCTTCTACGATGAGCAGAAAGGTGAATGGCGTGCAGAGCCCGGAGAGTTTGAAGCCTTGGTAGGAACCTCTTCAGCACAAATCCTAAGCCATATGAAGTTCACGCTTAACTGACTCAGACTTTCGCTTCACGCAAGTTGCTCACGCTCGGGAAAGGAAGAAAGCACCGCCTTCCTTTCCTCTCGCTTAATCGCAACTTTGAGCCGTTCTCTCTAAGAGAATAAGCCGTTCTTTCAAACAGAAAAAGCCGTTCTTCCAAACAGAAAAAGCCGTTCTTTCAAACAGAAAGAACGGCTTATTCTTTTAGTGCTTGGAGTGGCACATCCCTTACAGCCCTTCTAAGCCGTTGGGAACCAGTTCGCTACACGTGACCATGGTGCCGACGAGGACACCCTGCATGCCGTGGGAGTTGATGTTCTGGCCAGTCTGCAGCAGGTTGGGAATCTTCGTGCGGTGGGGCACGCGGCCGGCGGGACCAAGGGCAATGTCCTTGGCAATGCCGTACATGCCGCCACGCTCCGTGCCTGTATAGTCGCGGTAGGTGAGCGGCGTGGAGGTGTAGTAATGCTCTATCTTAGAGGTGATTCCGGGAAAATGTTTCTCCAAAGATTCCAGTAGCTTCTGGGCCTTGCGCTGCTTGAAGTCCTCATAGTCCTGACCACGGTGGCCAACGGTGGTGCCTGCCCACCGCTCCACATCGTCCCACTGCATGTAAGTGAGGAGGACACCGGTGCGGGCAAATCTTGGGGTGAGGGGTGAGAAGTGAGAGGTGAGAGGATAGTTTTGGGGGTTAAGTAACCTCTCACCCCTCACCTCTCCGTCCTCACCTCGATTATCGTCACAGAAGTGCATGTAGAGGAATCCCTTGGGCCACGTCTGCTCGTTGTAGTGCTCGCAACCCCAAGGGGTGTCGGTGTTGTAGCCGTAGTAGTTGTGGTTCATGTAGGGCACGCTGCCCTCGCGGAAATGGAGGTAGACGGCAAACACGCCAACGGTCTGCTCCATGGCGTTGACACGACGGCGGAAGGCAGGACGGATGAGGCGGGAGTCGGTCAGCTCGAGGGTGCGCATGGGGTGAGCATCGCTGATGACGTAGTCGGCGGCAAAGTAGCTGCCCGTGGCAGTCTCCACGCCCGTGGCATGGGTGTCGTCACAGACTATCTTCACGGCGCGCTGACGGGTGAGCACCCTGCCGCCATAGCGCTCTATGGTACGGACGAGCGAACGGGCTATCATGTCGCTGCCGCCGACGATGCGGAAAGCGCCCTGGTTGTAGAAGTCCATCACGAAGGCATGGGTGGCGAAGGGGGTCTTGTCGCGCACGGCGGCGTAGAGCGGCAGGTTGCCCACAAGCACCTTGGCCAGAAGAGGGTCGGTGATGAGGGTGTCGATGACGCTGTTGATGCTGCGCAGCTGGTACTCAGCTTCGAGGAGCTGGTGGTTTGAGGGATTGGTGGTTTGGGGGTTTGGGGGATTGGTGGTTTGGGGAGTTGGGGAATTGGGGAGTTGGGAAGTTGGGGGACTAAGGAGTGACGAGGCACTGGCCACGCCCTCCATGACATCGAAGTAACGTTCGAGGTTGTCGCGCTGACTGGGGAAATAGCTGGCCATCTGGTCGATGAACGCCTCTCGGCCATTGGCAAAGCGGAACTGCTGCCCACAGAGGCCGATGACCTCGTAGCCCGTGATGTCGAGCTGCGAGAGGCGTACGTCGCCGGTCAGCTCTAAGTAGCTCATGATGCGGTGCATGGTCTGACCCTCGGCGGCACTGCCGATGAAGTGCATGCCCGTCTCGAAGCGGACACCGCGACGGGTGAAGCATTGCAGACAGCCGCCTACCTGTGCGCCCTGCTCCAGCACCGTCACCTCAAAGCCGTTCTTCGCCAGGATGACGCCACACGTGAGGCCACCGAGGCCACTGCCTATGATGCAAACTCTCATAATGGCGGCAAAGATAATGAATATTCCCGACACAGCCAAATAAACGGTTGTTTTATTTGGTACTTTCGGAAAAACTCCTTAATTTTGCAGACAGATTTCTAAACACTCCAATAGTGATGCGACTCCATTATCGTCATATTGTCCTATTTTTTTGCTTGTTGCTTCTCTGCTCATGTGGTAGTGACAACGCTGAGAATGTTGATCTGAAAAGCATCAGGGATTGTGCGGAACTGGAAGTGGCCGAGTTCTCTTTTCACAAGATTATCGTGGAGAGGAGCAAGGTCAGCGCCTTGGGAATACGAGGTAGAGGTATTGCGAGCCTGCCGGAAAAGACACTTATCCTGCCTGTCGATGTGAGTGTCGTGGGCAAGATTGACTTCTCTGATGTTACGAACGACAATCTAATCCTTAGCAAGGACGAGGTTACCTTTGTGCTACCCGACCCAACGTTTCAAGTCCTTTCTGTCCGGCCTGACTACATGATGCGCGGCAAGGCCTCAAGAGAACAATGGTATCGGGGCGGTCGATTCAGTGACGAGGAAATCAGAAGGTTTGCAGAGCAGGCTTGCGATTCTATCATGACGGAACGTACGCTGCAGATGATGGCCGACCGCACTCGTGACAATGCCGCTTCCATCTTGATTCCCTTGGTATCGTCGGTAACAGGAATGGCGATGGAAAAGGTGACCATTCAGTTCCGCTCTGACTTAAACGCCGCTGGAGCGACACGACATGATGGGAATATTATCTTCAGGAGAAAGGAATAGGGCTATGAATAAGATAAGACTTATAAAGAGAGCAATAGTGATAGCCGTCATCCTGATGGTAGGTCTTTGGATCTACAGATGGATTACGGGTGTTCCCCTGATAAGCCTGTTCCATCACGAATACAAAATGGAGAAGACGGCAACGGTCTTACGGAGTATTGAGAATACGAACAAATGGGTTTTCCTGACCGTTGAAGATGAAGAGGTGGTGATCAAAGAACACACTTTTGGTAATGTGGCCAAGATTTATCCGTCGGTCTACGAACTGGGAATTGAGGTGGACGACAGCCTGAAATGGTTCGTGATAGAGGAAGTGGACAGCAGCAAGACGGCATTTCTGAAGCTGCCTGCCATAAAGATTCTCAATCCGAACGGAATCGATGCTACTAAGGTCAACAATGTCTATGGAGATGCTGACGATGCCGAGAAGATTGCCATGCAAAAGGAGGCAGAAATCAAACTCAAGAGACGGGCAATGTCTCCTGCAAATATTGAAGTGGCCAAGGCAAACGCCAAAAAGCTTTTTGACAATCTCTTTGGCATCTTAGGATGTGACAGGGTTGATATTGTATGGACAACTCCCCCAAAAAGTAAACACAAAAAAGTGATTTTGGGGAAATAATTACCTTTCCATTCTGTTGCACAGGTCGTCATACCATTGCAGATAGCGACGACGCAGGGTCTTTGCCTGCTGCATGGTGTCGCCCATGGCGTCCAGCTCGTCGCGGGTAATGGGGTTGTCTACCTCTATATATATGGGACTCTTGTGCAGGGTATAGCTCTTCTTGGGCAACACCTTGCCGGGACCATAAAGACAGGCGGGGAGGATACCGACACCCAGCTGCTGGGCGATGTAGAAGGCTCCCTGATGGAAACGGCCTATGCGGCAGTCGGGCGAGCGGGTGCCCTCGGGATAGACGGCGATGCTGTAGCCACGCTCCACAAGGGAACGCAGACGGGGCATGAGCGTGTCGATGCCCTCGCTGACAGGATAGTACTCGGCCTGGCGGATGATGAAACCATAGAAGGGGTTGTGCCATACCCAGTCGTTGGTGAGGAACACTATCTTCGGCGTAAGCAGCATGAGGCACATCAGGTCGAGGTGCGACTGGTGGTTGCAGATGATGACGTTGGGAGTGTCGAAGGCCTTCTCGTCGATTACTTTGCTGGAGAACGGTGCTCCGGGAATGCCAAGGCGTATCATCACGACACGGGAGACCCATTGCAGCAGACGGTGGATGTTCATTCGTTTCTTCTCCGTCATAGGACTCAGTTTCACGTAGAGCCACACGCCGGGGGTAATCACAAAGACGGAAAAGAAGATGAAGAAGAGCAGCGAGCCAATTGTACGAACATATTTCATCAGCCACCGCCACAGGCGCAGAGGCAGCCCGTAGACCACGGCAAGGAAACAGAGCACGGTGTTCAGAAGGCTGATACGAGTAAAGTCCTTCCCCGGACGGAAATGGCTGATGCGCTCTTCGGCAGGAGGGTAATAGACGTCGATGTCGATGGGAACAAGCTCCACACCGTGCCAGGAGGAGAAGACCAGGAGCTCGAGCTCGGCCTCATAACGGGCACCCCACCCCCAGCCCGAAGGAGAGGGGTGTAAATTCTTCAATGGATAAAGGCGATAGCCCGTCTGGGTGTCGGGCAGGCGGCGACCCGTCTGGACATAGAACCAGAAGTTGGAGAACTTATTGGCAAAGGCACTGCCACGGCTCTGCTCCTTACCCTCCATACGGCGGCTGCCAATGATAAGGGCATGAGGATGCTGGCGGCTGGCCTCTAAGAACTTGGGGATGTCCTCAGGGTAGTGCTGACCGTCGGCGTCGAGGGTGATAGCGTAGGAGAAGCCCAGCTCCAAGGCCTTCTGAAAGCCTGTACAGAGAGCACGGCCCTTGCCTCGGTTGCGGTTGTGACGGACAATAAAAAGCCTCCCCCTACCCCCTCCCGAAGAGGGGTCTTCTGCAGTGGAGAGCCTCCCCCTCGGGGGGAGGTTGGTGGGGGCCAAAAGATCAGCGGTGTCGTCGGTAGAGCCGTCGTCTACCACTATCACGTCGTCACACTCCGCAAGGGCTCGCCGGGTAACATTGACCACCGTCCCGCCATTGTTGTACGTCGGGATAATCACGCAAATGCCTCTGTCGTGAAGCAGCCGTTTCTGTTTCGTCTTGTCACTCATGCAGCGGCGTGAACTTATAATTTATATGGTAGCGCTTATTCTCGTAGATGCTGTCGCCCTGCTCCAGCCCCTTCAAGACTTCACGAAGGTCACGACGAAGCACACGGCGGATGTACCAGCGGTCCATCATCTTCACCACCGAGTGGAGCTTCACCTTGTCCTTCCTTCGGTCGTAGGTGAAGTCAAGGGCGGTAATGCCAAACTCGTTGAAGAGGCTCCCCTTCACCGCCTCGTCCTCGTAGAGCAACACCAGCATACCGCTGACGTAGCCTCGGGGCATTTCTATGTAGGCGGAATAGCGTTGGGAGAATGCCTGGAGGCTACTCAACAGCAAAAGTACGAGGAGCAATCGTCTCATTCTTGCGTATGTTCTTCAGGTCGATGGTCGTCTGGTCGCCGTTCTTCTCCACCAGTTCCACACGGCTAACCGTGGCCTGGCGCTGGTCGAAGTGAAGGATGATTTTCTGGAACATCTGCTTCATGTCCTTGCGTTGGGGGAGAAGTGTGGCGACCCAATCACCACCAGTAGTTGAGATAGAAGTCTTGAACGTTCGGTCGTCACTGAGGCAGTCGCCCACCACACTACTCATCATAATACGGGCAATCTCACGGAAAATCTTGTTCTGGCGCACGTCGATGACATCGCTGCGTTCCTTGTTCTTCAGCAGTACACGGTCGCCATTCATAATAAAGATGTACTGGTAAGGCTTCACATACTCCCACCGCAACTTGTCCTTCTGACTGTAGTACATGCGGCCCTCGGAGACCATCTTGTCATTGAGCATCTTCAGCTGCTTCGTCTGCACAAAATCGCACTGCAGGGAGGTCATAGCCTGTGCCGCAGCAGCAATCTTCTGCCTTATCTGCACCTCGCTGTCCTGAGCTTGCGCTACGCTAAAGAATAGCGAAAAAAGAAATAATAATGATAGAGTGATTCTTTTCATTTGGCAATCAAAAAACATCCTAAAACGATAAAAGCCACGCCTATCCAGCGGGTCATCGACACCTCCTCGTGGAAGAACATGATAGCAGCCACCATGCCCATCACGTAGCTGAGGCTCACCATGGGATAGGCCATGCTGAAGGGGAACGTCTTGACGATGTACATCCACAGCAACGATGCCGCTCCGAAGAAAAGTCCACAGGCGGCAAACTGCCAGTTGCTTAGCAACGACAGCCAGAACTCACGTGTCCAGGCGAAGGCTGGCATACGCATCAGCGCAAACTTCAGGAACACCTGACCACCCACGAGCAGCGCAGACTGAACAAGACTATAAAGAATTATCTTCCACATAATCAGTCACTTATCTTTATCCAAAACGGTCTTTGAAAACATTAAGCCGTTCTTCCTCTTCGAATAAGCCGTTCTTTCCATGCGAATAAGCCGTTCTTTCCATTTGAAAGAGCCGTTCTTTCCATGGGAAAAAGCCGTTCTTTCTCCATAATCACTTATCGCTTATCACTTCTTTGGGGGAACCCCGGCGGGATGACTCCCTCGTCGAAGTTCAGGTAATGATGCTGATGCTCCGAGACGCGCCTTTCAACAGGCGGCAGGGTCATGTAGTCGCCATAGAGACAGGTGAGGTAGCCGTCGTAGTCACGGGGAATGACGACGGTAGTATCGGCAAAGGGTACCTCGACGGTGTCCTCAAACCATTCACGCTTGAAGATACGGCCAGCCCACTGGGTGACGCAGACCGTCTTGTCGCCGTCAAAGGAGGAGTACCAGGTCTGATAGTCCATAAACTGTTTTAGGAGCCAGCGTCGGAAGGGACGTGAAACCAGCACCTCCAACTTATACTGTGCCATGTGGGTATCGCCATGCAGCAAGTCTAAGAGCAGGCCACGGGTAGGCATATTGCTCACCGACTTCAGGTAGTGGTAGAACTTCTTCAGACTGCGTCGTTGAATGGCCGTCAGCTCCTCGTCGCTACATGAGAAATTGTCCAGGGCAAAGAGGTCCACATAGATGCCCATGAGGAAGGGGAACTGCTCTTCCTCCCAGAGCGTGGTGTTCATGTCGGAGACCTTGGCAAAGGGCAGATAGTAGCCCTCATCACGCAGCGACAGCACGTCGAAGCCCTCCCGGCGGGCCTCCTCCTTCAGGTCGAGGAGACGCTCGTAGTCCTTGCGGGGCAGGTAGATATCAATGTCGTCGTCCCAGGGAATGAAGTCCTTGTGGCGTACGGCTCCTAGCACCGTGCCGCCACAGGCCACATAGCGCAGGTTATGACGGCGGAGAAAGTCCACCGTGAACTTGAACACGTGGAGGATGTGGTCCTTGAATATCCTGTCCTGGTTTTGCATGGGGCTAATGGAGCATATTCAGGAACTGCTCGGCACACCACAGTTGCCACTTCTGGTTGCCGGTAAGCTGGTCCATAGGAATATCCTTGCGGAACTCCGGACGCTGCGGACCCTTCCAGTCGCGGAAAACAGCATCAACGGGACGAGGCATGGGAATCTTGAACGGAATCTCCAGCTCAGGATATTTCAAAGCATAGAGTCCGCGCACCAGGTATTTCGGCTCGCCATTACGCACACGCTCCATGTCAAGCGGATCGGCCATGACGAGCTTGGCGTAGGGGTCATAGTAAGGCATCCAGGCAGCTCCGAAGGCATTAAGATAGGAACCGCTGCTCTCCACGGCAAACACATCGTCCATGAATCGCATCACGTCGATACCATTCTCGCCCTGACGGTAACGCTCAAAGACTTCCGACTGGTCTACAGGATTGGTGAGCACCAGTTGAGGGTCGAGGAAAGTGTAGCGCTTGACAAAGCCGTCGAAGGTCCAAATGGGTGAGATGAGCTTGTCCATGCCACCGAAGATAAGGTCGGCACTCTCGCCCACAATCATCAGCTGCACACCGTCCTGGCGGGCCATCTCGGCAGCCTTGTATATCTGCGGTTCGATGGAGTGTACGGGGGCGAACTTATGGCGCATCACAATTGGCGTGTAACGCTCATAGTCCTCCATCGTGATGTCTATGAGATGATGGTTCAGCTGCCATTTCTTGCAGTACACCTTAGCTCGCTCTACATCGGGATTACATTCGCCCGAAGCGGAGCAGAACGTGTAGGCATGGCTGCCCGGACGCAAATAGGACGAAAGGTTGGCACTGTCCATGCCTCCAGAAAGCAGGATACCGATGTTGTCGTACTTGGCATAGAGTTCGTCGAACTGCTTCTGAATCTCGCGGTCGATGTCCTCCGATGTGCGAACGGCGATGCGCTGGTCATCGTCAATGGGACGGTAATTGTTATGTTGGAACCCTTCGCAGAAGTCCATACCGTCTTTCCATATATAGCGGAAGGCTATATACGAGCTTAAGCAAAAATCTTTGTCTGTCATAATAATCTATTTTAGATCTGTGAGGTCGTGTTTACGTACGGTGCTGAGTGCCTCGTTAATCTTTGTCGACGATACGCCTTTGGTGTAAGGGAAATAGACAATCTTGATGCCCTCGGCGGCAAACTGTTTCTCGTATTCCTGCCATTTCTCTGTGGCGTACCAGTCGTCGCCGACGAAGAGGAACGTAGCGCCGAGCTTCTTGCACGCCGTGAGCTTGTCCATGTCGTACTGAGGCACGGCAGCGTCCACATATTTTATACTGCGCACAATCTCGATGCGGTCTTCGAAAGGTATCATGGCGTGCTTGCCCTTGTAGGCCACGAGCTCGTCGACGGTGACACCGACAATGAGCTTGTCGCACATTCCCTTGGCATTCTTCAGGAGGTTCAGGTGACCGATGTGAAAGAGGTCGTAGACCCCAGTGGTATATCCTATTGTCATAAACTTTAAAAATATTATTGACCTTAGTTCTTTTGACCTTAGACCTTAGACTTTAGACATTTGACATTAATTGAAGGACGAGGGCAGAGTTCGTGCCGCCAAAACCGAAGGAATTGGAGAGCACGGTGCGGACTTCCGTGTCCACGGTGACGGGCGTGAGGTTGAGTTTTTCGGAGTGCTCGTCGCAGTTCTCAAAGTTGATATTCGGGGCGACAAACGAGTGCTGCATCATCAGCACGGAATAAACTACCTCGCTGGCGCCGGCCATCCAGCACTCGTGGCCAGTCATCGACTTTGTGGAACTGACGAGCGCGTGCTGTCCGTGGAAGAGGCGGTCGAGGGCAATGGCCTCGTACATGTCGCCCTGTCGGGTAGAGGTGGCATGGGCGTTGATGTAATCAATGTCGGCTGGGGTCATGTCGGCGTCCTTCAAGGCCCGTCCCATAGCGATGACGCTGCCCTCGTCACTCGGTTCTGAGATGCCGGCGCCGTTGCTGGAGAAACCATAGCCTATGACCTCAGCAAGGATAGTTGCCCCACGCGCCACAGCATGGTCGTAGTCCTCGAGCACTAAGGCCGCAGCGCCGCCACTTGGAATAAGCCCATCGCGGTCGCGGTCGAAGGGTCGGCTGGCCTTTGCCGGCTCGTCCATGCGGACAGAGAAGGCATTAAGCGCGTCGAAGGAAGCCATGCTGTAGTAGTTCGTCTCCTGAGCGCCGCCACAGAGCACCATGTCCTGCAGCCCCTGACGGATGAGCATCATGCCCAGTCCAATGCTATGGCTGCCGCTGGCACATGCCGCACTTATAGTGAAGTTTACGCCGCGCAGGTGGAAGATGGTACTCAGGTTCATATTCACGGTAGAGTTCATCGACTGGAACACCAGGCCGTAGCCCAGCATTGCCGAGTCGTGCTTCTCGTCCATGATGTTTGCCGACTCTATGACGGGCTTTGCCGAAGAGTCGTTGCCGAAGATACAGCCCACCTCGTTTTGCCTCAGGTAATCGTCATCGATATTTGCCTGGGCAAAGGCCTGACGAGAGGCCATATAGGCATACTGAGCCTCCTCCGACATGCCCTGACGGGTATGGCGATCAAGCATCTGCTTCGTGATGACAGGCATCTCCACCTTGCCCATGAGACCCGAGCGGTAGCCGTAGACGAGGCGGTCCTGGTCGAGCACGATGCCCGACCGCCCTTCATAGAGCGACTGGCGCACCGTCTCAAGGTCAGTGCCTAAGCACGACCAGATGCCCATGCCGGTTATTACTACCCTCCTCACGTGTACAGTCCTCCGTTGATGCTGATGACCTCGCCGGTGATGTAGGCAGCCTCGTCGCTGACGAGGAAGGCGGTGAGTGCGGCGACCTCCTCGGGCCGGCCAAAGCGGCCGGTAGGGATGAGCTTGATGAGCTCGCCCTGCGGCAGGCCCTGCGTCATGTCGGTCTCGATGAATCCCGGGGCGATGGCGTTGACGGTGATGTTACGCGGCGCCACCTCCTGTGCCAGTGCCTTCGTGGCACCGATGAGGGCAGCCTTGGCGGCACTGTAGTTGGCCTGTCCGGGCATTCCCTTTATGCCCGAGAGCGATGCCATGTTCACGATGCGGCCTCCACGTTTGCGGGGCATCATGTGCTTCAGCAGCCGGCGGGTGATGTAGAAGAATCCGTTGAGCGACGTGTCGAGCACCTGGTGCCACTCGTCCTCGCCCATCATGAAGAGCACGTTGTCGCGGCGCACGCCGGCGTTGTTCACCAGGACACCAAACCAGTCGTCGGGGTGCTGTTCTTCCCAGCGGTCGATGGCGGCCTCTATCTCCCGCCCATTCGACGTGTCGAAAGGCAGCAGCTCACACTGTCCGCCGGCGGCCTCTATCTCGGCCTTCGTGGCCAGTGCAGCCTCCTCGTTGCTACGGTAGTTGATGACTACGGGCCAGCCATCCTTGGCCAGCCTCAGGGCGACGGCCTTACCGATACCTCGGGAGCCGCCCGTCACTAATGCGTATTTCATTTTCAGTCTTCTTTATTTGACCTCAGTCCCTTGACCTTAGACTCATAGACTTTAGACTATAGACCTTAGACCTTAGGCTTTGGGCATTAATTTTGCGTGCAAAGGTAAGCATTTTCTGTTAAACACGCAAAAGTTTTCAACTTATTATATTAGGTAACTTCTATTAACGAATAAATGGAGCAGCAAGTAAGGCAGAGCATAGTTGACTCAATAATGTAAAAAGAAATGACAGAAAAAAGGGGGTTACAAAAACTACATTCCAGAGCAAAAAGTTGCACAAAAGTATCGTTTTGTGCAGCTTTTTTAGCTCTATAAACATGCACAAAAACGCAAAAATGCGCAAAAACGACGGTCTGAGAGCGACAAGTCACCTCCAGAATGAGGGAAACGCTCCGTTTTTATAATCGTCAAAAACAGGTGAAGTCCACATAGCGGCCTCCCAAAATGCCCATAAACAGGGCGTTCTCCGATTTCTTTACATACGAAAAAGGCCAGCGACGCAACGGAGCAAAGTGGGTGAATGAACGGCTTTTTCTATGAGAATGAACTATTCTTTCCCATAGAAAAAGCCGTTCTTTGTGCGACACAGGCTTTACCTGCCCCATCATGCGCCCCATTGAAATCGGGACGGATAGGATGGATAATAACGCAGCCTCAGAGAGGTCGTTGTAAAACTTTTTCATTGGCAACTGACAATTCACAGTCGGCTAAGAACTCGGAAAACGGGCCGTCGATACCTTTTCTTTGTCCGATTAAGAAGAATTAACTCCATCAACCGTAATATTTCTGTGCAAATAGCGTATAAACAATAAAGATCAATAATAACCAAAAGAATAATGAGCAAGAAATCTATCATCACCGCACTGCTCGCCATCGTCTGGGTGGCGGGGCTGGGGCAAGTGAAATCTGGTCTTGACCTCTGCCTGAGAGATGAGGCTTCGGGTGAATGGCTTATAGGACTGTTCGATGAGTATGCCATCTACGACTGCGAGTATTGGGAGTACGCAGAAATACGAAAAGACAAGCTGGTACTGACGTGCGGCGACAGACGTATGGACGTGCAGTTGAAGCGGAAAGGGCAAGCGGTGACGAGTGTCTCCATTGACAACGTGAAGCATCAGACATCGGTGCTGGCCTCTGACTATCTGCCTGATTACCCATCCAAGGACGAGACGGTATGGCCGAGCGGTATACACGCTGAAGAGGACAATATAACACTGCGTGTCTGTGTGCGTACCACCAGAACGGGAACAGAATATGTTTCCTTCATTAACAATCTGTTGAACGACAAGCAAGCGAAGGAACTGACGAAGGCCGACGCTCAAGGCCGTTTTGAGGTCAGGATGCCGGTAATCGGTTCTGGAGTGATGGGCATCTTTAATGACTCCCAGCATCCGTTGGAGCATACTTTCAGGAGACTGTTGGCCGTGGAGGGCGGCGACACGTTGTTGCTTTACGTTGATGACATCAATGACCGCACCTACTTGATGGGAGGTAAGTATGCCCGCTTCAACAATGAGCTGATAGGTTGCGACTTTGACCCTGATTTCATTCGGACGAATGAACTGAACATTGACAGCACAATAGTACAACAGCGGCATTATATGATGGTGTGTCAGGAGAGGATGGATTCTCTGTACGCTGCCCGTCCAAATCTTTCCCGTCGTTTCCGTACCTATTATCAAGATGACATACAGAGTCAGTTTGCTTATCCTATGCTCCTGAAATGCTGCTGGCCATCGGATAGCGAGAACCAAAGTGAACTCTTGAAGAAAACGGAAGCTGAACTGAACCCGTTGCAATGGATGCAATCGGAACTGCCGCTGATGTGCCGCTTTGGTTTTAGGACGTATATCAGCTACTACGTCTCTGCACTGACAGACATCCGCCAAACACGCCTGACCGATCCCTCGGACTTCATTATGCAGCTTTACCAAGACGGCAAGGTACAACTGAACGATGACGAACTGCAGAAAATAAAGAGTTTCCAGGCGTTGCTTGCCAATTATAGCGGGGATGTTGACGTGAACAATGCCTTCAGGTCGGACATCATTCCCATTTTAGGCAAACCTCTCGTTGAGCAGTACTGGGATTGGGAACTAAGCGAAAAGAACGTCCCACTTACTATCAGTGTCCTTAATTCCCTCGATTTGGACGATGCCACTTGTGAAATCCTCAAGACACAGGCTTTCATGAGAGATATCGATGGCAAAAGCCACGTAGCCTCGCCACGCATATTGGAATTGGCACATCAGGAAGTTCATCATCCCTGCCTTATCCAAGCCATCGACAATGCCAATCAGCGTATCAAGGATTTCCTGGAAGAGAGTCAGAAACAGATTGTGATAGCACCAAAGGAAGGTACACCTGCCTCATTGCGTGTGCCGGATGAGGACCTGAAGGGTATCACAGACGGGCAGCAGCTCTTCGAGTACATCATTAAGCCATTCAAGGGGTATGTCATCTATGTGGATGTATGGGGAACATGGTGCGGTCCCTGCCGTGCCCAGATGGAAAATGTACCCGACCTGAAAAAGGCGCTGAAAGACAAGCCCGTCGTCTATCTCTATTTCTGCAACAACAGCCCCGAAGACGCATGGCGCACCTTCATTACTCAGAAACACCTCGACACCGACAATGCTGTCCACTACAACCTGCCCCGAGAACAGGAGAACGCTATCGAGCGTTATCTGGAAGTAAGTGGCTATCCCACTTACCGCCTTGTAGATACCACGGGACAGCTTGTACCAGGAAAAGCCCCGTGGCCCTCCAATATTAGTGGCGTCGTTGCTGCCATAGACTTATTAATCCCTCATCAGTGAGAATTCATTTAGTGTGACCGACGGCGTATGACTTGCGGTCGGGTTTCCCGTTGAAAGTTCGACGGATGTGGCCTACTTGTTCATAGAGCATAGGCACCTTGTAAGGTTCCAGACGGGTGCTAAGATAGCGTGCCAGCGCCCGCTTGTCAAGTGTGGCACCCTCGGTCAGGACTACAAGGAGTTTCAGGGCCCTGCCCGTAATCTTGTGGTCAACAGAGATGCAGAGACAGTCGGCCACCGAAGGATGGCTCATGGCGGCATCCTCCACCTCAGTCGGGGCCACCTTGAAGCCCCCAACGTTGATGACATCGTCCTCGCGGCCCTGCAGGTGCAGACGGCCGTCGGCATCGATGGTGCCCAGGTCGGCGGTATAGAGCACTCCGTCGCGGAGCACCTGAGCCGTGCGCTCAGGCTCGCCCACATAGCCGGTCATCAGTGTGTCGCCGGTACAGGCGATGAGTCCTGCCTCGGTGATGTGTACGCCGGAATGGGGCATCGGACGGCCAAGACAGCCGGGCGTGCATGGCCCCGAATGGAAATCGTGGGTGCAGATGATGCCGGTCTCGGTGCTGGCGTAGGTGTTGTAGAGGCGCGTGTCGGGCAGCAGGCGGCAGAGGGCCTCCATGTCGGACTGGGCCATCGCGGCGGCTCCCGTCTCGATGAAGTCCAGGCGGTCGGCAAGAGCAGCCAGACGGTCAGAGGCCAGCTGAAGAAGAATGCGGACGCTGGCGGGGACGAGGAAGGTGGCGAAGGACTTCAGACCTTTGACTTCAGACCTTAGACTTTCGAGTTCAAAGGCATTGAAGAAGGCGTTGAGGTCTTTCAGCCCGTCGACAATGATGAGCGTGGCGCCAAGAAGCATGACGGGGTAGACCTTTGAGAGCGAGCCGATGTGGTTCAGAGGACCGTTCACCACGAAGATGGTGTCGGGCGTAAAGCCCTGCCCGGCAATGAGGTTCTCAGCATCGGCAAGAATGACCTTGTGGCTCACCATCACACCCTTCGAACGGCCCGTGGTGCCCGTGGTGTAAAGCACGTCGGCAGTTCCTTCCGGACAGGTGTGAGCGGTCAGCTCGGCGGTCACACGCTGGAAGGCTTCCTCGGGCATGTCGCGCTCCAAAGGGGCAGCAACGAGACCCAGGCGGTGGAGGGCAAAATAAGTGACGAGGAAGTCGATGGTGGACTCGGCTCGGAGAGGAACGATAGTGCCTGAACTGCAACACTCTTGCAGCATAGAAGGACAGACCATGCGGGTCTCTATTCGGGCTTGGAGATCGGCATAGGTGCAACGCTCTGTGCCACAGATGACAGCCAGCTTGTCGGGCTGCTTCTGAGCGTGGTGGGCAATATAGGCTTCGAGGGTATTCATGACTGTAGCTTTTGCTCTACCATAGCAACGATGCTGTCCAACGAACGGAGGTTGCGGGGAGTGGCATCGGTGGCATCAAGGTGGATGCCGAACTCGTCGGAGAGAAGCATGAGAATGGTGGTCACGCCCAGTGAGTCGAGCTCACTGAAAAGGAAGTCGGAGTCGAAGTCCACTAAGGGAAGGGCTTCTTCAAGCAGTTGACGGATTTTTTCTTTCATTATTCTTCAAGGTTACTTTTATTTATTGGTGCGTAGCCGCTCCCCTCTCTTGAAAGGTGAGGTTGGGGGCGATGCCTTCGGCACTATGACGGGCCACAAGCAGTCGCTCAGGGTCAGATTCTATGGCGATGATGGTGCGCGAGGGCTGTTGCAGGGCTAAGAGCAGAGCTTGTTCGCCCCAGCCGCTGTTGGCGATGGTGATGGGCGAGTCATCGGAGGGAAACTCTTCCTGTGGTATAGGGGGCGAACCCTTGCGCAGACTGCGACCTACGGCGGTAGTGATGGCCATGCCCTTGTAGCGGTAACGGTCGTAGACCAAATGGCGCAGGTAGGCCTCACTACCGGGCTGCTCGCCACGAAGCCTTTGCCAAAACAGGGAAAAGGAAAGGGGACGGCGTCGGTAGCCGTTACGGTCGGACACCAGCCAACGGAAGATAATCGGCGGCAACAGCCACGCCATCAGCACCACAGAGAACATGCCCACGATGGTGACCTGGGCCAGAGAACGCAGGGCCGGGTGTTTGGCGAAGATAAGCGCGCCAATACCTATGAACATGATGAGGGCGGAAATAATGATGCTCTGCTTGTAGCTGGCAAGCATCGGCCGACGGTAGGCATACTCATACTGGCAGCCCTCAGTCATAAAGATGGTGTAGTCGTCGCCCTGACCGAAGATGAACGTGGCAAGAATGATGTTCACCAAGTTGAAATGAATGTCAAACAGAGACATCAGCCCCAATATCCATACCCAACTGACAGCCATAGGAAGGAACGAGAGTATAGCCAGTTCAAGGCTGCCCAATGAGAACCAAAGGAACAGGAAAACGATGAGTCCGCAAGCCCATCCGATATAGTTAAAGTCGTCGGATAGTCTGCTGACTATCATTGAATTAATATTCTTGATATCAATTGTCTCTCCATCCACAATAACAATCTGGTCTTGTGCAAAAACGGTACTAACAAGAGGAGCAAAATACTCCAATGGTTGGGGCTCAAAACGCTCATGCAGTAGGAATATGAAATCGTCGAAGGTACCGTCGGCAAAACCTTCGGCAGCGGCGGCCTGTCGGATACCGTCTTCCAACGACTGGCCATAACGATCGGCGAAATTGTTCCATAGCTGCAAGCGGTGTTGCTGTTCCTCCTGCGAACAGAGGAACTGCTGGTAATCGGTAACGTCCGTCGCCTCGCCCTGGGCAGTCAGACTGGCAAGATACTCCATGTCCTGCCGCTGCTGGTCACTTATATAATTGATGTTCGCGATGTTCGAATCGAAGGTCGTATCAAGGCTGAAGTAACCGAAGACAAGGGTCAGCATAGCGATAACTGCAGGAATCCAACGTGGGTAACCAGGTACTCCTCTACCTCCTTCAACTTCTTCAACTTCTTTACCTCCTTCACTTCTTACAACAAGCTGCGGTAAGAATATGAGAACAAAGAGGATGGTACCCACTAACAGAAAGGAACTGAAGAGCCCAAGGTCACGAAGGGCCACCGACTCCAGCGGTACAAGAGCGAGAAAGGCACCCACGGTGGTTATATTTCCCACGACAAGCGGCACAACAATCTCCCGTAGGGCCTGACGAACGACAGGCGTATGGCGGAGATGAGCAATGAGGTGCAAAGGATAGTTGACGGCTATGCCCACGATGACCGACGATATGCCGATGACGATAACCGAGACACTGTCGTGAACAACAGCCAGCACACCCATGGCGAAGAGCCATCCCCACCCTATCGACAAGACGATGAGCACAAGGTTTCTCATGCTGCGGAACACGAAGAAGAGCAGCCCCACGATGAGCAACAAGGCGAGCGATACTGCCAACAGACTGTCTTTCTTAATCTGATTAGCATTGCCCACGGCGATAACAGGCCCGCCAGTGAAATGGATGTCCACGCCAGGACACATGGTACTGGCCTGGGCGGCGCAGTCTTCCAGAAAGCGTAGAAGGTGGGTGTTCTTACTGGTCTCGCTACTGCCGTAGGGCGACTGCATGAGCACGATAGCACGACTCATATCAGGCGTGAAGATATACCCGTCGTAGTTCTCGTAACTCACAGAGGCCTGACGTTGCTGGAGTGTTGTCAACAAGGGTGTAAAAAGGTTCAGAGGGTCGCGCTGAACGTTCTGTGCCATCATGCCCGCCATGGGGAGCATAAGTGTCTGCTTGTCGGCTGCAAGCTGACGGGAGATGTAGCTGTCATCGGCAAGAAGGCTGTCCAAGCGGGCATAGTCACGGTCGGTAAGGAAATAGGGCATGTTCGCGTATAGGAATTCCACTGTTTCCTCCATCTGCTCCATATCTATCTGAGTCATAATCGTCTCGGCGACGCCCATCGTGTCACGTTCCAAGACAATAGTGGAGAAAGCATCAACAGCCTCCACCAGAAGGTCTGGTGACGATTCCTTTGAGTCGGTACAGGAGACGAGAGCGACGATACGGCTGGCCCCGGAGACTTCCTGATAAACCTTTAGTGCCTGGCCATACTTGCTGTCAAGCGGCAGGAAATCGGAGATATCCTCTTTGTATCGCTGGCGTGACAGCAACAAGGCAAGTACTGCCGTCACAATGAGCAGCGTCGTCAGGCACAAACCACGTTGCGCCCGCAAACCATCATATATCCTTGTGATTATTTCCTGCATGCTTCCACAGGGTTGGCATAGATACCTATAAAGATTTCCCTCAGCCGCTCCAGGTCGCAAGTCTCGGCATAGCGGTCGAGCTTGGCCAAGCGGACGTTGAAAGTCTCGTACTGCTCGTCGGTGTAGTGTTCGCGATAGCGGGTGTTGCCGTAGAGCAGATCATGGGCGATGTAATTGTTGGGATAGAGGCGATAGGCGGCATTGATGCGCTGGTCGAGCAGACGGGCAACTGCTTTATGGTACTCGCTGTTAGTCAGTCCTTCGAAGCTGGCAAGATCATCGGCGGTGATGGGCTGGCAGAGCTCGAAGTGTACCCGGCCCTTATACTGCATGATTCCTGTGAGGATGCTGTTGAGGTCCTCTCCGGGCTTCTTCACATAGCGGGCATACTGCGACTGGTAAAGCTCCAGAGCCTTCAGCACGTCACATGATTCCCACTCGTAACTCACCGCCACGGGCACGATATTCAGTTCGGCCAAGGCCTTGATCTTGTCCTTCGGCTCACTCATGCAGAACATCTTGATGATGCCCTGGTCGGTGGCATCAATGCCGTCCTTCGTTCGCCCGTTGCGCTGGGCAATCCAAACCGACTCGCCCTTCTCCTTGATGCACCAGCGGATGTATTCCGAGAGGTGGAGCGAGGCGCGGTAGAACTCACGCAGGTCACCGCCGGGACGCTCCACACGGAACATCTTGTTGGACTTTCCCACATCGATGACTACAGGATGAGTCATGAGATTAGCACCGAAAGTTATCTCGGTAGTCTCAAAACCATTGATGACAAGAAAGTACTGTAACAGGCAGGCATCCAGCATGATATCGCGGTGGTTCGACACATAGAGATACTGCTTCTTAGGGTCGAGACGCTCCAAACCGCCGCAGGTAAAGTCCGAGATACTGCGGGCTATGATTTGCTTGTTCACCTCGACCATGGTGTCGTGCTGGAACTCACGAATGGTACGATACGAGCATACTCGCTGACGAACGGCGTCGATGTCCATGCCGGGAAATACGTATGAGGCGAGGAGGGGGAACACGTCGCTTGCGGATATGCGCTTCATGGCAGCGGGGAGTTCCTCTTCGTAATAGGGGCGGATGTCGTCGAACTTAGGGTTTTTCGTCATGGAAATAATGGGAGTGATGGGATTAATGGGAGTTATGGGAGAGCCAGTGGAGAAATTCCTGGCGCCACTGACGGCACTCGGGCGTGCCCTTTGTGTCGCTGGCTCCAAAGCCGTGACCTCCAGTGGAATACTGTATATATTTGTGGGCAATGCCCTGGGCGGTGAGAGCAGAGTCGAGGAGCGCCGAGTTACGATAGTCCACAACGGGGTCGTCCTTGCAGTTGACGAGGAACACAGGCGGACAGTCCTTGGGCACATGACGCTCCAGAGAGAGCAGGTCACGCAGTTCCTCATTGCCAATACGTGAGTCGCCTAGCAGGCCACGACGGGAGCGATGGTGGGTACACGGTTCGGTCATGCTGACCACGGGATAGACTGGGACAACGAAAGCAGGGCGCTCCTCAGGAGGGAACAGCTCTGCCGCCGACATCGCCAAATGTCCACCGGCCGAAAAGCCCATCACACCGATACTGTCGGGGTTGATACCATAGCGGGTAGCGTTCTGACGAACATGACGAAGGGCCTGGCGCAGGTCGTCCTGCGGGTCAGGGTATCGGTTGCCTCGAAAGAGCAGGCGGTGATGCAACACGTATGCCGGGACGTAGGCCGTTCGGTAGCGCAGCACGAAGGCCGAGATGCCATTGGCATTGAGCCAGCGGGCCACGGCGTGACCTTCCACCTCCATATCGTGCCAGAAATAGCTGCCGCCGGGGCAGACTACTACCGCGACACTCCCCTTATCCACAACGTAAGGTTTCAGTTCCACGCGCTTATGGCAATCGGTACCCTCCCAGATGTTCACCTGGGCGATAGCTGCAACGCTGTTGCAGCATAGCAGACAGAGGGATATGATTAGACAGTGGGACATGCGTTGATTTTGTTGATGACGTAGTTGGTACCTAACAGGGCCTCACAGGTGGTGATAGCCGTGAGGGGAACGCCACAGAAGCCGTGGAGATTATTGTTCTGGCCGGTGAGGAGCAGGTTGTCAATCTTCGTCACCACGGGCAGATGAGACAGGGCAATGTTACGGCAGTCCTTGCTGAAGCCGCAGATGGTCCCGTCCTTGGCTCCGTAGTAGTCACGGATAGTAAGAGGCGAGGCAGCGTTCACGGCCTCGATGCAGGAGGAGAAGCCGGGGTGAAGGTCTTCCAGCTGGCGCAGGAGGGCAGCGGCGCAATTATCCTTCCAGGCCTCGTAGTCAGGACCGCGATGACCAGGCGTGGTGTCGGCCCAGCGAGCGACCATCTCGAAGGGCATGGGGGCAGTGACGAGAGCCTTGGTGGCTGCATTGCTATTGCAGCATAGGGAACGCTCCTCTGGCGGAGTCATGAAGAGGAAACCGAGAGGCCAGGGACGGTCGGTACGAGAGAAGTTCCAGACGTCGGCATATCGCGTCATGTAGTACTCCGAATGGTTGATGTAGGGAAACGTTCCAGGCTTCAGCTTGATGAAAAGCGAGAAGGCCGAGTGGGCATTGGGAATGCTGTTCAGGCGTTCGCGATAGGCCTTGGGGAAGGCCTTTTCGTCCATGAGCTGCAGGAGCGTGCAGGGGTGAATGTCGGAGATATAGTGGTTGGCGGTATAGACGCGACCCTTCACCGTACGTACATGCTCCACGTGACGGTCTTTTACCTCGATCCATTCCACGCCGTCGCCCGTGAAGACGTTGCCGCCGTGGCTGGAAATAACTTCTGCCAGGAGGTCGGCAAAGTGGCTGCTTCCACCCACGAACCGGCTGGCACCCTCGATGTAGAGCGTGCTGATGATGGCATGTACGTAGGCCGGTGTCTGTCCGGGCCGTCCGCCGTAGAGAGGGTTCATATAGGCCAGCACGGCCTGCAGTTTGGGGTCGTCGGTGAACTGCGTGATAAAGTCGGTGGCGGCCATGAGAAAGTCGGGCGACGACGCGAAAAGCGACGGCCCGCTGACAGAGGGACGAAGGTTGAAGAGGTCGGTATTGTCGGCTATGCGCAGCACGGCGTCGACATATCGCTCCAGCCCCTCGCGCTCATGGGGGAACTGCCTGACGAGCGACTCCACGAATCCCTTGCGTCCCTGCGCCAAAGTGTAGCTCCGTCGGTCTTCGGCAAAGAAGAGCCGGTCGGTGCAGTCATCGTCGACGTCCATTAACCGCGCCTTGTCCTCAATGCCCAGGTAGCGGCAGACGCGCCAGATGTTCCCGCCTGGACGCATGCCTCCCACGACGTGCATGCCCGTATCGAAAGTCTCACCAAAACGACGGAACGACTGCAGGCCGCCACCGATGGTAGCGTTCTTCTCCAGCACGGTCACCTCGAAACCCTCCTTGGCCAGGATGGCTCCAGTGAATAGCCCGCCGAGGCCAGCGCCGATGATTACTACGTTTTTCCGTCGTTCACTCATACCACTCTCAGACAGCCCTCGGAGAATAAGCCGTTCTTTCCGTCAGAAAAAGCCGTTCTTTCCCTCAGAAAAAGCCGTTCTTTCTAATCGAAAAAGCCGTTCTTTCGATTTGAATAAGCCGTCCAAACTCCGGGCTGGTCTTCAATGAAGATGCAAAGGTACTGAATAATCGCCACACGGCAAAAGGAATTAACCATTTTTCATCCTTTAACTCCATTTAACTTGCTAAAGTTCGCTGTGTGCGCAAAAACCGCTACCTTTGCACGCCGAAAGCACTGCCCCGGCCTGCCGCTGGCCGTGCCGGTTAGGCACGACGGGAGGAAAGTCCGGGCAGCTTAGGGCGCTCCACTTCTGAAAGTAGAAGCAGTCGGCGACGGCTGGTAAGGGAAGAAGAAAACGACCGCCACATTCTTATTTTATCATTGTCAAGAGAACGTGGTAAGGGTGAGAAGGTGGTGTAAGAGACCACCAGGCGACGGGCGACCGTCGTGCTGTTCCCGCTGGAGGCTGCAAGTTCATGTAAACCGTCGACACTGAGGGTTGCCCGCCCGAGTAGTCTACGAGGCGATGCGACGGAGGGTAGAACGCTGGAGGCTCGTGGCGACGCGGGCAGTAGATAAATGGCAGGCACTGCCTTTCGACAAATGTGTTCACAAGTTATGGTTAAAGGCAGTACAGAACCCGGCTTACAGGGGCAATGCTTTCGTTTTACTGAAATAATTCATCTTCAAAAATAAGTATGAAAAAGTCACTGTTATTTCTTTTCATTGCCGCCCTCGCAGTCGTTTCCTGCTCGAAGGGCAAGTACAAGTATGAAACCGTAAAGGGCGACCTCACCGAAGCCCGCATCTACACGTTGAAGAACGGCCTGAAGGTCTATCTGAGCGTCAACACTGAAGAGCCTCGTATTCAGACATATATCGCTGTGCGTACCGGCTCGAAGAACGACCCCGCCGAGACTACCGGACTGGCTCACTACCTGGAGCACCTCATGTTCAAGGGAACCGGTAAGTTTGGCGTCACCGACAGCACCGCCGAGGCTCCCCTGCTGGCCGACATCGAGCAGCGTTACGAGCAGTATCGCCGTATGACCGACCCCGATGAGCGCAAACAAGCATACCACGAGATTGACAGCGTGAGCCAGTTGGCCGCACAATACTTCATACCCAACGAGTACGACAAACTCATGGCCGCCATCGGAGCACAGGGCACCAACGCCTACACCAGCACCGACGTGACCTGCTACACCGAGGACATCCCCTCGAACGAGGTGGAGAACTGGGCAAAGATTCAGGGTGACCGCTTCAAGAATATGGTCATTCGCGGATTCCACACCGAACTGGAGGCCGTCTACGAGGAGTATAACATCGGCATAGCACAGGACCAGCGCAAGCTCTGGGAGGCCCTGAACGCCCTGCTCTTCCCCGGACACCCCTACGGCACACAGACCACCATCGGCACGCAGGAACACCTGAAGAATCCCTCCATCACCAACATCAAGAACTACTTCAACAAGTGGTATCGTCCGAACAACGTGGCCATCTGTATGGCCGGCGACCTGAACCCCGATGAGGTGATTGCCACCATCGACAAATATTTTGGCGACTGGCAGCCGGGCGATGATGTGGAGCAGCCCACCTTCCCCTCCCTGCCGGAGATTACGCAACCCGTAGACACCACCGTGCTGGGCCTGGAGGCCGAAACCATCTGGATGGGATGGCGCTTCGACAAGGCCGCCTCGCTGCAGACCGACACCCTCGGAGTCATCGAGTATCTGCTTAACAATGGCACTGCCGGACTTATTGACCTCAACATCAACCAGCAGATGAAGATGTTGGAATCGTGGGGTGGAGTTGACGCGATGCAGGACTACTCATTGTTCCTACTCGCCGGAACGCCTAAGGAGGGACAGACACTCGACGAGGTGCGCGACCTGCTGCTCGGCGAGATTGAGAAGCTGAAGAGCGGAGATTTCAGCGACGACCTGCTGCCTTCGGTTGTCAACAACCTCAAACTGAGGTACTACAACTCCTTAGAGTCGAACCAGGCACGCGCCAACATGTTCGTGCAGTCGTTCATCAACGGCTCATCCTGGGAGCAGGAGGTGCAGGCGCTGAAGCGCGTCGAAGGCATGACGAAGGAACAGATTGTCGACTTTGCCAAGCGTCACTTCGGCAACAATTACGCTGTCGTTTACAAGCGACAGGGTGTTGACCCCACGCTGAAGAAGATTGAAAAACCCGCCATCACGCCCATACCCACCAACCGCGACCTGGTCTCTGACTTTGTCAAGGAGATACAAAATGCCGAAGTGAAACCCATCGAGCCCCGCTTCGTCGACTTCAAGAAAGACCTGACATTCGGCGAGATAGAGTCACAAATCCCCTACATCTACGTCAAGAACACCGAAAACGGCCGCTTCCAGATGGCCTTCCGCTACGACTTCGGCGAGGAGACCGACGTGCGCTACAACTATGCTGCCGAGTACATCGACTTCCTCGGCACCGATTCGCTCACGCCCGAACAGCTCAAGCAGCAGTTCTACAAGCTGGCCTGCAACTACAACATTCAGGTAGGTGCGCGAAACATCAGCGTGTCGCTCAACGGACTGGGCGAGAACATGCCGCAGGCACTCGCCCTGCTGCAGCACCTGCTCCAGCGTGCAAAGGTCGACGAAGAGGCATACATGATGTATTGTGCCAACCGAGCCAAGCAGCGCGAAGACAACAAGGCGAACCAGCAGGTGAACTTCCAGTACCTCGTCAGCTACGGACTCTACGGGCAGTACAACCCCTACCGCAACGGCTATACTAACCAGCAGATGGCAGAGACCAACCCGCAGGACCTGCTCGACCTGCTGAAGAACCTCTCGCAGTATGAGCACACCATATTATATTATGGACCGATGAGCGAGGAGGAACTCACTGCTGCGATAGCCGCAACCATACCCGAAACATCAGCTTCGGGCCTGCTGAAGGCTCCCGAGGGCCAGCACTACACCATGCAGCCCACACCCGAGAATGAAATCCTCATTGCTCCCTACGATGCCAAGAACATCTACATGCGCATGATTCACAACGAGGGACGTGCCTGGAACGAGGAAGAGTCGGCCGTAAAGGCCCTCTTCAACGAATACTACGGCGCCGGTATGAACACCGTCGTATTCCAGGAGCTTCGTGAGGCCCGCGGACTGGCCTACAACGCATACGCCGCCTATCTGAACCCGCAGTACAAGGACCAGACGGAGTATTACTTCACACACATCATCACCCAGAACGACAAGATGATGGACTGCGTACGACAGTTCCACCAGATTCTCGACACCATACCCGAGAGCGAGGCCTCGTTCCAGATTGCCAAGGATGGACTGACCAAGCAGCTCGCCAGCCAGCGCACCACAAAGTTCGGCATCATCAATGCATGGCTCACCGCTCAGGACCGCGGCATCGGCTACGACCTGAACCAGCGCATCTATGAGGCACTGCCCGCCATCACGCTCAAGGACATCGTGGACTTTGAGCAGAAACAGATGGCCCACAAGACCTACCGCTATGTCATCCTCGGCAACGAGAAAGAGCTCGACCTCGCAGGGCTGCTGAAGTACGGCAACATACGCCGGGTCTCGACCGAGGAAATCTTCGGTTACTAAGTCTCCACCATCCACAAACGATACCCACAAAACCCCAAAAAACAATAACAATCAATGAAAGCATTCGTATTCCCCGGACAGGGGGCACAGTTCGTAGGCATGGGTAAAGACCTCTACGACAACAACGAAACAGCACGTGAACTCTTTGAAAAAGCCAACGACATACTTGGCTACCGCATCACCGACATCATGTTTGACGGCACCGACGAGGATCTTCGCCAGACAAAGGTGACGCAACCCGCCGTGTTCCTCCACAGCGTCATTTCTGCCATCTGCATGGGCGACGCTTTCCAGCCCGCCATGACCGCCGGCCACTCGCTCGGCGAATTCTCGGCCCTCGTAGCCGCTGGTGCATTGTCCTTCGAGGACGGTCTGCGCCTTGTCTACGCCCGCGCTATGGCCATGCAGAAAGCCTGCGAGGCACAACCCTCGACCATGGCTGCCATCATTGGCATAGGCGACGAGGACGTGGAGCGCATCTGCCGTGAGGTGACGGAGACTGCCGGCAAGGGCGTTGTCGTACCCGCCAACTATAACAACCCCGGCCAACTGGTCATCAGCGGAAACATCGAGGCCATCGAAGAGGCTTGCGTCCGCATCAAGGAGGCTGGTGCCAAGCGTGCCCTGCCGCTGAAGGTGGGCGGTGCCTTCCACAGCCCCCTCATGCAGCCCGCTAAGGACGAGTTGCAGGCAGCTATCGAGAAGACCGAATTCGCCACGCCGAAATGCCCCGTCTATCAGAACGTCGACGGAAAACCCCACACCGACCCGGAGGAGATTAAGCAGAACCTCATTGCACAGCTTACTTCGTCGGTACGTTGGACACAGTGCGTCCAGTCGATGATTGCCGACGGAGCCACCGACTTCACCGAGTGCGGACCCGGCAAAGCACTGCAGGGCATGATTGCCAAGATTAGCAAGGAGGTGACCGCCCACGGCATCGAAGAGGCCTAAGAAGCGCCCACCCCTCCAAAACGAACCATCCCCGTACCACATCATTGGCGGTACGGGGATGATTCTTATAAAAAACCTCCTGTATTAGAAGTAAATAGTGGCAGAGGCTTGCCATCCTCTTGCCTTTGCCTTGTCCTCCTTTTTCAAGTCCTTTATCTCGCCAGTTTTTGCCAAGGCTACGCTATAGACAAACCCAAACTCGATGTTCTTCGTAAGCGAGAGGCCAGCGCCAAAGTTCCAACTGAACATCGATTTCTTCAGCTGGAAAGTGTTGTGGATGTTGTCCCTGGCCTCACCGCTGTTGCTGCCGAAGATGTTGTAATCATCCTCGCCGGTATTGAAACCGAACTGTGGACCCGCAGAGAGAAAGATTCCCGTCTCGTCGTTAACGGGGATGTTCAGTCGTGCATCGAGAGGGATGATGACGCTTTTCTGCTTAATCTTCACTCCGTTAAGCTTCGATTGGTTCTGGCTATAGAAAGCAGAACCCTGTACACCCAGGAACGGCAGGATGTCGATTCGCAGCGTAGGACCAAGGAACCAGCCATAGTCGCTGTCCAAAATCACACCTTCCATGTCGGTATTCAGCTTCGTGTTGTTAAGACCGCCTTTGACACCGAAGTAGACACCTTGGGCATTTGTTAACGTGGCAAAGAATGCCATCATAAGCATGGTAACAATGATTTTTTTCATAACTCTATATTAGTTTAACAATTAATACCGCTGCAAAGTTAAGCAATTCATTTCATTTGAGCAAAAAAAAGTTATGATTATCTTTATCTTATGTGAATAAATTTGGCCGTTAGCAGTGTTTTTAGTACCTTTGCAGACAATTTCAAAAACCCTATATATATAATAAGGTATGATATTCTTTTTCCAAACCCCACAGAAGAGCGTGATAGCCACAGAGGCCGACCATCAGCTCTCAGCAGAAGAAGTACAGAAATTATGTTGGCTCTACGGCGGAGCCACCCTCTTAGAGGGCAACACGCTCGAAGGACAGTTCATTGGCCCCAGGCGCGAAATGGTTACACCGTGGTCGACCAACGCTGTGGAGATAACGCAGAATATGGCCATGAAGGGCATCAGCCGCATAGAGGAATACTTCCCCACAGGGGAGTCATTTGATCCCATGCTCCAGCGTGAATACAACGGACTCGACCAGGACATCTTCACTATCAACATCAAGCCTGAACCCATCAAGCTTGTCGAAGACCTGGAGGCTTATAACGAGCAGGAGGGCCTCGCCCTCTCACCCGAGGAGATAGAGTACCTGCACGGTTTGGAGAAACAGAATGGCCGCCCGCTCACCGACAGCGAAATCTTCGGTTTCGCGCAGATTAACAGCGAGCACTGCCGCCACAAGATTTTCGGCGGAACTTTTATTATTGACGGCAAGGAAATGGAGTCGTCGCTCTTCAACCTCATCAAGAAAACAACGAAGGAGAATCCCGGACAGATTCTCTCTGCCTACAAGGACAACGTGGCCTTCGCCGAGGGTCCCAAGGTTGAGCAGTTCGCACCCGTCGACCAGAGCACAGCCGACTGGTTCCGTGTAAAAGATATTGACAGCGTCATATCGCTGAAGGCCGAGACCCACAACTTCCCCACTACCGTGGAGCCTTTCAACGGTGCTGCTACAGGCACTGGCGGCGAGATTCGCGACCGTATGGGCGGTGGAACAGGCTCATGGCCCATCGCCGGAACGGCTGTCTACATGACCGCCTACCCAAGGATGGAAGAAAGGGAATGGGAAAACATCCTCCCCGTGCGCCGGTGGCTTTACCAGACACCAGAGCAAATCCTCATCAAGGCCTCGAACGGTGCCTCCGACTTCGGCAACAAGTTCGGCCAGCCCCTCATCTGCGGCTCCGTGCTCACCTTCGAGCATCAAGAATCTCCCATAAGCGCTGCCCCCACTAAGTACGCCTACGACAAGGTCATCATGCTGGCTGGTGGTGTAGGCTACGGCACGCGCCGCGACTGCCTGAAGAAGGAACCGCAAAAAGGCAACAAGGTTGTCGTCGTGGGTGGCGACAACTACCGCATCGGTCTCGGTGGCGGTTCGGTCTCCAGCGTTGATACAGGCCGTTACACCAGCGGCATCGAGCTGAACGCCGTACAACGAGCTAATCCCGAAATGCAGAAGCGTGCCTATAACCTCGTTCGTGCCCTCTGCGAGGAGGACAACAACCCTGTCGTCAGCATCCACGACCACGGAAGTGCCGGCCACCTGAACTGCCTCTCCGAGTTGGTAGAGGATTGCGGAGGCAGCATTGACATGACAAAGCTTCCCATCGGCGACAAGACCCTCTCCTCTAAGGAAATCATCGCCAACGAGAGCCAGGAGCGCATGGGGCTGCTCATCGACGAGCGCCACCTCGACCATGTTCAGAAGATTGCCGAGCGTGAGCGTGCACCGTTCTACGTCGTCGGCGAGACCACAGGCGACGCTCATTTCTCCTTCGTACAAGGCGACGGTGTGAAACCCTTCGACCTCGACGTTGCACAGATGTTCGGTCATTCACCGAAGACCATCATGCGCGACAATACTGTAGAGCGCCATTATGCACCAGTAGAGTATAGTCTGGAGAATCAAGATATTCAAGAATACCTGGAAAAAGTCCTACAGCTTGAGGCCGTGGCCTGCAAGGACTGGCTGACTAACAAGGTGGACCGCTCTGTGACAGGAAAGATTGCCCGTCAGCAGTGTCAGGGTGAGCTGCAACTGCCCTTAAGCGACTGCGGCGTGGTGGCCCTCGACTATCAAGGACAGGCTGGCATTGCAACTGCTATCGGTCATGCACCCCAGGCCGGACTTGCCAATCCCGCAGCAGGCAGCGTGCTCTCCGTGGCTGAGGCTCTGACGAACCTGGTATGGGCTCCGCTTGGTAGAGCTGGGAAGAGAATGAAGGCCGGCGAGAGCCCGCTGGACTACGTAAGTCTTTCGGCCAACTGGATGTGGCCCTGTCGCTCGCAGGAAGGCGAGGATGCCCGCCTATACCAGGCCGTACAGGCCCTCAGCGATTTCTGCTGCGCTCTGCACATCAACGTGCCCACGGGCAAGGACTCGCTGTCACTCTCACAGCAATATCCCAACGGTGAGAAAATCATCTCTCCGGGAACGGTCATCGTCTCTGCCGGAGGTGAGGTGAGCGACATCAAGAAGGTTGTATCGCCTGTGCTGGTCAACGACCACCGGGCTTCACTTTACCACATCGACTTCTCGTTCTGCGAACAGCGCCTCGGCGGTTCCGCCTTTGCCCAGAGTCTCGGTCATGTGGGCGATGATGTGCCTACGGTCGTTAACCCCGAATATTTCGCCGATGCCTTCTGCGCCGTTCAGCAACTCATCCACAAAGGCTGGGTACTGGCCGGTCATGATATTTCCGCCGGCGGTCTCATCACCTGTCTGCTGGAAATGACCTTTGCCAACACCCACGGCGGACTGCACATTAACCTCCACGACCTACTGGCTAACATCACGCTGGAAGGTGAACAGTCCGACATCGTCAAGGCCCTCTTCGCCGAGAATCCCGGCGTGGTCATAGAGGTAAGCGACGAGCACAAGCATGAGTTCCGTGAGTTTATGGAGGATCTCGGTATAGGCTATGCCAAGATAGGTTATCCCGTGGAGGAGGGCCGCACAATGGAGATTGTCTGTCCTCTAAGCTGCAACAGTGTTGCAGCAAAGGGCGACACCGAAACCATCACCCTTGACATCGACCATCTTCGTGACGTATGGTACAAGACGAGCTACCTGCTCGACCGCCGCCAGAGCTTTAACGGAAAAGCGAAGGAACGCTTTGAGAACTACAAGGAGCAGCCGCTTCAGATGAAGTTCCCACGCGGCTTCCAGGGCAAGCTCTCGCAGTACGGCCTCACCGCTCACCCCTCATCCCTCACCCTTGACAAGCCCAAGGCCGCCATCATTCGCGAGAAAGGCACTAATGGTGAGCGCGAGATGGCTTGGAGCCTCTACCTGGCCGGTTTCGACGTGAAGGACGTGATGATGACCGACCTCATCACGGGCCGCGAGACCCTCGACGAGGTTCAGATGATTGTCTTCTGCGGAGGCTTCTCCAACAGCGACGTACTCGGTTCTGCCAAGGGCTGGGCCGGTGCTTTCCTCTTCAACCCCAAGGCCAAGGAGGCCCTCGACCGTTTCTACGCCCGTCCCGACACACTCTCGCTGGGTATCTGCAACGGTTGCCAGTTGATGGTTGAACTCGGCTTGACAGGTGCGAAAGGCGCCAAGATGCTCCACAACGACAGCCACAAGTTCGAGAGCGGATTCCTCACCCTGCAGATTCCTAAGAACAACAGCGTTATGTTTGGCTCTCTGAGCGGTTCGAAGCTCGGCATCTGGGTGGCCCACGGAGAGGGTAAGTTCTCCCTGCCTGGCGGTGAGGAGGCCTACAACATTGTTGCTAAGTACAACTACCACGGCTATCCCGCCAACCCCAACGGCTCGGACTACGACGTGGCTGGAATCTGCTCTGCCGACGGCCGTCATCTGGCTATGATGCCCCACCTCGAGCGTGCCATCTATCCTTGGCAGTGCGGTTGGTACCTGCGTGGCCGTCGCCGCGACGAAGTGACGCCCTGGATAGAAGCTTTCGTTAATGCAAGGAAGTGGGTGGAGGCCCATAAGCAGTAATGAATATTTACGCAAAAAGTTTTGCTACTTTCTTCAAAATCGGTCTCTTCACCCTCGGCGGAGGCTACGCCATGATTCCGCTCATTGAAGCAGAGGTGGTGGAGAAGCACCGGTGGGTGACGAAGGAGGAGTTTCTCGACCTCATCGCCATCGCACAGAGCTGCCCCGGCGTGTTCGCCATCAACATCAGCACGTTTATCGGCTACAAGCTCCGGCGTACCACCGGAGCCATCAGCTGTGCGCTGGGCACTGCCCTACCCTCTTTCCTCATCATCCTGGCCATCGCCATCATCTTCCATCAGTTTAAGGAGAATCCT
>JAGCNO010000179.1 GCA_017645905.1 Prevotella sp. | reverse complement strand
CGGGAAGTGCAGCCCGACGTGGTCAATGCCGATACCTACAAGGAGTGGCTCGACGAGCGGCCCGTGTACTTCTTCGGCAACGGGGCTGCGAAGTGCAAGGAAATCATCGCACACCCCAATGCCCACTTCATCGATGGTATTGAGCCAATAGCACGTTGGATGCAGCCGTTGGCAGAGCGAAGGCTGATGCAGGGACAGACGGAAGACGTGGCCTATTTCACGCCGTTCTACCTGAAAGAATTTGTGGCTAAGGTAGCGAAGAACCCACTTTTAGCCCCCTAACATAGACAAAGACATGCAAGGATTAGATTACAACACGCAGCGCGAAAGGCTGCTTTTGCCCGAATATGGGCGCGAGATACAGAAGATGGTAGAGCACGCCGTATCGTTGCCGCTGCGCGAAGACCGTCTGCGCTGTGCCAAGACCATCGTCAAGATGATGGCCAAGAAGATGACACAGATGCGCGATAGTGCCGACCAGCAGCAGGCTTTGTGGGACCATCTCTACATCATGAGCCATAAAGAGCTCGACATAGACTGGCCCTACGACGTGAGCGGTGCGGAGAAGATTCTCGCCAAGCCCGAACCCTTGAAGCTGCCTCAGCAGGACATCCGTCTGCGCCACTACGGACGACTGGTGGAGGAGATGTGCGAGAAGCTCAAGACGATGCCCGCCGGAGAGGAGCGTGACGCCTTGGCCCGCCACACGGCTAACCAGATGAAGCGCGACCTCGTGCTCTGGGGACACGGCAATTCCGACGACGAGAAGGTGGTAGCCGACCTTGCCGACTTCACCGACGGTATTATCCAAATAGACCTGCGCAACTTCACTTTCGACCCTGTGAAAATCACAGAACTGGCATCGGCATCGGGAAAGAAAAAGAAGAAAAAGGGCAACTAAAAAATCGCAAATAGTAAATCCGTAAATCGTAAATATATTCTGTGTCATCGTTTATCATTGAAGGCGGACATCACCTAAGCGGGACCATTACTCCACAGGGAGCGAAGAACGAGGCCCTGCAGGTCATCTGTGCCACGTTGCTCACCAGCGAAGTGGTGACCATCCACAATGTTCCCAACATCCGCGACGTCAACAACCTGATACAGCTGCTGAAGGATATCGGGGTAAAAGTGGACTCCCCTAATAAGGGAGACTACATTTTCGAAGCCTCCGACCTCAACCTCGACTACTTGCAAAGCGATGAGTTCGTCAAGAAATGCTCGGAACTGCGCGGCTCTGTGCTGATGATTGGCCCGTTGCTTGCCCGAACAGGTAAGGCCGTCATTGCCAAACCTGGTGGCGACAAGATAGGCCGTCGGCGGTTAGACACCCATTTCCTGGGCTTTGAGCGGTTAGGCGCACAGTTCCAACATGTATCCGAACGTGATGTCTACCAGATTTTCGCCAACAGTTTGCGTGGACGATACATGCTCCTCGACGAGGCTTCCGTCACGGGAACGGCCAACATCATCATGGCTGCTGTTCTTGCCCGTGGCACCACAACTATATATAATGCGGCCTGCGAACCATATATCCAGCAACTTTGCCGTATGCTCAACGCTATGGGAGCACAGATAAGCGGCATTGGTTCCAACCTGCTCACAATTTTAGGTGTGGAGAGTTTGCACGGCACGGAGCACCGCATACTGCCCGACATGATTGAGGTAGGCTCGTTTATCGGCATGGCCGCTATGGTGGGCGACGGCGTGAGAATCAAAGACGTCTCGATGAAGAACCTGGGAATCATCCCCAACACCTTCCGACGCATGGGCATCAAGGTGAAGGAAGAAGGCGACGACCTCTTCATTCCCGCCATGCGCCACTACGAGATTCAGTCGTTTATTGACGGCACTATCATGACACTTGCCGACGCACCTTGGCCGGGACTTACGCCTGACCTCCTGTCCGTGCTTATCACCGTAGCCACACAGGCACGCGGCTCGGTGCTCTTCCACCAGAAAATGTTCGAGAGCCGTCTGTTCTTTGTCGACAAGCTTATCGACATGGGAGCGCAAATCATCCTCTGCGATCCTCACCGTGCCGTCGTCGTTGGCCATGACCGCAAGCTACAACTGCGCGGCGGAAGAATGTCAAGCCCAGACATCCGTGCCGGCATTGCCTTGCTCATTGCCGCCATGAGTGCCCGAGGCACCAGCCGAATAGACAACATCGAGCAGATAGACCGCGGCTATGAGAACATCGAAGACCGCCTCAATGCCCTCGGAGCTCAGATAACCCGCATGACCTAACCCCATGATAAAGCAAGAAGAAGTCTACCGCATTGGCCGTCTTGGCAAGGCCCACGGCGTACACGGCGAGGTGACGTTTCACTTCGACGACGATGTGTTCGACCGTACCGATGCCGACTACCTCGTGCTGGAGGTTGACGGTATACTGGTGCCTTTCTTTATCGAGGAATACCGTTTCCGTTCCGACAACACTGCCCTGCTGAAGCTGGAAGGTGTGGACAACCAGGAGCGTGCCCGGGAACTTACGAACGTCGATGTCTACTTCCCCCGCCACTTGGCCGAGACTTTAGATGACGATGCTCCCCTGACGTATGCTTTCCTGGTGGGCTTCACCATTGTTGACGCCGCTACAGGCCGGGAAGTGGGCACCATTGAAAGTGTTGACGAAAGCACGATGAACATTCTCTTCTGTCTTGAAGACGGCACGCTTATCCCTGCCGCAGAAGAACTTATCGAGGGTATCGACCAGAAGAAAAAAGAAATATCCCTCCAGTTGCCCGAAGGGATACTCGAGTTATAGTTGAGAGTTTAGAGTTTAGAGTTGAGAGTTGAGAGCTGAGAGTTGAGAGTTGAGAGCTGAGAGTTTAGAGTTTATCCAATGCCTGCTTCAAGTCGGCGATAAGGTCTTCAGCATCCTCAATGCCTACTGACAGGCGGATAAGATCGGGAGCAACACCAGCCTCTCGTAGTTGTTCGTCGCTCATCTGCCGATGGGTATGGCTGGCGGGATGCAGCACACAGGTACGGGCATCGGCCACATGGGTGACAATGGCGATAAGCTT
>JAGCNO010000026.1 GCA_017645905.1 Prevotella sp. | reverse complement strand
GCTCATTTCTGAGACAGGCACAGACGGCGGTTATGTGGGCTGTCGGCTGATGAACGATGGCGGGTCTCTCTACCGCATCGGCTTCCCCCAGGAGGGCGAGATGAACGGCCATGGCTCGACGACGGCCGCCGTAAGTCTGCCCTGTGAGACACCCTGGCGCACCATCACCCTCGGCACTACGCTGAAGCCCATCGTTGAGACGACCATCGCCAATGACCTCGTGCAGCCGAAGTATAAGCCCTCGAAGGTCTATGACTATGGCAAGGGCTCCTGGTCGTGGATTATCGGTATGGATGCCAGCTGCAACTTCGACGAGCAGAAGCGCTACATCGATTTCTCCGCCGCTTTGGGCTGGCGCTCAGTGCTTGTCGATGCCCTTTGGGACACGCAGATAGGCTACGAGAAGATGGAGGAACTGTCACGCTATGCCCGTTCGCGTGGCGTTGGCCTCTTCCTCTGGTATAACAGCAACGGCTCGTGGAACGATGCCCCGCAGGGTCCGCGTCACAAGCTGGACAAGAGTGCTGCCCGTCGAGCTGAGATGGCCTGGATGCAGAAGAACGGCATACTCGGCATCAAGGTCGACTTCTTCGGCGGCGACAAACAGCCGATGATGCAGTTCTATGAGGACATCCTCACCGACGCCAACGACTTCGGCCTGCAGGTCATTTTCCACGGCTGCACGCTGCCTCGCGGCTGGGAGCGTATGTACCCCAACTTCGTGGCTGCCGAAGCCGTCCTTGCCAGCGAGAACCTGCACTTCGGTCAGGGAGCCTGCGACGCTGAGGCCTTCAACGCCTGCATACATCCCTTCATCCGCAACACCGTGGCGTCGATGGACTTCGGCGGCTCCACGCTGAACAAGCACTACAACAAAGACAATGAGCACGGCACCACGCGTCGCACCAGCGACGTCTACGCCCTCGCCACGGCCGTTCTCTTCCAAAGCAGCGTGCAGCACTTCGCCATGGCTCCTAATAACCTGCAGGATGCTCCCGGATGGGCCGTCGAGTTCATGAAGGATGTGCCCACGAATTGGGACGAGACCCGCTTCATCGACGGCTATCCCGGCCGATATGTCATCATGGCACGCCGTGCTGGCAACCATTGGTACGTCGTAGGCATCAATGCTCAGGAACAGCCCGTGACGACGAAGCTCGACCTCAGTCCCTTCTTCGACAAAGGCTCAGAAATAACTGTCTACTCCGACGATGCCCTGCTCGTCGGCAAAGTCCAGACCTTAGTTTTCAAATCCAAAGGCATCGCCGTCAGCATCCCCAAGAATGGCGCCTTTGTCGTCACTTCTACCTCCATTGCAAATAACCATTGATGGAGGCTGAGGAACTGTTTGACATCTGTGAGCGACTGGCCTTGGACGATTTGTCGCCATGGGCCTCGCGCCAGCTGCACGAGCTTTTGTCACTGACAGCGGCAAAGGGGTGCAGTAATGAGCGTGGGGCCTTTGGCAACCTCTTTTCGCAGGTGGACTTCGTTTGCCGGCGGCTGGGCATCAGCGATGCTGAGCGGCAGGAGATTCAGACGGCACGACGCAACTGCTCCCGTCATACAGACGGCGGTAGTGCCGCCGTTCCGTCTGTTTCAGGGAATTTGCAATCCCTGTCCCCAAATGACTGGCTCTACGATGTGCGTGCCGTCTCACTCTTCATTTCCGCCGTCTTCCATGAGGACGTGCCGGGCAGCCTGCGTCGCCTGCTTCCGTCAACGCCCCGTAAGCGAGAGAAAGGACTCAGCATCAACAAACGTTACGTCCGTTGCATCGTGCAGCACCATGACGACAACACCATTTGGGCCGACACCGGAGAGGACGAAATCACCATCGACTATGGCACTACGGAGCAGGGCCGCGACTTTTCCTACCTCCGCAAGATTCTCCGTCCAGGCGTGCAGCTAAACCTCTTGGACTGCCACGTTACTGAAGATTTAACACAAATAACGCCCACCATCATCATTGTTGAGCCTGACTTCCTCATCGATATTTCTTCCCTGGCCACCTGTTTCACCTCTTACGGCCATCATCCCCTTCTCTATACGCTTAACCGCCTGAAGCCCCGAGTCAACACTCAGGCCGCCCTGCTCGGTAACTTCGCCGGAGTGGCGCTCGACTTATTAGTTCATAGTTCTGAAGAACAACCCCAGCTGTCTTCCGCTCTAAAACGAGCTTTCCGAGAGGACGTGCTGCGCTACTTGGCCTGTCCCGACTTCGACCCTGTGAAGTTCAAGCAGGAAGCCCAGCGACAGATGGGAAATATTGCCGAGGCTGTGGATATCCTCCAGGCTGAAGCCCAGGGTCACGGCGGCTTTCTCTTAGAGCCTTCGTTCGTCTGCGAACAGCTGGGCTTGCAGGGCCGCGTTGACCTGATGACCACCGACATGAGCCTCCTCGTGGAGCAGAAGTCGGGCAAGAACATGAAGATAGAATATCAGAGCCACGACAGCCACGGTTTGCAGTTGGAGGCTCACTACGTGCAGCTGCTGCTCTACTACGCCACCCTGCGCTATAACTTCCAGCGGGGCGACCGCGAGGTAGACACCCGTCTGCTCTATTCGCGCTACGAGGCCTCGCGCGGTCTGCTTTCCGTGAACTACTACCGCACGCTGCTCCGTGAAGCGCTGAAGCTGCGCAACCAGATAGTGGCCACGGAGCTGCTTATCGCCCATGATGGTTTTTCCCGCATCCTGCCGCTGCTCAATGCCGACACCATCTATAAGGACGTTCCCCGCGACGGCTATTTTCATCGCTATATACTCCCGGAACTCTTATCTCTCAACTCTCAACTCTTATCTCTCAACGCTTTAGAGCGCCTCTATGTAGAGCGTATGATGACCTTCGTCTACCGTGAGCAGGTAGCCGCCCGACTGGGTAGCAGCGAGCAGCGTCTGCACCACAGTAGCGGAGCCGCCAGCGACCTCTGGCTCATGCCGCTCGACGAGAAGATAGAGACGGGTAATATCTTCCTCGGCCTTACCATCGGCGACATCAAGCGTACCGACCCCGACGGCGGCTATGATGTCATTACGCTCTGTTCAAGGGGATTTGCAATCCCCGCACCTGTTTCCAATTTCCGTCGTGGCGACTTGGTCTACCTCTATCAGTACGACGGCGAGCCCGACGTACGCCGCGTAATTCTTTACAAGGGCACACTGAGCGAAATTGCCGACGGTCACCTCACAGTTATCCTCACCGACGGCCAGCAAAACGATGCCATCTTCAACAACGACCGCCCTTGGGCCATCGAGCCCGGCGGCAGCGATGCCGGCACGGCGGGCAATATACGCAGCCTCTTCCAGTTTGCCACCGCCGATCCCTCACGCCGCGCACTTCTCTTAGGGCAGCGTGAGCCACAGGCTGACATGTCTGTTACGGCTCTGTCGCAACCTTATAATCCCCACTACGACGATGTTCTCTTGCGTATCAGCCAGGCCCACGACTATTTCCTCCTCGTCGGCCCTCCCGGCACGGGCAAGACTTCGATGGCGCTGCGTTTCATCGTTCAGGAGGAACTTGTATCTAACACCCAAAAATCCTCCTTCCTTCTTACCGCCTACACCAATCGTGCTGTGGATGAAATCTGTGACATGCTCGAAGACGCCGGCTTCGACTATCTGCGTTTGGGCAATGCCGCCTCCTGCGACCAGCGTTTTAGGAACCGCCTTCTCAGTTCTGTTTGTTGTGATTCTGTCGCAGCAAACCCAACGCTTGACGGCATGCGTTCCCTCCTTGAGCACACTCCCATCATTGTCTCCACCACGTCGATGCTGCTGGCCCGTCCCTTTATCTTTGACATCAAGCATTTCTCGTTGGCTGTTGTAGACGAGGCTTCTCAGATACTTGAGCCGGGCCTGATAGGAATCTTGGCCAGCGATTGCGTAGACCGCTTCGTGCTTATCGGCGACCACAAGCAGCTGCCTGCCGTGGTGCAGCAGGATGTACATGACTCTGCCGTCAGCGAACCGCAACTACGTGCCATCGGCCTGACTGACTGTCGGCAGTCGCTCTTCCAGCGGCTCTATCAGTGGGAGCTGAGCCAAGGCCGTAGCCAGTTTATCGGCACGCTGACCCATCAGGGCCGTATGCATCCCGACGTGGCGCTCTTCCCCAGCCAGCATTTCTACGAAGGTCGTCTGCAGCCCGTACCCATAGCTCACCAAACGGCTACAAGTCTTGAATACGATGTTCCCGCACAAGATTCTCTCGACGAACTGCTCAAGAGCCGCCGTGTTCTGTTCCTAAAGACTGATAATGAATCTGAGGCTTGCCTTGTCGCTGACCTCCTTCGTCGTATTCACCGTTTCTACGGCGACCGCTTCGACACAAACAAGACCGTGGGCGTCATCGTTCCATACCGCAGTCAGATTGCAGCCATTCGTACCGAACTGGAAACCCCGCTTCTCGACATTTCCATTGACACCGTAGAGCGGTTCCAGGGTTCGCAGCGCGACGTCATCATCTACTCCTTTGCCGTGAGCCATGTCTACCAGCTGGACTTCCTCGCTGCCAGTACCTACACTGATGAGCAAGGCCACGTCATAGACCGTAAGCTCAACGTGGCCCTCACAAGGGCAAGAAAACAGATGATAATGGTTGGCAACGCCCAGATATTGCGGCGTAACGCTCTTTTCCGCCAACTCATCGAAGCTTATTCCTAATTGAAAATCCACCCCACGCCGAAGGCCAGCAGACAGTAGCGCAACAGCTTGCCTATGGTCATGCTTACCAATGAGATGACGACGTTGGCTCTCATCAGTCCCAGCGTGACGGTGATGGCGCTGCCCAGAATAGGCACGAAGGCGAAGAATCCCATCCACGCGCCCCTTCCGGCCATGAATCGTTGCGCCCGCTCCATCTTCTCAGGGCTTATTTTCAGCCACCGCTCAATCCACTCCAGCTTACCCAAACGTCCCACACAGTAGTTGAACATTCCGCCAAGCGCGTTGCCCACTGTGGCGTATATGACCAGCGTCCAGGCATCGATGTCCGGCGAGGCCAGCAGTCCTAACATGACCGCCTCGCTACTGAAAGGAAACACACTGCCGGCAAGAAAGGCCGTCAGTAGCATGCCCCAGTACCCGTAGACGGAAAAATCCATGCCAACTATTAACTTATCAAGAGGTTAGTCACCGTGACTGCCAGTGTAATGGCTATGATGATGAAGAAGGCCACGTTAGTGATGCGAGTAGAGCTAAACGTGAGGAAATGTGCGATGAGCGGGCTGGCACAGACCACGGCTAAGCGCATCAGCGGGTCGAAGTGCTGTGGCTGCAAGGCCGTCAGTAGCAGACATGCCGCCGACATCCACGTGAACAGTCCGTACATCAACCGTGTACGAATCTTCTCGTCGATGCTGTTTCGCCAGAAATGCACGATGCCCGTCAGCGTCAGCGCCGCCGTGAGCACCCAGACGAGCCACTGCTCCAGCGTCACCTTGGCGTAGGCATGGGACAGGGGAGTGAAGTCTGCCAGCGCTGCGAAATGCTCGGTCAGCGGCGTAAAGTCACGCTGGAAGATGAACCACAGGCAGATGAACCACCACGGTGTGGCCAGCCCAATGAGCGAGGCTATCAGCCCACGTCCCGACAGCGACTGCAGTTGTGTAGCCATGAGCAGCCACAGCAGCGGGATGAGCACCAGCACTTGTACGGACAGCACGCTCGCCAGTCCCAGGAATACAAAGGCATAGAAGATGCGGCCCAGCGATGCCGGTTCCTGATAGGTGGAGAGCAGCAGGAGCAGTGCGATGATAAAGAACAGCTGCACCAGCCCTCCCGACAGCGAGCCGAAGAGGAAGCTCATGGCGCACGTCAGGGCGATGAACGTGCCCGACACCATGCGGCTGCGTACGCGGAGCAGTGCGAACGAGTTGTTCATCTCCACTATCATATAGGCCGACAGCGCGAAGCAAGCCAGCTGGGGCCACCAGTTACGTGCCACTAAGCCTGCCGCTATCCATATAGCCAGACCGTAGACGGCCATCGTAGGCAGCACCACACCGCTCTCCGCAATCCTGTTCTGTAACCGCTTCATTCTAAAGTCTAAAGTCTAAGGTCTGAAGTCTATGGTCAGAGGTCAAAGGTCTGCCCCGATGTCGCGGCGGAAGTAGCGGCCCTCAAAATTAATCTTCTGTGCCTCGTGGAATGACTTACGCAGTGCCTCTTCCTTATCCTTGCCATACGACGAGACGGCGATGACCCGTCCGCCGGCAGTAACTATTTGTTGGAGTGAGGAGTGAGGGGTGAGGGGTGAGAAGGCCGTTCCGGCATGGAACACCACGGAACCGCTGACCTTGTCGATACCCGTAATGGGGAATCCCTTCTTATAGGCCTGGGGATAGCCTCCGCTGACGAGCATCACGCAGACGGCGGCACGCTCGTCGAACTCCACTTCGCGGCGGTCCAGGTCACCCTTGGCCACGCCTTCCAGCAGGTCTGCGAGGTCGCTCTTCAGGCGCAGCATCACCGTCTCCGTCTCGGGGTCGCCCATGCGGCAGTTGTATTCTATGACGTAGGGCTCGGCATCGTTCCTGTTGATCAGTCCGAAGAAGATAAAGCCCTTGTAGTCGATGCCCTCCTGGCGCAGTCCTTCCACGGTGGGGCGGATGATACGGTCCTCCACCTTCTTCATCCATTCTTTATTGGCAAAGGGCACTGGCGACACGCTGCCCATGCCGCCGGTGTTCAGGCCTGTGTCGCCCTCGCCTATGCGCTTGTAGTCCTTGGCCTCGGGCAGAATCTTGTAGTGCTGGCCGTCGGTGAGCACGAAGACAGAGCACTCCGTGCCGCTCATGAACTCCTCGATGACCACGCGGCTGCTGGCGTTGCCGAACATGCCGCCGAGCATCTCCTTCAGCTCTTTCTTGGCCTCCTCTATCGTGTCGAGGATGAGCACGCCCTTTCCGGCGCATAGTCCGTCGGCTTTCAGCACATAAGGTGGCTCCAGCGTCTCGAGAAATGCCAGACCTTCTCGAAGATGCTCGCCGTCGAAGGTCTGGTAGCGAGCCGTAGGAATGTTGTGGCGCATCATGAACGCCTTGGCAAAGTCCTTCGAGCCTTCGAGCACAGCGCCGGCCTTCGACGGGCCGATGACGGGCACGTCCTTTGTCCTCGGGTCGCCCTTCAGGTTGTCGTAGATGCCCTTCACCAGCGGGTCCTCGGGGCCTACCACCACCATGTCGATGCCCTTGTCTGCCACAAACTGCTTGACGGCCTCGAAGTCGTCGGCCTTCATGCTGACGTTCTCACCACAGTTGATGGTTCCCGCATTGCCCGGTGCAATATACAGTTTCTCCACTCGCTCGCTCTGAGCAATCTTCCACGCCAGCGCATGTTCGCGGCCGCCGCTACCTAAAAGCAACAATTTCATTTGACTATTTGACAATTTATTATTTTATATTGACTTGCAAAGGTACGACAATTTTTTTGTGACTGCTAAAGGCTTATCCTTATTTAACATTTATCAAAAGGCGTTGTGGGGAAAGAACGGTTTATTCGAATTGAAAGAACGGCTTTTTCCCATCGAAAGAACGGCTTATTCGAATTGAAAGAGCGGTTCAAAGTCTGGAGGGGCTTAATTGGCGCTTCCGGTAAGCCTGTTTCTAATACTTCAGCTTGTCCTCGAAGGCCTTGATGGCCTTCTCCGCAACTGCTACGGCTTCGGTCAGGGAGCAGTAGAGGCGGCCGCCTGCGGCATTGAGGTGTCCGCCGCCGTTGAAGAACTGGGCGGCCATCTCGTTGCAGGGGAACTGGTCTACGCTGCGCAGGCTCACCCACACGAGGTTGTCCTTCTCCGTGTCCTCGCGCAGGGAGATGCTCAGGCGGTGGCCCTTCATCTGCAGCGGCATGTTCACAAGGCCCTCGGCATCGCCCTTCATAAAATGGAAGCGGCGCAGGTCATCGCGTGACAGGGTGAAATAGCTGGCGTGGCGCATAGCGTCGACAACGAGCCGATTGTACAGCACAAAGCCCGTCAGTCGCAGACGGTTCTCCGAGAAGGTGTGGTAGACGTTGCGGTAGATCTTGTCCTTGTTGATGCGCTTCGTGAGCAGCTGCGAGATGATGAAATAGATGTCGGGGTCGCTGCTGTTGTATGTGAAGCCACCTGTGTCGGTCATCATGCCGCAGTAGACGGGCACGGCGAAGTGCTTGCCCAGCTGGTCGAAGCAATCTAATTGCCAGGCAAGGCGGAAGACGAGCTCTGAGGTGCTGCTGGCCTGTGGCCGCGAGACGGTGACGAGTGTCTCCACGTCGGGGTCGAGATGGTGGTCTATGAGGACTTTCTTTGCGGGAGAAGCATATAGGGCGCTCTCCATGTCGGCCGTGCGCGAGGCGGTGTTAAAGTCGAGGCAGAAGATGAGGTCGGCGTGGGCCAGTGTCCAGTCGCAGCCCTCGCGGTGCTTGTCGTAGCGGATGATCTTCTCGCTGTTGGGCAGCCATTGCAGGTAGTCGGGGTATTGGTCGGGCACGATGACCTGGGGCTCCTTGCCGTAGACGGTGCGCAGCAGCTCGGCCAAGGCTAAGCACGAACCTAAGGCGTCGCCGTCGGGATTCTGGTGACACACACACACGATGGTTTCGCTCTCACGTATGATATCTGTTAGCACGTTGGCCTGCTCGCTGGTGATAATATCTTTCAACATTATATATAATAGGTTTGAAATTACTGACCCCACCCCTGCCCCTCCCCTACAAGGGAGGGGAGCTGCTGCGCATATCGTCAGCGATAACCTATCCCCTCCCTTGTAGGGGAGGGGCAGGGGTGGGGTCAGTACTAATAATATTCAATCATTTTGAGGCGCAAAATTACTCATAATTCCGGGAATGGCCAAAATTTTCGCCTTTTTTCTTGCCCGTGTGGGTAGAAAGGTGTAACTTTGCACCCCACAAAAAACTGGACAACATGAAAAGAACCCTTATTCTATCCGCCCTCATAGCTGTGGCTCTTCAGGCCTCGGCTCAGTTTTCCAAACCTCAGGAGGAAGCCATGCGCAAACTGCAGATGGCACAGGTTGCCATCAGCAGCATCTATGTCGACGAGGTCGACGACAACAAGCTCGCCGAGGATGCCATACGCGGTATGCTCGAGAAACTCGACCCCCACAGCAGCTACACCACTCCCAAGGAGACGAAGCAGATGACGGAACCGCTCAACGGCTCGTTCGAGGGCATCGGCGTGCAGTTCAACATGGTGGAGGACACGCTCATGGTCATCCAGCCCGTCACTAACGGCCCGTCGGAGAAGGTCGGCATCATCGCTGGCGACCGCATCGTGGGCGTCAATGACACCACTATTGCCGGCGTGAAAATGTCAAAGGAGGAAATCATGCGGCGCCTGCGCGGGCCGAAGGGAACGTTGGCTCGTCTGAAGGTGGTCAGGCAGGGCATACGCGACACGCTGCGCTTCGACGTGGTGCGCGACAAGATTCCCGTGCACTCCATCGATGCCACCTACATGATACGTCCTACGATAGGCTATATTCGCGTGGGTAGCTTTGGGGCCACGACCTATACGGAGTTCCTCGAGAGCATGGAAACCCTTCGTCAGCAGGGCATGGAGAGCCTCATCCTCGACCTCCAGGAGAACGGCGGCGGCTATCTGCAGGCTGCGGCTGAGATGGCCGGCGAATTCCTGAGTCAGGGCGACCTCATCGTCTATACCGAGGGACGGCGCGTGCCCCGTCAGGAGTATCATGCTCCGGGTAACGGACATTTCACCGAGGGCCGCGTGGTGGTGCTCGTCGACCAGTTCTCGGCCTCGGCAGCAGAAATCGTTACCGGCGCCCTGCAGGATCATGACCGCGCCACCGTCGTGGGACGGCGTACCTTCGGCAAGGGCCTCGTACAGCGGCCCATCGATTTGCCCGACGGCTCGATGATTCGCCTCACCGTAGCACATTATTATACTCCCTCCGGGCGGTGCATCCAGAAGCCTTACGAGAAGGGAAACAAAAGGGGCTATGACCACGACCTCGTAGACCGCCTGAACAGCGGCGAGCTGACCAACGCGGACAGCATACACTTTGCTGACTCATTGAAGTTCCAGACGCTGAAGAAGCACCGCACCGTCTACGGCGGAGGCGGCATCACGCCCGACGTGTTCGTGCCGTTGGACACCACACGCTATACGCGCTATCACCGCGAACTGGCGGCCAAGAGTGTCATCATACAGCAGAACCTGCGCTATGTGGACCAGCACCGCAAGGAGCTGAAGAAGGTTTATCCTTCGTTCGAAAAGTATAAGCAGGAGTTTGAGATTCCGCAGGAGCTTATTGACAAAATCATAGCCGAGGGCGAGAAACAGAATGTGAAGCCTCGCGACGATGCCGAACGCGACAAGACAATGCCGTACCTTAAATTGCAGTTGAAGGCACTCATTGCCCGCGACCTGTGGGACATGAACGAGTATTTCTCCATCTTTAACGAGGAGAACGACATTGTGCAAAAGGCACTGCAGATTCTGAGTCTTTGAATCGGAATAATCGGAAATAAACGGAATAACGGAAAGGTTCGCATCAAGTGACTTTTCCGTTATTCCGTTTATTTCCGTTTCTTCCGTTATTATTCCTCCTCGTCCTCGTACTCGAAGTCGTCGAGCTCTTCGATTTCCTCTTCTTCCTCGTCGATAAGTTCTTCTTCCTCGCCTTCGTCAGCAAGTTCTTGTAGGAAGATGCTCATGTCCTTGTCTCGGTGTACAAGGGTATCCTCGGCGGTGATGGCCTGCAGCTTGTTGCTCTCGGCGTTAAGCTCTGCCCAGAGCACATCCTTCAGTTCGTCGAGATGATAGCCCGTGACGGCTGAGATAAACACGATGGGCAGCGGCTCCAGACCCTTGGCGGCCATGTCGGCCTCTAATTGTTCACGCAGCATTGCTTCCAGTTCCGCGTCGAGCAGGTCGCACTTCGTGATGGCCAGCACACGGTGTTTCTTCAGCATCTCGGGGTTGAACTTCTCCAGTTCGCCAAGCAGGATTTCGTATTCGCGGCAGATGTTGTCTGTGTCGCCCGGCACCATGAAGAGCAGCAGAGAGTTACGCTCGATGTGTCGCAGGAAGCGCAGCCCCAGGCCGCGACCCTCGGCCGCTCCCTCGATGATGCCGGGAATGTCGGCCATGACGAACGATTTGTTGTCGCGGTAACCGACGATGCCCAGTGAGGGCTCCATAGTAGTAAAGGGATAGTTGGCTATCTTAGGCCGGGCGTTGCTCAGGCTGGAGACGAGCGTTGACTTTCCCGCATTGGGAAAGCCCACGAGTCCCACGTCGGCCAGCAGTTTCAGTTCCATGATGACGGTCATCTCCTGTGCCGGCTCACCAGGCTGTGCATAGCGCGGAGCCTGGTTGGTGGCCGAGCGGAACTGGAAGTTTCCCAGTCCGCCGCGACCTCCCTTGAGCAAGACGATTTCCTGTCCGTCGTAGGTTACGTCGCAAACGTAGCGGCCCGTCTCGGCATTGTAGACCACCGTTCCGCAGGGCACGTCGATGTAGACATCCTTGCCGTCGGTGCCGTGACACTTGTCCTTGCCGCCGTTGCCGCCGTGTTCGGCTCGTATGTGGCGCTCGTAGCGCAGGTGGAGCAGCGTCCAGAAGTTATGGTTGCCGCGCAGGATGATGCTGCCGCCCTTGCCGCCGTCGCCGCCGTCGGGTCCGCCGTTAGGGTTGTATTTCACATGCTTCAGGTGCATGGAGCCCCTTCCGCCCTTACCCGAGCGGCACTGTATCTTAACGTAATCTACGAAATTTGATTCCATAACAAATTATTTACCGAGAATATTGTCCACGGCATCGCGTGCCTGGTCGTTAAGGTTGACGTTACGGGTCACCTTGGCATCGATGGTTCCTGCACGCATGATGTCGGCCATATCTACGCCGGTGGCTGATTTCAGCACGTCGAAGGCCTGCTTGATGGCTACGGGCACGCCGCCGCTCATCGAGGCCACGCCGGCGCCGGTGTCCTGTCCGCCGCTGTAGACGTGTACGTCCTTGATGGAGGCGATGGGCTTGGCCACGTTCTCAACGACCTGCGGCAGCACCTCAATCATCATTTGCATCACGGCGGCGTTGTTGTACTTCTTGTAAGCTTCGGCCTTCTTGTCCATAGCGAGAGCCTCGGCCTCACCTTTCTTCTGGATGGCGTAAGCCTCGGCTTCACCCTTGGCCTTGATACCGATGGCCTCCTGCTCCAAACGGTAGCGTACGGCATCTGACTCGGCGTTCTGTGCCAATGCACGCTGCTCGGCCTCGTACTTCTGAGCCTCGGCTACGCGCTTGCGCTGTTCCAGGTCGGCGGCAGCATCGCGTTCCACTTTATATTTGTCGGCATCGGCCTTTTTCTCAATCTCGGCGGCCAGCTGGTTCTGCTTGATTTCAATCTGCTCCTTTGAAAGAATCTGCTCGCGCTTCGTCTTCTCAATCTCGGCCTCGACGGTCTTGACGTTGATGGTCTTCTGCTGTTCCTGCTGCTGGATGGCGTAGGCAGCATCGGCATCGGCCTGAGCGGTGTCGGCCTCCTTTTTCAGGGCTGCTCGGCGCAGGGCCAGCTCATTGTTCTTCACGGCGATGGCGGTGTCGGCATCGACGCGGGCATCGTTACTGTCCTTGTCGGCCTTCGACACCTCAATCTTTACGTCACGCTCGGCCACAGCACGATTGATGGCAGCGTCTTTCTTAATCTTGGCTGTATTGTCGGCACCGAGGTCTTTGATGAGTCCCTCGCGGTCGGTCACGTTCTGGATGTTACACGAGATAATCTCTATGCCCAGCTTGGCCATGTCGGGCTGTGCTTTTTGCATCACCTGGTCGGAGAAACCGTCGCGGTCGGTGTTGAGCGAGCGCAGGTCGAGCGTACCGATAATCTCACGCATGTTACCCTGCAGCGAGTCCTGCAGCTGGTTGGCTATCTGGTCGGGCGTCATGTTCAGGAAGTTCTTCGCAGCCAGACGCGTACCCTCGTTGTTGGGCGTGACGCGAATCTTGGCCACTGCATCGACGTCGACGTTGATGAAGTCGTTCGTGGGGACGCTCTCCTCCGTCTTGATGTCGACGGTGATTTGTCCTAAGTAGACGCGGTCCATACGCTCGAAGAACGGGATGCGGAATCCGCCGGAGCCGATGAGCACGCGTGGCTCCTTAGACAGGCCGGAGATGATGTAGGCAAACGAGGGCGGAGCCTTCACGTAAGAGATGAAGATGAATACGAACAGCAGGATGACACCCGCTGCGATGTAGAGATACATTGGATCAATCATGGTGATGGTTTTTTAATGGTTATACATGAATCAGAAAGCAAATGTACGGATTTTCTTAGACCTGGCCAAGACATTTACAGTGTTTAACATAGTGTATGGCTCATAGTGCATGGTTATAAGAATTTTTTGGCGAATTATTTTGCCATTTCGGGTAAAAACCTTATATTTGCAGTCACAAAACGCAATCTCTGAAAAGCCCTTGAAAACCAGGCTCTGAGAATAAGCCGTTCTTTCCATGAGAATAAGCCGTTCTTTCGAATCGAATAAGCCGTTCTTTCCATGGGAAAAAGCCGTTCTTTCTCCGAGGCCTCTTTTTGGGACGGATGTAGACGTATAACAGTATGAACCGTTAAGTATAAAGCGAACTATGAAAGAGGAAGAAATCAGACAACTGACAGACAGGCTCATCGACCTGTCGTTTGCCGAGGACATCGGCGATGGCGACCACACCACCCTGTGCTGCATCCCCGAAGATGCGATGGGCCGGTCGCGGCTGTTAATCAAGGAAGAGGGCATCCTGGCCGGCGTGGAGGTGGCCAAAGAAGTGTTCCGCCGCTTCGACCCCGAGATGCAGGTCGAGGTGCTCATGGGCGACGGCACTCACGTAAAGCCCGGCGATGTGGCTATGATTGTCACCGGCCGCGTGCGCTCGCTGCTTCAGACGGAGCGCCTGATGCTGAACATCATGCAGCGCATGAGCGGCATCGCCACCATGACAGCCCGCTACGTGGAGCGCCTGAAGGGCACCGGCACCCGAGTGCTCGACACCCGCAAGACCACGCCTGGCATGCGCATGCTGGAGAAGGCGGCCGTGAAGATTGGAGGCGGAACGAACCACCGCATCGGGCTCTTCGATATGATCCTGCTCAAGGACAACCACGTGGACTTTGCCGGCGGCATCACCAATGCCATCGACCGCTGCCACAAGTACTTAGAGGAGAAGGGCAAGAACCTGAAGATTGAGATTGAGGTCAGAAACTTCGACGAGCTGCAGCAGGTGCTCGACCACGGTGGTGTAGACCGCATCATGCTCGACAACTTCTCCGTTGCCGACACGGGTAAGGCCGTGAAGCTGATCGGCCACCGTTACGAGACAGAGTCCAGCGGCGGCATCACCTTCGACACCATCCGCGACTATGCCGAGCAGGGCGTGGACTTCATCTCCGTGGGCGCATTGACCCACAGCGTGAAAGGCCTTGACATGAGCTTCAAGGCTTGTTAAGGAGTTGGGGAGTGAGGAGTGAGAGGTTACCTTCGTGGCAGAACATTCCTCCCACCCCTCACCTCTCTTACAATTTGGGATATTTGCGCGTCCATCCGTCCCAACGTAGGCGCATGACGCCGAGGAACGCCTCTCCGAAGATGCCGCCCGACATCTTGCTGGTGCCCTCGCGGCGGTTGACGAAGACAACGGGCACCTCCTTGATGCGGGCTCCCACTTTCCAGGCGGTGAACTTCATCTCTATCTGGAAACCGTAGCCCTTGAAGCGCACCTTGTCCAGCTCGATGGTCTCGAGCAGTCGGCGGCGGTAGCACTTGAACCCCGCCGTGGTGTCGTGGATGTGGAATCCCGTCACCAGCTTGACATATTTCGATGCGAAATAGCTCATGAGCACGCGCCCGATGGGCCAGTTCACCACGTTCACGCCGCTGACGTAGCGGCTTCCGATGGCCAGGTCGTAGCCCTCGTCGTGGCAGGCACTGTAGAGCCGCGGCAGGTCGTTGGGGTCGTGGCTGAAGTCGGCATCCATCTCGAAGATGTAGTCATAGTCGCGTTCCAGCGCCCAACGGAATCCTGCGATATAGGCCGTGCCGAGGCCCAGCTTGCCGGAGCGTTCCACAATGAACAGGCGGTCGGCGAACTCGCTGGCCATCAGTCCCTTTACGATGGCGGCAGTGCCGTCGGGCGAGCCGTCGTCAATGACAAGAATGTGGAAACACTTCTCCAAACCAAAGACGGCCCGGATAATCTTCTCGATGTTCTCCTTCTCGTTGTAGGTTGGGATGATGACGATGCTGTCGCTATTCATACTTCTAAGTGGTGGGTGTTGGTTATTGGTTGTTAGGTGGCAGACGGGGACGTTCCCATCCATAATACGCTGCAAAGGTAGTTATTATTTGTGGAAACGCCCACACCTTTAACTCCATTTAACTACTCACGGCGTGCGGCGTGAACGGGAATAACCGGCATTTACTCCCAGAAAGGTCGTAGCAATCTCTCAGATTGAACGTATTAATCTCCCAGATAGAACGTAGCAATCTCCCAGATAGAACGTAGCAATCTCTACTAATAATCAACCTTACAGGTCGAAAACTTGGTGAAACGCTTGGCGGTTACAGCTTTTATTTGTAACTTTGCCCACGAATTGCGACATAGCAACCTGAAACAGTATAATAAACAACCCTAAAAATTTTAATCTATGAAACATTTTACTTCTTTCAGCCACAGACTGATGTCTTTGGTGTTTAGTGTTTGGTGTTTGGTGTTGGTGCCCACTTCCATTATGGCGCAGGATTATTACCTTAAAGTGGGCGGCATCTATGTGACCGAAGAGAACTACAACAACATCACCGGCCCGGCCATTAGCTCCGGCCAAGTGTGGTTCCTCCCATCGGAGAGGGTGCTCGTGTTGCACGACGCTATCATCAATGCCATCAACGAAGACGGCATAGAAATGAATAACAGTTATAAGAGGTTCATGGGCGATGACCTGACCATCGTGCTCGAAGGTAAGAACATCATCAACGTCGCGCAAGATGACAATGTCCAGTATAATGGCATCTTGTCGTGGGTAACTACAAACATTATCGGCGACGGTACGCTGCTGATGAACTATCCCATAAGGATGTACGGCGCAGACCTCAATATCAGCGGCGGCTGCAAGGTGACGGCCAAAGTCGTTTGCAATGACACGTATTATGGAAAAGGTAAGACGCTGACAGTCAGCGGGGAAGAAACGGAGATATACGCCCCTATATACGGGTTTGACAACCTGGTGCTGAACGACGGTCTGAAAATACTTGTGCCCGAGAAAGGGTACTATGACTCTACGCAACGGACGTTGACCGACAAGTATGGTAATGATGCAGACGTTGCCTACATAGCCGAGAAGGACTGGGCTGCATCTAACAGCAAACTGTGGGTAGAAGGCAAGCAGGTGGGCGGAGAAGACGGAGCCGACATCAACAACATCCCCATCGACAAAGGCACGGCATCGTACAACCCCTATTCAAAGACGCTGACCCTGAACGATGCACAAATCTTGATGACGGACTATGGCATCACCAACTACGACCCCTCATCGACACCTCCCTTTGGCGACCTGCTGAACATCGTGGTGAATGGCGCGTGCGAGATATGGTGTACGAACGAGGGCATAATGTTCAACGGCGGACTCGTCACTATCTCGGGCGACGGAAACCTGACAGTGGTATCCGACGACCAGTCCGCTCTCAAGATGTTTGACAGAACCATCGTGAACATCTATGAGACCAATGTCACCTTTCAGACCGTGGGAGGGCCGGCCATCAAGGGCGAACAGTGGATGAAGACGGAGATTGTCAACGTCATACATTCATCGCTACAGCTCTATTCGCCTACTTATACCACCGACCAGATATCGGGATTTAACCTGCTGAATTGCAGATTTCAGGATGCCGGCAGCCTGAAGGGCGAGCTGTTCGGGTTCGACAAGACAAAGAGTGGAAGCATCACCTACGATGGCGAAGCCCACAGGGGCATGGCCGTCATTAAGCCCTACGATTTGTACCGTTACGAAATTTACATCGGTGCCGATGAGGTGACCAGCGACAATCAGGATGACCCCACAGGCGACGGAGCCTTCAGCTACGACCCCGAGACCAGCACGCTCACTATGAAGAAGAGCACGGACAGAGATCTGGGGTTCTATTGCGAGCACGAAACTACCCTCCGCGTGAAGAACAATGTGTCGTTGACAAGTGGCAACGGTATCTGGGCCTACTCTGGATGTCCGCTGACCATCACCGGGCCGGGGAAGCTCAAGCTAACGGAAGGAGGTCTGGCCAGTTCAGAGCCATTGACCTTGATAGATGCCGATGTAGAGGTAGCTGAGTGGGTGGCTGGAGATGAAGACAACTCAAAACTCAATGTAATATTCTCAAGGCTTAAGGCCAACGAGATTTCCGGGTTCACTGGTGGTATCACGCTGGCCGGCTGCTGCATCAGCAGTCCTGCCGGGGCACAGGTGAAGGACGGTGCAATAGTCGATGCCAGCGGCAATGTGATAACGACAGGTGTCACCATTGAGCTTAGCCCGGTGAAGAAGGGTGACGTGAATGGCGATGGTGCCATCGATGTGGCTGACATTGCAGAGATTATCAGCGTTATGGCTGGCAGCGTGGTTAATTCCCATGCCGACGTGAACGGCGACCATGCCGTTGACGTGGCCGACATTGCTGAAGTCATCACCGTTATGGCCTCCAACTAACGATGCACATACAAAAACTGCAGGAGAAATACGCCCGGCTGCCACAGGTGGCAGCACTGGCAAAGGCACTTGAGGCGGGGATTACAAATCCCCGCCAACGGATTACAAATCCCCGCCAACAGCTAAAGACCATCCGCCTTGAAGGGTTGCTGGCCTCCAGTGCGCCGATGGTCTTCAGCGGACTGGCCTATAGGGTGGGGGAGAGTAAACGTGCCTGCCTGCAGGGACAGACGCTGCTCTTCATCCTGCAAGATGCCGAAGATGCCGGCTATTTCTACCATGACCTCTGCCAGGTGATGGGCGACAAGGACGTGCTCTTCTTTCCCAGCAGTTACCGCCGGGCCATTAAGTACGGGCAGAAAGATCCGGCCAGCGAGATACTACGCACAGAGGTGCTGACAAGGCTAAGACCCTCCTCCCAGCCCCTCCCTGAAGGGAGGGGAGTATATACCTCTTCCGACGATAAAGGTGACTGCTCCCCTCCCTCAAGGAAGGGGTCGGGGGAGGGTCCCTTATTCATCGTCTCTTACCCAGAGGCTATCGCCGAGCAGGTGGTAACTCGCAAGAGCCTCGACGACCGGACGCTGTCGCTCGATGTGGGCGAGACGGTTAATGTGGGCCAGGTCTGCGAGACGCTGCGTGACTTCGGCTTCCGCGAGGTGGACTACGTCTACGAGCCGGGACAGTTCGCCCTGCGCGGCAGCATCCTCGATGTCTATTCCTTCAGCTGCGAATATCCCTTCCGCGTGGACTTCTTCGGCAACGATATCGACTCCATACGAACCTTCGACGTGGAGAACCAGCTGTCACGGGAACGCCGCGACCATATCGATATCGTGCCCGAGCTGACGATGGCCGAGGAGAAGGAATCGCTCTTCAAGTTCCTGCCTCCGCAGACTGTGCTGGTAGCCAAGGACTTCGGCTTCGTGCGTGACAGTGTGGAGCGGGCATGGCAGGAGGGATTCTCTTCGCAGGCTCTGACCGAAAGACTGGAGAACGCCACCGAGGTGGAGGAGTTCCAGATTCGACAAGAGATGCAGCGTGACAACCAGATTATCAGTGGCGCGAAGTTCGAGACCGACAGCGAGAGGTTCAGGAAGATAGTTTTAGGTAACCAAACTTATCACTTATCACTTATCACTTATCACTTTAACACCAGTCCCCAGCCGCTCTTCCATAAGAACTTTGACCTGCTGACACAGACCTTGGAGGACTATCTGCTGAAGGGCTACAAACTCTTTGTGCTGGCCGACAGCCAGAAGCAGATAGAACGTCTGAAGGACATCCTGGCTGAGAAATCGGGGCTGACCTTTGAAGGCGTTGATCGTACCCTCCATGAGGGTTTCGTAGACCACGACCTGCGCTGCTGTTTCTTCACCGACCACCAGATTTTCGATCGTTTCCACAAGTACAACCTTAAGAGCGACAAGGCCCGTGGCGGCAAGATGGCACTCACGCTGAAGGAAATCCAGCAGTTCGAGCTGGGCGACTTCATCGTCCACGTGGACCACGGTGTGGGTAAGTTCGGCGGGCTGGTAAGGATGCCAATATCCAACAGCCAACAGCCAACAGCCGACAGCCAGCAGTACCAGGAGATGATTAAAATCATCTACCAGCGCGGCGACGCCATCTATGTCTCCATACATTCTTTATATAAGGTGTCGAAATACAAGGCGCAGGACGGAGGTCAACCGCCGCGCCTCTCTACGCTGGGTACTGGTGCCTGGGAACGGCTGAAGGAGCGCACGAAGAAGCACATCAAGGACATCGCTCGCGACCTTATTAAGCTCTACGCTGCCCGCCGTCATCAGAAAGGTTTCGCCTACAGCCACGACACCTATTTGCAGCAGGAGCTGGAGGCCTCGTTCCTCTATGAGGACACGCCCGATCAGCTGAAGGCCACGCAGGACGTGAAGGCCGACATGGAGAAGGCCATACCCATGGACCGTCTGGTCTGTGGTGACGTGGGCTTCGGCAAGACCGAGGTGGCTGTCCGTGCTGCCTTCAAGGCCGCCGCCGACGGCAAGCAGACCGCCGTCCTTGTGCCCACCACGGTGCTGGCCTATCAGCATTTCCGCACTTTCTCCTCCCGCTTGAAAGACATGCCTGTTCGTGTGGATTATCTCAGTCGAGCCCGTAGTCAGAAGCAGACCACCGCCATCCTCAAAGACTTGGAGGAAGGAAAGATTGACATCCTTATCGGTACGCATAAGCTCATTAGCAAGACGGTGAAGTTCAAGGACTTGGGACTGCTCATCATCGATGAGGAACAGAAGTTCGGCGTCTCCACGAAGGAGAAGCTTCGCCAGATGAAAACCAACGTCGACACGCTTACCATGAGTGCCACGCCCATTCCTCGTACCCTGCAGTTCTCGCTCGTCGGTGCCCGCGACCTGAGCGTCATCCAGACACCGCCGCCCAACCGATATCCCATACAGACGGAGATTCACACCTTCTCCGCTGAGATTATCGCCGATGCCATCAACTTCGAGATGAGCCGCAATGGTCAGGTGTTCTTCGTGAATAACCGCATCAATAACCTGCGAGAGCTGAAAGACCTTATCCTGAAGTATGTTCCTGACTGCCGCGTGGCTATCGGTCACGGACAGATGAACCCCGAGGAACTGGAGAAGATTGTGCTCGACTTCTCGAACTACGACTACGACGTGCTGCTCTCGACGACCATCGTGGAGAACGGCATCGATATCCCCAACGCCAATACAATTATTATTAATAGCGCGCATAACTTCGGTCTCTCCGACCTACACCAGATGCGCGGCCGTGTGGGTCGTGGCAACCGCAAGGCTTTCTGTTACCTGCTTGCTCCGCCGCTCTCTGCCCTCCCGCCAGATGCCCGCCGTCGTCTGGAGGCTTTGGAGAACTTCTCCGACCTGGGCAGCGGCATCAACATCGCCATGCAAGACCTCGACATCCGTGGTGCCGGTAACTTGCTCGGTGCGGAGCAGAGCGGCTTCATCTCCGACCTCGGCTACGAGACCTACCAGAAGATTCTGAATGAGGCGATGGCGGAGCTGAGGAACGAAAGCCCAACCAGCCCCACCCCCAACCCCTCCCGCAGAGGGGAGGGGAGTATATACTCTCAAACACAGAAAACTAACAACGGACGGGCGAAAGAAGTAACTACTCCCCTCCCCTCTGCGGGAGGGGTTGGGGGTGGGGCTGGTTGGGCTTTCGTTTCCGACTGCACCCTGGAGTCCGACCTCGAGATGTATTTCCCCGACCAGTATGTCCCCTCTGACTCGGAGCGCATGCTGCTTTATCGAGAATTGGACAACACCCGCGACGACCACGAGCTTGAGGCTTACCGCCAGCGGCTCATCGACCGTTTCGGAAAGATGCCGAAACAGGCGGAGGAGTTGCTCCACGTGGTCGCCCTCCGACGCCTGGGCAAGCAGTTGGGCTGTGAGAAAATCCTACTGAAGCAGGGACGCATGTTCCTCTATTTCGTCAGCAACATGAACAGCCCCTACTACCAGAGCGATATCTTCGGCCACATCATCGATTACGCCACCCAGAACGTCAAACGTTGCAACCTGCGTGAGCAGAACGGCAAGCGTTCTATGGTCATCACCGAGGTGCCAACGGTTGGCGAGGCCGTCGCTGTCTTGAAGAAAATGTAGAACCTAAATACTGATTTAAATGAGAAAACTATTATTACTAGCCTTGATGGCTATCGCCCTGCAGACACAAGCGCAGGACGTAAAGATTGAGTTCATGACTCCAAGTATCGTACATGTCGTGAAGGGCCAGCCCACGAAAAGCTTGGTCGTCATTGCAAAGCCGCAGGATGTCAGCGTAACGCACAAAGGTAACACCTGGTCGAGCTGTGAACTGACCGTGCGGCAGGACACACAGGGTAACCTGACGTTCCTCACCGCAAAAGGAAAAGTGCTGCTGCGCGAAGAAGGTTGGAGCCTGATACGCCGCAACTTGGAAGAGTGGGAAGTGAAACAGAGATTCCTTCTCGACCGCGACGAAGCCATTTACGGCCTTGGCACCATCCAGAACGGTAAGATGAATCGTCGTGGTGAGCAGAAGCGCATGGAGCAGTCGAACCTCGAGGACTTCCAGAGCGTGCTGCAGAGCATCAAGGGCTGGGGTCTCTACTGGGAGAACTATTCGCCCACGCTCTTCGAAGACAACACCGACGGCATGACGTTCACCTCAGAGGCTGGCCAAGGCGTGGACTATTACTTTATGTATGGCGGAAGCACCGACGGTGTTATTGCCCAGATGCGCCATCTGACGGGCGACGTGCCGATGTTCCCGCTCTGGACATACGGCTACTGGCAGTCGAAGGAGCGCTACAAGACCGCCCGCGAGACCGAGGTTGTCGTAGACCAGTACCGTGAGCTGCAGGTGCCTCTTGATGGCATCATTCAGGACTGGCAGTACTGGGGCAGCAACTATCTTTGGAACGCGATGGACTTCCTGGCCGAGGACTTTGCCAACGGCAAGCAGCTCATCGAGAACGTTCACAAGAAGCACGCCCACTTCATGATTTCTATCTGGGCCAGCTTTGGTCCAATGACCCAGCAGTTCCGCGAACTCGACGAGAAAGGCTTGCTCCTGCCCATCGAGACTTGGCCGCAGAGCGGCATCTCCCACGTCTGGCCGCCAATTATGAAGTATCCTTCGGGCGTGAAGGTCTACGATGCCTTCAGTCCCGAGGCCCGCGCCATCTACTGGAAATACCTCAAGACCCTCTATGACTATGGCTGCGATGCTTGGTGGATGGACTCCACCGACCCCGACTTCTTTAACCCGAAGGAGAGCGACTATGACCATAAGGTCTATGGCGGCACCTGGCGCTCGCAGCGCAATGCCTTCCCTTTGGAGACCGTTCGTGGCATCTATCAGTCGCAGCGTAAGGACGACCGCGGCAAGCGCATTTTCATCATGACACGAAGCAGCTTTGCCGGCCAGCAGCATTACGGCTCTAACATGTGGAGTGGCGACGTGAACTCTTCGTGGGACATGCTACGTAAGCAGGTGCCTGCCGGTCTGAGCTTCACCTTGACGGGCAACCCCAACTTCAATACCGACATTGGTGGTTTCTTCTGTGGTTCCTACAATACCCGTGGTGGCGGCTCGGCTCCCAAGAACCCGCAGTTCCAGGAGCTCTATGTGCGCTGGATGCAGTACGGCCTGTTCTGCCCTGTCTTCCGCAGTCACGGTGCCGACGCGCCTCGTGAGATCTGGCAGTTCGGCAAGAAGGGCGAGCCTGTCTATGATGCCATCGAGAAGCAGATTCGCCTACGTTACCGCCTTATACCTTATTTATATAGTACGGCCTGGCAGGTGACCAGCAATAACGACAGCTACATGCGTCCGCTCTTTGCCGACTTCGCCGCCGACAAGAAGGTGTGGAACATGACCGACGAGTTCCTTTTCGGCCGTAGTATCCTGGCCTGTCCCATCGTCAATCCGCAGTACACTGAGGAGAAAGTCATTCGTACAAATGAGATGACCGGCTGGAATCGCCAGAACGCGACTGACGATTCTCCCTCTGGAGGTATCGACTTCACCGCCACCAAGATCGTTACGAAGTACCTGCCGAAGGGCGCTACCTGGTACGATTTCTGGACGGGTAAGCAGTTTAAGGGCGGTCAGGACGTGACGTTGGAGACCTCCTTAGACCGCGTGCCGATGTTTGTCCGAGCAGGTAGCATCCTGCCCCTTGGCCCTGAGATGCAGTATGTCGGCGAGAAGTCCTGGGACAATCTTGAGTTGCGTGTCTATCCCGGTGCCGATGGCAGTTTCACTCTCTATGAGGACGAGGGCGACGGCTACAACTATGAGAAGGGCGTCTACACCACCATCCCCATGACGTGGAACGACAAACAGCGCGCTCTCACCATCGGCGACCGTCAGGGTAGCTATCCAGGCATGATTCAGCAACGCCGGTTCACGGTCGTATTCCCCGACGGCAGCAGCCAGGAGGTGAGCTATGACGGCAAGGAAACCGTAGTCAGGAAGTAAGAAACAGAAAAAGAGGCGTGAAGAACAGCTCTTCACGCCTCTTTGGAAGGTTGTGGGCGTTGACGGATTCGAACCGCCGACCCTCTGCTTGTAAGGCAGATGCTCTAAACCAACTGAGCTAAACGCCCAAAAGCGGGTGCAAAGGTAGGCATTTTTTTTCGTACCGCCAAAGTTTTTAGCATTTTTTTGCGTCGTCTCGTATTAATTCCGTAACTTTGCACCCTAAATGAAGGAGTTAAAGTTCTGGCTTGTTGTTGCTGCGGTGGTGCTCACGGTTGTGTCGCTCATGGTGTCACACTATCTTGTGCGTGATCTTCAGCGTGAGGAGCAGGGCCGAATGGAGCTATGGGCTGAGGCCATGCGACAGCTCAGCGATGCCGATGAGGAGACCGATCTCAGCCTGGTGATGAAGGTCATCGAGGGCAACAACACCATTCCTGTCATCGTTCTCGACCAGGAGGGCAACGTTACCGATTTCCGAAACATTGACGACACCACCCGTATTGCTGCCCACATGCTGGCCCATGGTGACAGCATCCGCATCAGCCCTTATCAACTGCTTGTCTACGAGGAGTCTACGCTCCTGCGCCGTCTTACGCTCTACCCCTACTGGGCGCTGGGCCTGGTCATGATTTTTGCTGTCGTGGCTATCGTGGCGCTCATGGCGTCAAAGCGTGCCGAGCAGAATAAGGTGTGGGTAGGCCTTTCCAAGGAGACCGCCCATCAGTTAGGAACACCCATCAGCAGCCTCATGGCGTGGGTGGAGGTGCTGAAGGAGACCTATCCCGACGACACGCTCATTCCCGAGCTGGACAATGATGTGAAGCGCTTGGAGCGTATTGCCGAGCGCTTTTCGAAGATTGGCTCCCTGCCCGAGCCGGTGCCCGAGTCGATGAACGCGCTGCTCGACCGCGTCATAGCATATATGGACAAGCGTACGTCGCAGAAGGTGGCCATCCGTGGCCATTATCCCAGCCACGACGTCGTCGTCTCGATGAACGCCTCGCTCTTCGAGTGGGTCATTGAGAACCTCTGCAAGAACGCCGTCGACGCTATGGAGGGCGGCAGTGGCCGCATAGACCTCTGGCTGCTCGAGGAGCACGGCATTGTCGCTGTTGAGGTCGTAGACACGGGCAAGGGCATCAAGAAGAAGAACCTTAAGGCCGTGTTCCGTCCCGGTTTCACCACAAAGAAGCGCGGTTGGGGCCTGGGCCTCTCGCTGGCCAAGCGCATCGTAGAGGAGTATCACCACGGCCACATTTTTGTTAAAGAGTCGGAGCCCGGAAAGGGCACCACCTTCCGCGTCGAGTTACGTAAAAGTTAAGAAAATGCAGGTCATCTACGAGGACAACCACATATTAGTTGTGAACAAGGCTCCTGGCGAGATTGTGCAGGGCGACAAGACCGGCGACGTTCCCCTGTCCGACCTCGTGCGCCAGTATATCAAGGAGAAATACCAGAAGCCCGGAAACGTCTTCCTCGGCGTCGTCCACCGTCTCGACCGTCCCGTCGGCGGCCTCGTCATCTTCGCCCGCACGTCGAAGGCCCTCTCCCGCCTCAACCGCATGTTTGCCAATGGCGAAGTCCACAAGACCTACTGGGCCATCACCCCAATTCCTAATTCACAACTCCTAACTCCTCGCTCACAACTCCTCACTCACTGGCTCACCCGCAACGAGCAGCAGAACAAGTCCTACGCCCACGACCACGAGGTTCCTGACTCGAAGAAGGCCCAGTTGCGCCTCTCCTGCATAGCCGTTGGCGACCGCTATCAACTTCTTGAGGTACAACTCCTTACAGGCCGCCATCACCAGATACGCTGTCAGCTCGCCGCCATCGGCTGTCCCATCAAGGGCGACCTCAAGTATGGCTCGCCGCGCAGCAACCCCGACGGCAGCATCTCCCTTCTGGCCCGCAGCATCGCATTCACCCATCCCGTTTCGGGCGAGGAACTCTTTTTCGAGGCTCCTTTACCTGAAGATGGCCTCTGGAAAGTCCTTCTGGAACTTTAAGACGTTCTTGCTCCATTTCATTACGCAAGCATCTCCTTTGTTGCCGAGCGCTTTCGATTTGAATAAGCCGTTCTTTCAAATCGAATAAGCCGTTCTTTCCATGAGAAAGAGCCGTTCTTTCAATTCGAATAAGCCGTTCTTTCTAAATCAATGAACGGTTCAAACTCCATATCTCAAAGTATTAAAAAATATTAATTTTCGGACCCAAATATGCTCCGTGTCCTTTTTTAGTACTACCTTTGCATCACCAACGCAGATAAGTGGGCGAAAGAGCCCGAAAAGAAAGCATAGAAGAAAGACACTTCAGGTCATTTTATATAATGAAATTATCAAACCTTACGGCCATCTCGCCTATTGATGGCCGCTACAGAGGGAAGACAGAACCCTTGGCCAACTATTTCTCCGAGTACGCACTCATACGCTATCGCGTTCGCGTAGAGATAGAGTATTTCATAGCACTTTGCCAACTGCCACTGCCACAGCTGAAGGACGTCCCCGAGGACCTCTTCCAGCCGATGCGCGACATATACTTGCATTTCACCGAGGCCGACGCCCTGCGCGTGAAGGAGATTGAGGCTACGACCAACCACGACGTCAAGGCCGTGGAGTACTTCATCAAGGAGAAGATGGATGGTATCCTCTCACCCCTCATTTCTGACCTCTCACCCCTGAAGAATTTCGTCCACTTCGGCCTCACCTCGCAGGACATCAACAACACCTCCGTGCCCCTCTCGCTGAAGGACGCGCTCGAAGAGGTGTTCATCCCTGCCCTTGAGCAGCTCATCGAGCAGCTCAACGATTTGGCCGAGGCCTGGAAAGCCATTCCCATGCTGGCCCGCACGCATGGGCAACCCGCATCGCCCACACGGCTGGGCAAGGAACTGAAGGTCTTCGTCTATCGTCTGGAGGAGCAGCTGCGCACACTGAAGGACACACCCGTCACCGCCAAGTTCGGAGGCGCCACGGGAAACTTCAACGCCCACCACGTGGCCTATCCGCAGTACGACTGGGCCGACTGGGCCGACCGCTTCCTCGCCGACAGCCTCGGACTGGAGCGCGAGCAGTACACCACCCAGATATCCAACTATGACTATCTGGCAGCCATCCTCGACGCCCTGCGTCGCATCAACACCATCGTCATCGACCTCGACCGCGACGTCTGGATGTACATCTCCATCGACTATTTCAAGCAGCGCATCAAGGCCGGAGAGGTGGGCAGCAGCGCCATGCCCCACAAGGTGAACCCCATCGACTTCGAGAACAGCGAAGGAAACATGGGTGTGGCCAACGCCGTCCTCGCATTTCTGGCACAGAAATTGCCGGTAAGCCGACTGCAGCGCGACCTCACCGACTCTACCGTCATTCGCAACGTCGGCGTGCCGCTCGCACATGCGCTCATCGCTATACAGAGCACACAAAAGGGCCTCTCAAAACTCATACTCAACGAAGACAAGTTGCATCAGGACCTGGAAAACAACTGGGCCGTCGTAGCAGAGGCCATACAGACCATACTCCGCCGTGAAGGCTACCCTAACCCTTATGAGGCACTAAAAGCATTAACACGTACAAACGAAAAAATCAATCAGGAGACAATTGCAAACTTCATCAACACACTAAACGTTTCAGACTCAGTGAAACAGGAGCTTGCCTCCATCACACCTTCAAACTACACCGGAATTTAAAAAAAACACATCATGGACTTCGAAAACGAAAACAAAGACCAGCTCAACGAGCAGCAATCCGCCAGCCGTGATGGCTACCAGTCGGATTTCAGGCCTGTAGGACGCTCGCCGCGCCCGCGTATCAGCCACAGCAGTCCGCGCCCACAGGGCTACGACCGTACCAATAGTTACAACCGTTATCAGCAGCGCGACGATGAGGGAGCCTTCCGTCCGGAGGGCTTCGGAAGCTCTCTGCAGCAGCAGCCAAGGGAGCAGCGTCCCTATCGCGCGCGTACATTTAATAATAATATGCCCTATCAGCAGCGCGGAGGCTACCAGCAGGGTGGTGGATATCGGCCACGCTATAATCAGGAGGGCGAAGAGGGCGGCTATCAGCCCCGCCAGCAGTACCAGCCCCGTCAGGGATATAAGCCCCGTCAGCAGAGTGGAGACTACCAGCAGGGTGGCTATCAGCAGCGCCCGGGTGGATACCAGCCCCGTCAGCAGCGTCCCTACAACAGCAACTACGGACAGGGCGGTTACCAGCAGGGACCCCGCAAGCCGTACCAGAAGCGGCCGCGTACGGCCGACTATGACCCCAACGCTAAGTACTCCATGAAGAAACGTATAGAGTACAAGGAAGTGAACTTCGACCCCAACGAGCCTATCCGTCTGAACAAGTTCCTCGCCAATGCAGGTATCTGCAGCCGTCGCGAGGCTGACGAGTTCATCCAGGCCGGTGTCGTCTCCGTCAACGGACAGGTGGTCACCGAGCTGGGAACAAAGGTGCTGCGTACCGACGTCGTACGCTTCCATGAGGATCCTGTCAGCATGGAGAAGAAAGTCTACGTGCTCCTCAACAAGCCCAAGGACTATGTCACCACCAGCGACGACCCCCAGCAGCGCAAGACCGTCATGGACCTCGTCAAGGGTGCATGCCCCGAGCGCATCTACCCCGTGGGACGTCTCGACCGTAATACCACAGGCGTGCTGCTCCTCACTAACGACGGAGACCTCGCCTCGAAGCTTACACATCCCAAGTACCTGAAGAAGAAGATTTACCACGTGTACCTCGACCGTAACGTAACCGCACACGACATGCAGGCCATCGCCACAGGAGTGATGCTCGAGGACGGAGAAGTAAAGGCCGACGACGTGCAGTATGCCGATGCTAACGACAAGAAGCAGGTGGGAATCGAGATTCACTCTGGAAAGAACCGCATCGTGCGTCGCATCTTCGAGTCGCTCGGCTACCGCGTGCAGAAACTCGACCGCGTGCAGTTCGCCGGTCTTACTAAGAAAAACCTCCGTCGCGGCGACTGGCGTTACCTCACTGAGGAGGAAGTAGACCAACTCAGAATGGGAGCATACGAATAACATTAGCCCCCTTAGTTAGGGGGTTGGGGGTCTGAACAAGCGCAGACTTCCTACTTAAACAATTAATAAGGTCTGATGAAATGAAAAGAACAAAGATAGTTGATGTGCTGAAAAGCACAGAATATGGAAAAGCAGTCTGCGTGAAGGGCTGGGTGCGTACCCACCGCTCAAGCAAGGCCGTAGACTTCATTGCCCTCAACGACGGATCCACCATTAAGAATGTCCAGATAGTGGTAGACCCCGACGCTTGTCAGCTATGCAGCAACACTGTTGCTGCCCCCTCCCTCAAGGACGTCACCACAGGTGCCTGCATCGCTGTTAGCGGAACCCTCGTGGAAAGCCCCGCTGCAGGACAGCCATCCGAAATCCAGGCCACCTCGATAGAGGTACTTGGACTCTGCGACAACACCTATCCCATGCAGAAGAAGGGCCAGAGCTTCGAGGTCATGCGCAAGAACGCACACCTCCGACTGCGTACCAACACCTTCGGAGCCGTGATGCGTATACGCCATAACATGGCCATCGCCATTCACAAGTACTTCCACGACCACGGATTCTTCTATTTCCACACTCCGCTTATCACCGCCAGCGACTGCGAGGGAGCAGGAAACATGTTCCAGGTCACCACAAAGAACCTCTACGACCTGAAGAAGGACGAGCAGGGAAAGATCATCTACGACGATGACTTCTTCGGAGAGCAGACATCGCTTACCGTCTCCGGACAGCTCGAGGGTGAACTCGGCGCCACAGCACTGGGAGCCATCTATACCTTCGGCCCTACCTTCCGTGCCGAGAACAGCAACACACCTCGACACCTCGCCGAGTTCTGGATGATTGAGCCCGAGGTCGCCTTCATGGACCAGGAGGAACTGATGGACCTCGAGGAGGACTTTATTAAATATTGTGTACAGTGGGCACTCGACAACTGTCAGGACGACCTCGCCTTCCTCAACCAGATGATTGACAAGAGCCTCATAGACCGGTTGAAATCCGTCATCGGCACTGAATTCGTGCGCCTGCCCTACACCAAGGGCATCGAAATCCTCCAGGAAGCCATCAAGAACGGTCACAAGTTCGAGTTCCCTTGCAACTGGGGCGACGACCTTGCATCTGAGCACGAACGCTACCTCGTCGAACAGCACTTCAAGAAGCCCGTCATTATGACAGACTACCCCTCGGCCATCAAAGCCTTCTACATGAAGCAGAACGTTTCCGCTGAGGCAGGCTCATCCATCGGATACCGTGGCACCGTCGCACCCGGCCCCACCATGCAGGGCACCGATGTCCTCTTCCCGCAAATCGGAGAAATCATCGGCGGCTCAGTCCGTGAGGAAAACTACGACAAACTCATGGCAGAAATCAATGCACGAAACATGGAGACCGACAAACTCTGGTGGTACCTCGATACACGACGTTACGGTTCATGCCCCCACGCTGGTTTCGGACTCGGCTTTGAGCGACTCATTCTCTTCGTTACAGGCATGCAAAACATACGCGACGTGATACCCTTCCCAAGAACCCCCAAAACGGCCGATTTCTAAGGAAAAAGTATCAAAATACCCCATTTATCGTATTTTTTTTATAGATTTTTGAAAAAAACCTTAAAAATATTTGCACGATACCAAAAATATGTCTATATTTGCACCCAAAAATCGTGTCTCCGCGCCAGAGACGCGCTTGTGAGCCAGCCGTAAAGGCATCAATTCACATGCAGAAACACTTGGCCGGAATAATAAATGGGGGATAGAAGATGAAAACATAGATAGAGAAAAGATGTATAGAGAAAGAAAGAAAATCAACTGATGTATTAACTACTTAATTTTTTTATTAATTTTAAATGTTTAACTGTATGAAAAAACAATTTTTCAGTAAGTTGCTTATGGCAGCAATGTTTATTACTGCCGTAGGCTCGTTCCAGTCTTGTAAGGACTATGACGGCGACATCGCTAAAATCGAGCAGAACGCCTCCGTCCTTCAAGGTCAGGTGACCAGCCTTCAGAATGCTCTGAACAATGCTAAGTCAGAGCTCGCAGTTGCTCAGGCTGCTGCCGACAAGGCTGTTAAGGCCGCTGAGGAAGCCACAAAGAACGGTGCAGATGCAAACGCTGTGGCTAAGGAGGCTAAGGAAGCTGTCGAGGCTCTCGCTAAGACCGCTGCCCTGCAGAGCACTATTGATGAGCTCCAGAAGGCCATCAATGACGTGAAGGCTATCGCCGATGGTAAGGTTGACCAGAAGACTCTCGACACCGAGATCGCTAAGGTTGCCGGACGCATCGACGCTATCGACACCAACCTCAACCAGCTCACTGAGGGTATCGCAGAAGTCGCTACTCTGAAGGGACAGGTTGAGAGCAACAAGAAGGAAGCTATCGAGGCTATCGAGGCTCTCCGTTCTGACATCGAAAGCCAGCAGAATGTCATCAACAGCTTCAAGGCCGAAATGGCTTCTAAGCTCGCTTTCCTTAGCGAAGAGAGCGTGATGGCTATGATTGACGAGAAGATTGCTGAGGCAGAGAATGCTGTTAGCAACCTTCAGGCTACTCTGGCAAAGATTGACGAAAATGCCAACAGCATTAGCGAAATCAATGCCCGCCTGAATGACATGCAGGCTCAGATCAATGACACTAAGGGCCGTATCGACAACGCCAGCGTTAACATGAGCACGCTGAACGTATTCGTTGACAACGCTCTCACAAGCCTCGTTCTGAAACCCACCCTGTACTACGGTGGTATCGAGGCTGTCGAGGCTATCCACGGTGTGTACCAGCCACTCGGTTTCTCTATCTATTACGCCGATGACGAGTACAACGCTGAACATGCCGGCGACGAGAACGCACTGCAGAACGACTACGATCCTGCCAAGACCACTGATTGGCGCAGCCAGGAGAATGCAGGTTATGCCCGCACTTCTACCAACGCTTATGACATCACTTACGAGTATGCTCCGAAGAACGATCTGATCTACAAGTATCCTGTTATCGATGCTTACTATCACATCAACCCGAAGCACCTCACACGTGCTGAGATCGGTACTATCGCCCTCAACACTGAGGATCGTAACTATGTCAACACCACTCAGACCCGTGCCGAGAAGAACTCTGTCGACCTCGCTCTTGATGTTTGCGGACCGGAGATTTACAACGTTGAGAATGGTCTCCTCCACGCTTACTTCACCAACAGCCCCGACATGTGGCACCGTATAGAGATGTACGGAAGCCCTTGCGCTGGTCAGGTAACTGTTGTTTCTCTGGAGGCTACAGCTCCTTCAGCTGATGGCACAACTCGTACCGTTACTTCTGACTGGGGTGCTATCGCACGCGTTCACCAGCACAACTATTGCCTGGCTGACAACGATGCTTCCATCAGTCACTACGACACCTATCCTCACATTGACAAGCCCGCCGATACCGACTGCGGTATGATGGATCGTAACCAGTACACTTGGACTGAGGAGCACGTTTCAAGCGACGACGCTACCCGCGAGGCCAAGTACAACAAGGATATCGTGCACATCTATCGTCAGGCTCGTTGGGCCATCGAGAATCCTTACACTCACACTCTGAAGTGGGATGGAACTCCTGTTGACCTGGATGAGATCGTTGAGGTTCACGCTCTCCACCACTACTATGACAGTGGTGACAAGGAGTTCGACCTTCCCGTCGACTTCGAGCGCCTTGGCTTCAAGCGTAAGTACACCGTCGTTAACTACGAGTATCCTGCTACTCAGGCAGCTCAGGGCATTAACAAATACTACACTGATCAGTCTCAGCATGCCCACATCGCCGACGGTCACCTTCTGAAGGCTAACTTCGTTAAAAACGGAAAGCGTGATCGCACCCAGACCAGCCGCAGCTCTATCGGCCGCGAGCCTCTGGTGATGATCGAGCTTATCGATACTCTCGACGAGATGACTTGGAACCCCGACCACATGAACTGGGAGGCTGTTGCCAAGGATAACAATCCTCGCCACAACCTGGTTGCTGTCGGCTTCATCAAGTTCAAGATTTGTGACGAGACCGATCCCGTTGTGCTCAACGTCAATATTGCCTCACAGAATTCTAACCTTTATGCAAGCTGCGCTGGTGATACCATTCTGACCAACTGGCACGAGGTTGAGGAGCAGATTCTCGACGCTATCAAGCATTATGGTCTGAGCATCTCTGAGGGCGAGCTCACTAAGAACTATGCTCTCCGCAACGTCAATGGTCTTGAGCTTGCTTTCAGCGAGATTGCTCAGTCACAGTATGTCGAAGGTCAGGTTTACATTCCTTACACGAAGAAGACCAATACCTATGATCCCACTGTGAACACTCAGAAGAACTGGGTTGACGGTGTCAACCTCAGCAAGCCCGAGAACTGGGTTCTCCCGCAGGTTGTCCTCAATGGCGATGTTAACATCTATGACCCGTACCTCGGCCGTCCGAACGCTGAGCAGCGCTTCGTTGATCCCGACCGTTACGGTCGTGTTATCTACACCAACGATGACCCGCTCCACCGTGCAACCAACCTCATTGGTCTCACTATGACAGCTGAGCAGATGCTGCAGCAGCTCGTTAAGCGTGACCACGAGGGCGTTTACCTTGACAGTTTGGGCAACAAGGTTGCTTACCTCTCAGAGGCTGACTTCTATCCTTACTGCGATACCCGTGTGGCTGCTAAGCTGTACGATACTGGTCATAACGGATGGCCTGAGGTTACAATCTGGTTCCAGGTTCGTATTCACCTGAACAAGGCTACTATGGATCGTGCAAGCCGTACAAATGAGAACGGTGGCTGGTACAGCATCGCTGGTGTCTATGGTGGTAAGAAGACCTTCGTCAATGCTAACATTGATGCCTTCAAGAATGGTGAGACTTATAATGAGGATGTTCGTCGCTTCGTGATGAATCTGCAGCAGATGCTGACCAAGTATGATTGGGCTGCTTCTCTCAGCAACAATCCTAAGGCATTCGACTTCTTCTATAGTGAGATTGAAGGTTCAGCTGATGCTGCTGAGCGCATCGGTATCCAGAAGGCTAAGCTCGGTGAGCTCCACGGAGATCTGTACTTCTACACCAAGAACTGGCTCGGTGACATTGAGGAGGGTACTCCTTACTGGCACAACGGTGCTGCTGCTGGAAGCGTCGATGAAAGTGGTGACCACAAGGTTACTATGGAGAACGACAAGTTCTATGCTGACCGTTACCTGATCAAGGTTTGCTACACCAAGAACCCGCTTGACACCGTCGTTTGGGCTCAGGAGGCTACTGGCAAGCGCCATATCGGCAAGCTCGGTAAGTATCTCTTCGCTTACAAGTATGTTGAGAACCACGCTGACTACACCGATTCTTGGGAGAACAAGACTGGTGATCCTCGCACTTCCGACGATGCACTTGTGCACAACTACACGCACTTTGACATGCAGAATGGTGAGCTCATCGCTTGGATTGACAACTATGACACACACCAGGCCGAGAACAGCCGCTATCCGTATGCTAACCTCGATCGTACTGGCCGTCTGAATGAGAACGTCAACGTTCACTACAATTTCAACAGCAAGTTCGCTCAGGATCTGCTCAACCGTGCTGGTCGCTACGCTGAGAACAACGGCGGCACTCAGGATGGTTACAGCAAGGCTACTGATAATCCCTTCAGTGTACACTGCCACCTGAACCTGTTCGAGGGCGACTGCATCCTCGCTGTCAACCCCGTTGCTACCGAGCGTCATCCTGGTCAGGACTACATCGTTCGTCCGGACTATGTTGACAACTACTATCAGACTGGTGAGGCTAAGCACTACTCTGGACCTATGAACTATGTTCCCGCTGATGGTCCCAGCCTGCCCGCCGAGACCGAGTATCATACCTTCTTCCACCGTCCTGCTGGTGTTCCCGTGATGCTGAACAATCCTGACTTCGTGGTTCGCTTCCTGCGTCCTCTGAATGTCGAGTTCCAGACTCCTTGGCAGACTGCTGCTATCAACGCAGTTGAGGATGCTGTGGCTGGTAACAACACCTTCACCATCACTTACACCAACCTGTTCCGCAGCCAGACTGGTACGCCCAGTCGCATCTTCCCGATGGATTGGCGTAACTACACTCAGGTGAAGGATCAGAAGGAGTGGATTGAGTACTACCAGGGTAAGACCAAGGCTGGTGACTACAACGATCGTCCCTCCACTAACTGGAACCAGGCTCCTTGGAGACGTACTGCTCCTTATGGATTCAACTACCTGAATGGCTTCAAGTACATGGATCAGGATCGTAGCTCGTTCAACCGTGGCTCTAACAAGGCCTTCTACAACTGGAACAACTGGGTCTACACTCCGAACTTCACTGACGCTTACGCCAGCACTTGGAATGAGATGAACGTTGTGCCTATGGTTGACCACATGCTGACCAACATCCATGGCAGTGAGAGCTTCATCGGACGTAATGACATTATCAACGGTCTTGGCATCAGCCATACCCTCGGTACTGCCGGTAATATTGTCAGCACGACCTTCACTTACTCGAACGACCTCGTCAACTACGGTGGATTCGACATCATTATTCCTGTGACTGTTAAGTATGCTTGGGGTGACATCACCACCACTGGTAAGTGGGAGCAGACAACTAACATCCAGCGCACTAATGACCGTTACTTCCACAACGCCAACATGAACTACATCAAGGTTCACTTTGGCCCGACGATCGGCAACTAATCATTGAACAGTTTCTGTCCTGCTAAAGGACAAAACTCATAACTAAGAAAGGGGTGTATGGCATACAATGTTATGCACCCCTTTTAATTATTAACTCTTTAGGCATTATGAAATACAAATACCTTCGAATTCTTGCACTGGCAGCTATTGCTATTCCTCTTTGCCTTTGCTCTTGCACAGGCGAGAAGAAGGGTGGTGACACTACCGCAGTCGATATCAATCTTCCTACGATGACGCTCGACTCTCAGGATACCATCATCGTTGACCAGCTTTCTACTGAGTTCATTGAGCACTTGAAGAATCAGGAGTATTCCGATGCTATTGCCATGCTTTACTACCTTGACCCCGACTCGAGTATTGTGCCCTTGCCTCGAAACATGGCTATTCGTCAGGAGCAGATTTTCCGCACATTCCCTGTCTTGGACTATCGTTTTGAGAGCATCCGCTTCCGTACTGAGACTGATTGTCAGGTGAAGTTCAACTTCACGTTCTCGCGTAATGCTGAGGGCAAGGACTACACTACGTCTCTCTACCTCCAGCCTATTCGTCGTGATGGTCAGTGGTATCTAACCGTTCGTGACTCTTCGTCACCTAACGGCTCAGCTTCTAAGATTGAAAACTAATTAATTATCCGGGCCGTGACTTGCATCACGACCCGGTTCTTTTTTCTGTCCCCACTTTTTTCCGGAACGTTCTTCAGGCCTTATGTATTATCTTCTCTTTGCCCTTTGGTACGCTTTGTCGCTTCTTCCTTTTAGGATTCACTATTTGTTCAGCGACTTGCTATACTTCTTTGTATACCGTCTGCTGGGCTATCGCCGCTCGGTTGTTCACGGCAATCTCGTGTTGTCATTCCCTGAAAAGAGCTCCGAGGAGATCCTTCAGATTGAACGTGGCTTCTATCACTCTCTCTGTGACTATTTTGTAGAGACGGTGAAGATGATTTCCATGAGCCGCGCTCAGATGCGTCGTCACATTGTGTTCAAGGGTGCTGAGATTGTCAACGAGAGCATCGACGCCGGTCAGCCCGTGGCTGCTTTCATGGGGCATACTTTCAACTGGGAGTGGGTGGCCTCGCTGCCTATGTGGGTCAGTCCTAAAGCCCAGTGCGGTCAGCTCTATCACGCTTTGGAGAACAAGGCTTTCGACCGTCTGTTCATTCATCTTCGGCAGCGCTGGGGAGCTGTCAGCATTGCCCTTACAGACATTCTTCGCAAGACCATCGAGTTCAAGCGCCAAGGCAAGGCTACGGTCATCGGTTACGTCGGCGACCAGGTTCCTCATTGGAATAATATTCACCATTGGTGTCAGTTCCTCAACCACGACACTCCCGTCATGACGGGCACAGAGCGCATAGCCCGCAAAAATCATCAGGCCATCGTCTATATCGATATCCGCCGTCTGCGCCGTGGTTACTATGAGTGTGAGTTCCGCCTTATCACCCGCCATCCCGAACAGATGGCCGAGTTTGAGCCTACCGACATCTATCACCGCATGCTCGAAGAGACTATCCGCCGTCAGCCCGAGCTATGGCTCTGGAGCCATAACCGCTGGAAGCGCACCCGTGAGGAGTTTAACGAGCGCTTTGAAGTCATTGACGGTAAGGTAATAGAGAAGCCTGTTCCCACCGCTACTGTGTAGCTGGATTTTAATCCCAGCTGAAGAGACGTAACATAGTGTCTGTTACAAAGGGCCTGGTCTTTAAGACATAGTAAATGCCCTACAGAGAGAAAGCCGTTCTTTCTATGAGAATAAGCCGTTCTTTCTGGTAGAAAAAGCCGTTCTTTCTATGGGAATAAGCCGTTCTTTCTACGAGAGGGAATTGGATAATTATTCTGATGCCATTATCGTGATGACCGACGAGACGTCGGCCACGTCTACCGAGCCGTCGCCGTTCACGTCGGCGGATGCGGACGAAACGTCCTCGCTCCCGGCCATGACGCTGATGATGGCCGAGATGTCGGCCACGTCGACGGTGCCGTCTCTGTTGACGTCGCCCGTGATGTCAACCTTCGGCTTTGGAATGAGCCAGGCGGAACTGACGTTCACGTTATCGTTCCAGTTCACCTTCAGCACGTGCAAGTGAACGAAGTCATCCTGTCGCTCCTTGCCCTCGTTGGTATTGGTGTTGGCCAGGTCTTCAAGTGGCATAATGATGCTCTGGTAGTCGTTGTCCCAATATGGGCTGTTTTCGTCGATGTTGACTACAATTTGCTTGTAAGGTCCGTGGTCCACGAGGCGGTTGGCCAGTACACGGAGGCCTGTGCCGCTGCCGCGTAGCACGAGGCTCTCGTAGTCGGTGAGGTCTGCATAGCGATTCCAAGTAACATTGCCGAATCCTGCGACGGCTGTGCCTCCACCAGCGTTTACGCCCATGTTCCAGTCCACGTTGACGTCGTTGCCGGTGGGCTGGGAGTCGGCAGCGTTGCCGTCCCACTCGCAGAACAGCTTTGAGGTGAGCTTCTCCCAGTCCTTTGGCGGCTCGAAGTCGTCGATGTTCACGAAGCTTGTTATCTGTCCCAGCACGATGTCCGAGCGTTTGGGGAAATACTGCGTGAGCAGACGGTTGCGCTCGGTGGCATACTGGTTGTCGACGGTGTAGAGCTGTCCCTTGGAGGTATACTGGTGTACGTCGCGCCGATAGTCTCCCCATCGGGCTGCTTCTGCATAGAGGGCACTGGCTATGACGCTGTGCAGACTGTCCCATAGCTCGACCACGCTCTCCTCGCCCAGCAGGCCTTCTGGTGCGAGCAGCTCCTTGGCGCGGCGCAGGTACTGGCGGGCAAATTTCTCGTTGTTCAGCAAGTTATGGAAGATGCCGGTGGGATAGCTGTTGCCGTTGTTCTTCTTCAGGTTGTTCTCATTAACGTTCTCCTCGATAACTTCAGAGTCCCAGCAGAGAAAGCGGAAACCCTTGCTGTCGGCACCGCTACTGCGCAGGGCGTACCAGTTATGGTGGTCCCAGTCGGTGTTACCGCCATACTGGTTGATGAGCATGTAGTCGATGAAGGCGGGAATATCGAGGAGGGAGTCGCTGAGTGCGGAGTATGCCTCTTCGGGTGAGGTGATGAGGGTGCCGTCGCCTGTAAGGAACGAGGAATAAGAGCCGCCGACCATGCCGGCCAGCCTCGTCATGCGCAGCCAGGCGCTGAGGGTTCCCTCGCTGTTTTCGATGTGGTTGCCGCCGCTCTCCTCAATCTTGATGACGTCGACACCGGCCTTCTCGCCGCCGATGTGGTCTTTGCCGAACTGGTCGTCGACACGCTCGGCAATGTTGTAGAGTCCCCAGTACATGCCGTTGAGGAAAAGGTTGACGTAGAGGGCGTTGACGCTGGTGCGACCCAGACGGTTCTGCATGCGGCGGGCCCATACGTCGCGGGTGTACTGCGCCTTCTTGCGGTTATTCTCGTCCCAGTGCTGCCAGGAGTTGCCGAAGTGGCAGCGCAGCACGAGCTGGTCGAACTTGGCGGGCTGGTCGTCGCCGAAGAGCGGGTACTTCAACGTCTTGGGACCGTACTTCTCCTTGAACACCAGGCGGAAGGAGTGCTTGGGATTCTTCTCAGCCAGACGCCCGTGGCCACCGTGGAGACGCAGGCCGCAGTTGACGGAGAAACCGTTTTCCAAAGTGTCTTCCGTGGATGATAGGGGAGCCTCAATAAGTTCTACGCTGGCCGGACGTGTCCATCCGTGTCCGGTATCATCGCCTACGGGCGGGCCGGTAAAGATGTAGATGCCGCCGCGCACGGAGTCGTTCTCATGGCTGAAGAGGTTGTCAGGGTCGGTGACGATGCTCAAGACGGGCAGCGACTGCAGACCCTCGATGATTTTCGGACGCAGGGTAGGGTCGTTGGTCATCTCCGGGTCCATCTCGTAGTCGGCCTTTGCCGTGCCGCTGATTTGACAGTAGCGCCCCCAAGTGTCAGGATAGCCCTCGGGAGTATTCGATTGCTTGAGTATGTCGTTGATGAAGAGATAGGTGGCGGTGGTGACGGGCGTGAGGCACAAGTCGCCGTCGAAGATGGCGGCACGTATGATAGTGGTGCCGCTGATAGTCAGTGGCGTGCCGTCATAGGCTGGGCTGGCCTCCGTTGGCTCGGTACCGTTGAGTGTGTAACGTAGGACGGCGTCGCCCTCCACATCGGCGTCAATGGTCAGGGAGAAAGGTTCGTCGTAAAACCCGTGCTCATGGCTGAACACAACATCCTGAGCCTGTGTCCGCCAAGGAAGGAGGACACAGGCCAGGACAAGCACAAGCCCCCACCAACCTCCCCCAGAAGGGGAGGCTCCGGCAAGGGCGTGAAATAATGGTTTAAGGTTCATGGATTATCTGTCGTCTGGCATTAGCAGCCATGATGGAAATGACGGAGGAGATGTCGGCCACGTCGACTGCGCCGTCGCCATTCACGTCGGCACGCTCGTAAGTTTCCGAACCAGCCATGACACCGATGATAGCCGAGATGTCGGCCACGTCGACCGCACCGTCGCCATTGACGTCACCTTCAATGAATTCGGGCTCCACCTCTTTCACCTTGCACTCCAGCAGGAGGAACTCGTCGAAGCCGCCGACGGCATCCTGATTCTGGAAACTGATGACGTAGCGTCCGGCTGTGGTGACGGTGAAGGGCAGCTCATACAGCGTGGCCGAAGTCACGCTGGCCGACGTAGAGCCGTTGGCATTGGGCGTGGCCGTCGTGGATGCCGATGTGGCAATTGCTTCGCCGCTTGAGAAGTTGAGAATTTGTGCCTTGTACTTCGGCGAGCTCTTCCATGCAGCCATAGAGTAATAGAGAATGTATTCGCCAGGCTCCAGATTCAGCTGGTAAGCGTCTTGGCGGCCATACTCGGCAACGCCGTCGCGCCAGTAGATGGCCTTGCCCTGATGGCCGTTGAAGCCGTTCATGGTGCGGGCACCTTGGCTGTAGGAGTTGGGATATTCGTGCACCTCGTTATTCTCCTGTACGCAGCGCCAGCCCGGAGGCATGGTACCTGCAACGACGGTCTCAAAGTTGAGCTGATAAGTGACACCCTTCTCTTCGTATACGGGTTGGAGCGTGACATTGTCGTTGGGCATGATGAAGCAGAGATGCTGTTTGCCATCATTCGGAGCATCGGGAGCTTCGAAGAGGTCTCCGTTTTGCAGTGAGAAGGTCTTCCCTAAGGTGTAGAACACCGAGTTCACCAGTCGCAGCTCCGTCAGTTCGAAGCCCTTATTGGGGTGTATTTCAAGCGTTATGGTGTCGCCCTCTGCGGCCTCCACCTTGTCGGGGGTGATGGAGCCGCCTTCATTGTCTTGTACAGAAATGAAGTAGGTCATCGGAGCGACGTCTTTCGGGCGATAGCTTATCTGGTCGATATACATGGGCAACGAGCTGGAGTTCAGGATGACGAAGTCGTTGGTGCCCTCGTTCATCGTAGCCTCAATGCTTACATATCGCCACTCGTTGGTCTTTGTCTTCGTGCTATTCACTTTGGTGGTTGTGCCATTGACGGTGAGGCTGATGTTGCCCTCCTTCGAGGTGCAGGTGTAGCGCACGGAGAGCACGTAGTCGCCCGCCTGATTGCTGTCGAGCTTGAGCTGGTGACGCAGGGCGCCGCCACTATTCGTGCCCATATCGACGAAGCCGTTGCCCGAATGACCGATGACGTTAGGATACTGGCCGTATTGGTCGGTGCAGCAGTTCTTCACGTTCTTGAAGTCCATGTCCTCGGCCTCGATGAGGATTTCTCCTCGCCAGGACTCAGGCTGCTTGGGAATATCCAGAGGCTTGAGCTCGATGGCGTCGGTCTTGTCCGAACGGTCGGCATCGCCGGAGCAGTTGACGGTGAGGTCGAGAGCACCGCAGTGGCGCACGACGATGGTGTCGATACCAGTGGCTGTCCCATACTTCTGCGTGGCGGTAGTGCTGGAATAGTTCTTGGCCGAAGAGTGCTTGGTGAGCTGGATAGTGGGCTGTGCCGTGCAGCCACGTATGATAATCGTGTCGAGCGACATCGTGACGGTGTCGTTATAGTTCTTTCCGGCATACGTCCATGTTCCGGCACGATAGTTGTTCAGGTAGAAGTCGATGTGGTCGGCATATTCGCGTACCACTCCACTCGACAGCTTGCCGTACTTCAGCTCCAGCGTGTCGCAGGTGTTGTACTCCAGAGGGATGACGGCTTCAGCCCGCAGCTTGCCGTTGAGGTAGGAGTGTGGGTTATAGGTGACAAGCTGGTTGCGGTAGCGGTTGACGTAGAGGTCGCCGGTCGACACCTTGGGATACTGTGTCTGGAAGTCGCTGATCTTCTTGGTCTGAGTCTGAGTGCCCCAGCGAGAGGTGTAGGCGCTTTTCTTGACCTGCACGGGGATAGCCTTAGCCGCGTCATCATAGAGACCTGTCACCATGGGGATGGCACCGTAGCGTCCCGTAGACTTGAAGTAGCAGTAGTTGTTCATCCACTGTCCGTTGCCCTTGTTCATGGGGTCCGTCTGCTTATATAAGCCGTCGTAGAGCGAGCCCCAGGTGGCATACTTTTCCTCGTCGCTGCCGCTGGTCTTGTCGTTGATGATGACAATCTTAGTCTTCCCCACCACTTCCTCGCGTGTGGGGATATACATAGTGCCGTCGATAATCTTTCGGAACATGTCTATCCAGACGCCGTTCATGTTGGCGAAGCGCGCCCAGTTGCGGCGCTTATAGCCGTCGACGGTGGTCTGTCCGCTCTCGTACATGCACTCACGGTTCCATGTCAGCTCAGGACCGTCCCACACGGAGCCGCCGTTGACGCAGGTCTGCTCCATCACCGTGCCGATGCCAGCGGCGGCGGGATAGACACACTTGCCCTCGCCCATGATGTCGTCCATGGCACCGTTCCATCCGCAGTTGTCGTAACGCACGCCGTAGGCCTTGGTCAGTCCGCTGATGAAGGGTCCCCAGGAGACGCTCTCGTTGTTGTAGAAGCACGACGAGGTGGTATATTTATATAAGAATAGCATGTTCTCTGGATAGTTCTTGCAGGCCTGCAGAAACTTGCTGTTCTGCTTGAGCTCTCCGATAGGGTTCAGGGGGTGGCTCCAGATGTTGCCGCAGAACGAGACGGTGAGCACACCGCCATACTGGTGAGACATCTCCACCAGACGGCCGAAGAGTGCCCAGCGGCCGGTCTGCGTGGCCGACGACTTGTCGCCGCTCGCGTCGAAGCCCCAGAACTGCTCGGCGTAGTTCCAGCCCAGGAAGTTGGGGAACTTCTTGAAGAAATACTCGAAGGTCACCATGTCGTAGTCCTGTATGTGGGTATGTCCTCCCGAAGCGGGCTGGCACGAGAACCACACGCCGTTCTTCTGGCACACCGTACCCCATGACTTGTAGGTCTGGAACGCGTATTGTGGCATCTTGTAGCGGTTTCTGTCCGTGTCGTAGCCACACGACAGGGAGAGGTTCAGGCACACGTAGGGCCGGATGTCCTCTGGGATGAGGTCGATGATTTTCTGTGGGTCAGCCTTGTACCACACGTCAACATGGATAAACCACATGGGGTGCTGGGCGTCGATGGGCCGGCGCTGCTGGGCGTTCATGGTGAACGTAGTGGCACAGAGCAAGCAGAGCAGGCAGAGGCCACGGAGGATTTTTGAGTAATACTGTTTCATGGACATAGCAAGTCTTTTAATTTCGGTGCAAAGGTAAAAAGAAAAGTTGAGAGTTGCAAGAGTGTCCGTTTCCTTTTTTTTATTTATTGTGTCAGGATGGTGCGGGCAGACACGGGGGTCTGCCCCTACCGAGGGTGAAACAAGACACGGACACCACTTGGGGTGGCATCCGTGTCAGGGATTGCTTTGGGCAGATATGTGAGTCTGTCCCAGGGATTGTTTACTCCTCGTCGATGACGGGCAGACCGGCCAGGCGGCGTGCGTTCTGGGCCATGATGGTGATGATAGCCGAGATGTCGGCCACGTCGACTGAACCGTCACTGTTCACGTCGGCAGCAATGCCATAGTCGGCAGTACCAGCCATGTGACTGATGACACCCGAGATGTCGGCCACGTCGACTTTACCGTCGCCGTTCACGTCACCCCTCAGGGTCTCAGGCAGCTTGGGATAGACATATCCAGGCAGCGGAGCAGTCATCAGCACACGCACCTCGTTGAAGAAGGTATGTGAGCTGGGACCAGCGTTCACACCAATGGTGAGCTGTCCGTCGGAAACGGCGATGTCGCTGATGATAGCGCACTGGATGTCGCTGGATACGAGCGGGAATGCCTGTCCGATTCCAGGAATGAACATGTCTTCGCCATTACTGCTGACATCAATGAAGGGGCTCTGAATGATTTCGCCATCGGTGCCATATACGAAGGAGTAGCTGTCCTCAAACACGCCAGCATCGCCATTGTTGCGCTCACCATAAGCGAACTTCACGGTGTAAATACCGATGGGCAGGTCAACGAGGGTCTGCTCCACACGATAGCTGCTACCCCATGTCTGGAACATGGCATCCTGGGCAATCTCGGAAGTACCCTGCCATGCACCCCATCCAGGAGTCAAGCCAGGACGGTTGAAGCCATCGGGGGTACTCCAGCCGGGAACTGACTCGTCGGTGAAGTCTGCATTATCGCTCAGCTTATAAACGTTGGGGTTCTTCACGTATACTGTCATGTCGACGGGCTCCGTGGTGGTCTCGAGGGTCTCCTCGTTCACGATTTCCTGGAATACGGTGGGCTGTTCCTTGTTCAGGTCGTTGTAGACACGGGCCTTGATGCGCTGCTGCAGCTTCTCTGCGAGAGCGTCGTCGTCGTAGAGAGCATTGTTGGCAGCTACGATGTCGGCATCGGTCTCGGACACGCCGGGCAGACCCTTCAGGGCCTCAGCACCGAGGCGCAGACGCTCGATGAGCACGGCCACACCGGTAGCTCTACCATTGCCATTGGGTGCATTCTCAGGACCCGAGGGACCTATGGTGAAGAGCAGGCTGGTGGTGTTAACGATGTCTTTCAGCTCGGCAACGGCAGCAGCAATCTGTGCGTCGTCGGTCAGCACGTCGTACTCGTAGAAGAGCTGCCACTGGGCCTCACCTTCGGGATCCTCGTTCATGTTCTGCCACTGTGAGCTGCCGTGATACTTGGCCACAATGTCCTTCAGCTGTGCAAACAGTTCGGTCTTGGTGAACTTGGTAGCCTTGGCGGGATCTCCGTCGGGCATCTCGTTCTGACGAACAATGTCGATGGCCTTCTTAATCAGAGTGTCGTACTCGTCGCAGTTAGCGTGATGGTCTTTCAGAGCATTTGCGGCAGTCTCAAGAGCAGCTGCTGCATCCTGGAACTGCGAAGGATTGGTGTAAGAACCCATTTCTCCCTCATACTTCGAGATGGCAGCCTGCAGAGCGTTGTAAGCCTCGCCCTGATAACGGTCACTTTCGTTAGCGGCAAGTGTGCTCTTGGCGCTTTCCAGTGCGTTGTTCAGCAGCATGATGTACTCCAGACCTGGAATATCGGGCATATAGGTCACCTTGGCATTAGCGATAACCACCTCGTTGAATCCCGGACGATCCCAGCGGACGATGTAGTTGCCGGTAGCCTCAGGGATGAACTCGATAGAGGTCTTGGTAGAACCGCTAACGGCACCAGTACCACCGTTTACATTGGGCTTGTTCTGCACGGTCTGAGTGAGCAGAGCTTCATCAGTGTTGTCTTTGCTGAAGATCTTCAGGTCGAGCGTAGCACCGTTGTCCTTCCACATGGCGCTGTTGAACGAGATGACATACTTCTTGCCGGCCTCCAAGTACAGGTCGTAGCCCTCAGTAGAGCCATACTCGGCATAACCCTCGCGGAAGTAGAGACCCTTGGTGAAGTCACCACCTTCACCGAAGTCGAACATACGGGGACCACTGCCATAGCTTGTGCCTCCAGGACGCTCCTCTGTTCCGAACAGCACGAAGAAGCCTTCAGGAATGCCACCGGCTGCGCAGTTAGCAAAGTATTCGGGAGCGATAAGCTCAGCCATCTGGTCGTTCGGGTCGAAGCTGGACTGACCGATGCTGATGGTGAACTTGAACTCGCCGAAGATTTCGTCGGCCATAATCTCCTCGCCATAAACCTTAGTGACGACAATC